>CAZUGY010000067.1:0-2604 GCA_964620265.1 uncultured Alcaligenaceae bacterium
AGGCGAGCCCGGCACGGTGTGGAATGTCCACGGCGAGCACGGTCCAGGCGGCTGCAAGGGCGGGGTCAAACGGCGGCCGCGCGCCGAATGGGTGATCCAGCACAACATGCACGAGCCCCTCATCAGCGACGCAATCGCGGAGGCACTCCGCGCGCAGCTCGCCTCCGGTCGGAAGGACAACAGTCGCGATCGCAGCGAGGGCTATCAGCTCACGGGCCTGTTGCGCACGCCGGACGGCCTTCCGTGGGAGGGAAATCGCACCGCGCGGGCGAAGCTGTACCGGTGCCGAGGTCGCGGGAGCATCGCGACGGAGCGTGTAGACAGTGCCGTGCTGGGCACGATCGCGCGAGATCTCGAGTCGCCCGAGTAGGTGAAGGAGGCGCTGCGCGCCACGCGAGCCAGGTTCCAGCCTGCGCACGGCGAGGACATCGCGGGGGCAAAGGAAGCGATCAACGCGCTCGAGCGGCGCATCGGCAAGTTTCTCGAGATGGCGTCTCAGCTGGAATCCGCCGCCCCCGTGGTCCGGAAGATCGACGAAATCGAGCGAGAACGGACGGCGCTCGAGCTCAAGATCGCACAGTGGCACAAGGCGGACGAGGCCGCCGAAGCGCTCGCGAGCGTCACGGAGGCCGACGTACGGGCCACGATGCGCCGGCTCGCGAAGGACATGGCCGACTTCGAGCCACGCGAGCTGCGGGACATCCTGTGCTCGATCTTGTCCGGCGTCCAGCTGGACGCCGAGAAGGCCACGGTCCAGATCGCCCATCGCATCCCACTCGTGAGTAGGCTTAGCGTGGCGTCCCCAGGGGGATTCGAACCCCCGTACCTACCGTGAAAGGGTAGTGTCCTGGGCCTCTAGACGATGGGGACGCGGCCTTCGACTGCTCTGGTTGCGGCGAAGCCGCGATGGTGCTGTGGTGGAGGTAAGCGGGATCGAACCGCTGACCTCTTGCATGCCATGCAAGCGCTCTCCCAGCTGAGCTATACCCCCACGGCGAATTAAGAATTATAGCGCGAGGCGGGCAGACTGGCAAATTTTGCGATGCCCTGCGGGCCCCTCCAGCATGCCTTCCACCGGCGTGCCAGGCGGCCGCGTAACGCGTGCGAAAATCTGCGCATCGCCCTCGGCTTCTGCCATTGCAACAACCCCGCATGTTCAACGAATCCGCGCTGCGCGACTACCTCCAGCCGTTGCTTCCCACCGCATCTGGCCCGCTCGCGATCGAGCCTCTCGCGGGAGGCCAGTCCAATCCGACGTATCGCCTGCGCTGGGGCGGTGCGTCCTACGTGCTGCGCAAGCAGCCGCCCGGCGAATTGCTGCCGTCGGCGCATGCCGTGGACCGCGAATACCGCGTGATGACAGCGCTCGCGAGCACCGGCGTGCCGGTCCCGCGTACCTACGCCTACTGCGACGACCGCAGCATCGTGGGCACGCCGTTCCTCGTGATGGACTTTGCCGACGGCCGCCAGTTCTTCGATCCGGCCTTGCCCGAGCTGCCCGCCGCGCAGCGCACCGCGCTCTGGGACGACATCAACGCCGTGCTCGCGCGATTGCACGGCGTGGACTACGCCGCGGTCGGCCTCGGCGACTACGGGAAGCCAGGCAATTACTTCGAGCGCCAGGTCGCGCGCTGGACGCGCCAGTACCGCGCGGCCGAGACCGAGCCCATCGCCGCGATGGACCGCTTGATCGAATGGTTGCCGCAACACGTGCTCGCCAGCGACGAGAGCGCGATCGTGCACGGCGACTTCCGCCTGGACAACCTCATCGTCCATCGCACGGAGCCGCGCGTGATCGCGATCCTCGACTGGGAGCTCTCGACACTCGGCCATCCGCTGGCGGATTTGGCCTACCAGGCGATGGCGTGGCGTCTCACGCTCGCGCAGTTCCGTGGCATGGCGGGCAACGATTTCCACGCGCTCGGGCTGCCGACCGAGGCGGAATATGTCGCGTCGTATTGCCGGCGCACCGGCCGCGATGGCATCGATCCGCTGGCGTGGGAATTCTGCGTGGCGTTCTCGATGTTCCGCCTGGCCGCGATCCTGCAGGGCATCGCCAAACGTGCGGAGCAGGGCAACTCGGCCGATGCGAACGCCATGGAAGTGGGCGCGCGGGCGCGCACGATCGCGGAAGTGGCGTGGCGCCAGGTGGAGCGCAGCGGCGCCTGAGAGGGGCGCGGCGCTACGTGCAGCTGCTGGGTCCGGGCTCGTCGAGCCGCGGAAATACGGTGCCGGGTGTTCCGCGGCAGGCCACCGCCACGATGCCGCGATGCCGGCCCCGCCGGTATTCGGGCAGCACGTGCGTGATGCCGGGGCCCAGGCTGTCGCTCAGCCGTCCGCGCACGCGCGATCCGCAATCGTGGCTGCCGCCGCCCCCGCCCTTGTAGCAAAGCGTGACCTCGACGGGATGCGTGCAGACATTGGTGATCGTGGCGTCGCCCGCAGGAGCGCTTCGTGCATCGGAGAAGCGCACGCAGGCGTCCGCGCGGCGCGGGTCGGTGGATGCAGCCGCGGTGGAGGTCGTTGCGGAGGAGGGCGCGACGGCGGATGACGCAACGGAGGAGCCGGTGGGCGCAGCGGGCGATGTCGCGACCGGGGCCAGCG
>CAZUGY010000067.1:2704-21327 GCA_964620265.1 uncultured Alcaligenaceae bacterium
GACGCAACGGAGGAGCCGGTGGGCGCAGCGGGCGATGTCGCGACCGGGGCCAGCGGCGCCCTGGCAGCGGCGGGTGGCGGCGGTGCAGCGGCAATGGACTGCGGCGCAGCGGCGGCCAGCGCGCCTCGAGTCGCGACGGCCGGGCCCTCCGGACCGCGTGCCGCCATCGACGCCTGCGCGCTTCCCGGCACATTCCCCTCGAGCCGCGCTCGCCGCTCGGGCGCGCTCACCGCCACGCCATTCGCACAGCCGGCGCGCCACACCGCGGCGATCGGCTCGCCATCGTCGATCGGAAGGAAGGGCCCTGTCTCATTGGCCGGACGGTAGGTGCGGTCGTCGCAACGGACGATGGCCACGTACGGCCGCTCCTGGTCGATATCCACGGCGCGCGCATGGAGGCGTGCGGCAAAGGCCGTCGGTGCGCCGGCCCACTCGACGATGTCGGGGTTCCAGTACCACAGGACCACGCGCCCGGCGGACACCGTGCGGCTGCCGATGTAGCGGTAGCCCGGCGGGACCGCGGCGATCGCTTCGACGGCGACGAGGACGACGGCGATCGCCAGCAGCCTTCGCGCGAATGCCATCGATGGCGGAGATGCGCACATGGCGGGAGAGCATACGCGTCGCCCGCGGGCTCCTACAACGTGCGGGGCGGTGGCCTACAGCAGGAAGCGGCGGTGTCCGCGTGAAGGCGCGTATCGCGTCGCGCATGATTGACCACGCTCCCGATGCCTGCGCGAAGTTGGCCGGCGCATCGGGAAGTCACATGCAGTCCCACCCGCGCGCGTCGCCGTTCCGGACCGCGCACCAACCAAGGAGAAATGCTGATGAACCCGACCACCCGCACGCAATGGCTCGCCGTGCTCGCCGCCGGCACCTTGCTCTTCGCTGCCGGTTGCAGCGATTCCTCCAACCAGACCGTTGGCGAGAAAGTGGACCGCGCGACGGACAAGATGGTGGCCGCCACCGAACGCGCGGTGGACAAGACCGCTGCCGTGCTCGACGACGCGACGATCACCACGAAGGTGAAGGCGGCGGTACTGGCAGAGCCCGGCCTCAGCAGCCTGCAGATCGACGTCGACACGAAGGATGGCAACGTCACGCTGAACGGCACCGTCGATACGCCGGAGTTGAAGGAGCGCGCCACCCAGGTGGCTCAGGCGGTCGAAGGTGTGAAGTCGGTGTCGGACCACCTCATGGTCAAGTCGTCGTAAGGCGCGAGGGCGCACCGGCGGGGCGACCCGCCAGGCGTGCCCTCGGCATGACCGGCGGCAGGGCGGGGAACGGGGCGAAGGGATAGCGTTCCCTTCGCCCACCGCCTGTGCAGCAAGCGCGCGATGTCGATGTCGAACAGTGCGGACGGAGGCGACTCGAGCAGCGCCGCGAGCTCGGCGTCGTCGCGCGCCGTGCCGAGCCAGCACCAGTCGCGCAGGAGATGGACCTCCACGCGCTCGCCTGTCGCGCTCCTCTCCGTCACGAGCGCGATGCCGTCCACCGGCCAGCGCGGGACCGCATGTGTGGCCAGCGCCATGCGCAGGCGCATATCGTGGGCCGCGCTGCTTTCTTCCCCGGTGCAGGCGCCGGCGCAACGGTGCAGCTGCCGCTGGAAGCACGGCCCGCTGGCGCGCCTTTCGAGTCCCAGGCGCAGCCAGCAAAGACGCTGCTCCAGGGCCACCGCCCGCAGCACTTCGCGTGCGCCCCGGCGCGTGCCAAAGGGACCATAGGCTTGCCCGAGGTCACGGCCGCCGATGTCCGCGGCGACGACGTAGCGCGGACGACCATCCTCGGCGATCATGAGGACGCCCGCTTCCTCCTTGCGCCGCAACGCGCGGTTGCGCGCAGGCAACTCGCTCTTCACGAGCATCGCTTCGCGCAGCAGCGCGCCCAGCTCGCCCGCGGTCTCCTCGACCTCGATGCGGCGGATCTCCTGCGACAGGCGCAGGTCCGTCTCGCTTTGCCAGTCGCCGGTGAAGTGCGCGGCGACACGCTCGCGCAGGTTCAGGCTCTTGCCGATGTACAGCGGCAACGGATTGTCGCCATAGAACCGATACACGCCGGGCGCTTCGGGAATGTGCTCGAGAGCATCGGGGGGAAGCTGCGGCGGCAGGCTGGGAATGCGCAGGATGCGGCGCACCGCCGCGGCGATCACGTCGGCGGGAAAGCGCCGGTAGACCTCCTCGAGGAAGGCCCACACGGCGCGGGCATCGCCCAAGGCGCGATGGCGGTCGGCCGCCGCCAGGCCATGCCGCGCCACGATCGCATCGAGCCCATGGCCCTGCGCCTCGGGGAAGAGCCGGCGCGACAGGCGCACGGTGCACAGCGGCCGCACCTGGAACGCGAGCCCCGCGCGCTGGAAGGCGTGCTTGAGGAAGCCGTGGTCGAAGCGCGCGTTGTGCGCCACGAACACGCAGTCGCGCAGGCGCTCGTGGATCTCGCCGGCGAGCATGCCGAAGGTGGGGGCACGGCGGACCATCGCGTCGGTGATGCCCGTCAGCGCCTGGATGGCGGGCGGTATGGGCACCTCGGGATCCACGAGCGAGCTCCATTCCGTCACGCGCGGCGGGCCACCCGCGGCGCAGGCATCCACGCGCACGATGCCGACCTCGGTGATGCGGTCACCCGCGGCATGGGTACCCGTGGTCTCGAGGTCGACGATGGCCAGCGAAGGGGCGAACAGCTCCATGGGACTTGACGGGACGAACGTTCGTTCTTATTCTACATGGTATGTCGAACGATCGTTCCTACCTCACTGCGCTGCAGGACTACTACGCCCGTCATCGCGCGCTGCCCTCGTACGCGTCGATCGGTGGGCTGCTGGGCCTGCGCTCCAAGTCGTCGGTGGCGGCCCTCGTGGCGCGCCTCAAGCTCGCGGGCTTCCTCGACTCCACTCCGGATCGCAGGCTAGCACCCACGCGCCGCTTCTTCGCGCGTCCGCTGGCCGAATCTCCCGTGCGCGCGGGCCTGCCCGAGGCGATCGAAGGAGGCGATGCCGATGCGCTCACCATCGACGACTACCTCATCGAGCATCCGTCGTCCACCGTGCTCATCCGCGTGAAGGGCGACTCGATGATCGACGCCGGCATCTTCGACGGCGACCTCGTGGTGGTCGAGAAGAAGCCCGGCGCCCGCAAGGGCGAGATCGTGGTGGCGATCGTCGACAACCAGTTCACGCTGAAGCGCCTCGACCTCGAGGCCGGCCGCTTCATCCTGCGCGCGGAGAACAAGGCCTATGCGCCGATCCGTCCCGAAGGCGAGCTCGAGATCTTCGGGGTGATGGTGGGGTTGGTGCGCAAGCTGTAGCGGGTCAGCCCACGACCCGATTGCGTCCCGCGGCCTTGGCCGAGTAGAGGTTGCGATCCGCGAGCGCCAGCATGCGCTCGTAGGCGGGCACGCTGGTGTCGGCCGACAACCCGATCGAAATGGTGAGTGCGAGAGCAGGGTGGATCGCGCTCCAGTTGTGCTGCGCCACCGCAGCACGCAGCTTCTCGCATACCTGCAACGCCGCGGCAGCATCGGTGTGCGCGAACACGATCACGAATTCCTCGCCGCCGAAGCGCGCGACGAGGTCCGTGTGCCGCACGTTGCCGGAGAGGATGCGCGCGGTGGTGCGCAGCGCGGCGTCGCCCACGGCATGCGAGAAGCGGTCGTTCACCGTCTTGAAGAGGTCCAGGTCGGCCATCGCCACGCACAGCGGCCGCCCGTGGCGCAGCGCGAGCGCGAACTCGTCGGCCAGGCGCTGCTCGAGGCGGCGGCGGTTGGCCAGCCCGGTGAGGGCGTCCTCGTGCGTCTGCCGCTCGAGCTTGTCGAGGAGCATGGTCTTTTGCAGGTTGGCCTCGGTGAGCGACACGTTGAGGGCATCGAGGTCGGCATTGGCGCGCGTCAGGGCTTCCTGCCGCTCGCGCTCGAGATCCGCCGTGCGGCGGGCGGCCGCGAGCTCGAACTGGATCTGCAGGGCGCGCAGCTTGTCGCGTGCGGCCTCCGATTGCACCTCGCGCTCGAGCGCGTGGAAGCGGCGAAAGTGATCGAGGGCGGCCGCGGTGTCGCCGGTGGCCTCGTGCAGCGCGGCGAGCGCCTCGTGCGTCTCGTACTGGATGGGTTTCAGGTTGTGCCGCGCGCAGACCTCGAGCGCGCGGCGCATCCACGCCATCGCCTCGTCATGGCGCCTTTGCGCCGCGCAGAGCTTGCCGAGCGACAGCGACGCATGCGCCACGCCCTGGCGATAGCCGGTCGCGTCCGATAGCGACAGCGCATTGCGCAACGTGTCCTCCGCCCCGGCGTGGTCGCCGAGCCGCTCGCGCAGCAATCCCAGGTTGTTGAGCGTGGCGCATTGCTGCAAGGGGAGGGCGAGCTTCACGAAGAGCGCATGGGCTTCCTCGAGCGACTCCCGCGCAGGTTCGAGATGACCGAGGTTCTTCTGGTTGATGCCGATGTTGTTGAGCGTCTTGGCGCGGTCGATCTCGTTGTCCGCCGCGCAGAGGGCGAGGCTGCGGCGATAGAAGTCGAGGCCCGTCGCATGGTCGCCCGAGCGCGAGTACACCACGCCGATGGTGCGCAACGTGGCGGCCTCGCTGCTGGTGTCGCCGGTGCGCTGGTCGATGGCGAGCGCGCGGAACTGCAGGTCGAGCGCGCGCGGAATGTCGCCCAGGGCGTCGTAGACGAAGCTCTTCGCACGCAGGGTCTTGGCGGTGCCGGGCTCGTCGCCGCGCGCCTCGAAGCCGCGCAAGGCGCGGTCGTAGGCGACGAGCGCGCCGTCGTGGTCGAGCAGCAGGTTCGCGCAGTGTCCCTGCAGGTACGACGCCTCGGCGTGGGCCGCGCCGTCGCCGGTCTCCTCGGCCAGCCCCGCGGCCTCCTCGGCAAAGGCGAAGGCGCGGTGGGCGTCGAGTCCCGACTCCACCTGCGCGAGCACGAGGAGCGAGCGCAACCGGTGCACGGGCGTGGCGGCGTCGGCCAGCTCCTCGCGCAGGCGCGACACGTCGGCACCCGCGAGCGGCGGCTCACGCACGGCTCACCTCGACCAGGCAATCGTAGAACGTCGCGGCGCGGCCCAGGTCGGTCAGCGCCTGCGAGGTGACGGCATTGGCATTGCAGCCGTCGGGGGAGAGCTTCTGCCACCAGATCGATGGCGCGACGGCCACGCCCGCACGCGCCTTGGTGCCCACGCGCGCGACGGCGCTGAAAGCGCCGCGATCGTTGAACACGCGCACGCGATCGCCATCCTCGATGCCGCGCGGCAGCGCATCCGACTCGTGCAGGTCGAGCCACGGCGTGCGCTCCTCGCGCACGAACGCCGGCAGGTTGGCGAACGACGTATTGAGGAAGTTGCGCGCGGGCGGGGAGATGAAGGCCAGCGGATAGCGCCGCGCGAGCGCGGGATTGCTCGCCACCGATTCGCGCGGGGGAATGTAATCGGGCAGTGGATCCTCGCCGCGCGCCGCGAAGGCGGCGCTGGAGAATTCGCACTTGCCCGACGGCGTGGGGAAGTTGCCCTGCGCGAACGGCGCGTAGTCGGCATCGACCGCGAGACGGCGAAACCCGTCGCGCGCGAGGCTTTCCCAATCGAGCCCGCTCGCCCGCGGATGGTCGTGCTTCCAGGCCTGCTGCGCGATCGCCTCGTCGCTGTCGGCGAGGCAGGGATCGGTGAAGCCCATGCGCGCGGCCAGCCGCCGGAAGACTTCGGTATTGGGCAGGGCCTCGCCCAGCGGCTCGATCGCGCGGTTGTTGGCGAGCGCGTAGAGGTGGCCGTAGGAATTGTGGACGTCGATGTGCTCGAGTTGCGTGGTGGCGGGCAGCAGGATGTCCGCGAAGTCGGCGGTGTCGGTGGGAAAGATCTCGTGCACCACGCAGAAGAGATCCTCGCGCGCGAATCCGGCGCGCACCTTGCGCGATTCGGGCGCCACCGCCACCGGATTGCTGTTGTAGACGTAGATCGCGCGGATCGGCGGATCGCGGGCTTCGAGGAGCGCATCGCCGATCGCGCTCATGTTGATCGTGCGCGGGTTGCCGTGGATGAGGTCGGGACGCTCCAGGGCAAATGAATCGACCGGATACGTGCCCGAAGAAGAAAGCAGCGCGCCCCCCGCGGGATCGCGCCACGCACCCACCAGCGCAGGCAGGCACGCGATGGCGCGCACCGCATTGCCGCCGCCGGCCACCCGCTGCATGCCGTAGTTCACGCGGATCGCCGCCGGACGCGTGGTGCCGTAGTCGCGGGCGAGCTGCACGACCTCATCGCGCGTGATCCCGCAGGTGGCCGCGGTGCGCTCGGGCGTCCATTCCCGCGCCCGTGCGGCGAGTGCGTCGAAACCCACCGTGTAGCGTTCCACGTAGTCGCGATCGACGAGGCCCTCCGCGATCAGCACGTGCATGAGGCCCAGCGCCAGCGCACCGTCGGTGCCCGGCAGGAGTGCGATGTGCTGGTCGCATTTCTCCGCCGTGGCGCTGCGGTAGGGGTCGATCGCGATGAGCCTGGCCCCGCGCCGCTTCGCCTCCTGCGCCTGCATCCAGAAATGCAGGTTGGAGGCGACGGGATTGCTGCCCCAGATCACGATGAGCCTGCTGTGGCGGTACTGCTCGACATCCATGCCCATCGCGGCACCGATCACGGCGGTCCAGCCGGCCTTGCCGGCGGTGGCACAGATGGTGCGGTCCAGCAGCGAGGCGCCGAGACGATGGAAGAAGCGCCGGTCCATCGAGGCGTATTGGAGGAGCCCCATCGTGCCCGCGTAGCTGTAGGGGAGGATCGCCTGCGGGCCGTCGGCGCTGCGCGCGATGGCGGTGAAGCGCTCGGCGACGATGTCCAGCGCGTCGTCCCAGGTGATGCGCTCGAAGCGGCCCTCTCCCTTGGCGCCCACGCGGCGCTGCGGATGGAGGACGCGCTGGTCGGAATAGGTGCGCTCGAGATAGCGCGCGACCTTCGTGCAGAGCACGCCGCCCGTGGGCGAATGCTCCGGATTGCCCTTGATCGAGATTGCCCGGCCGTTCACCACGGTCGTGACGAGCGCGCACGTGTCCGGACAGTCGTGCGGACACGCACCTCGTACGCTGCGGTCGCCGGCGGGTGCGGAAGTGTCGGGCATGAGATTATCGAGCACGATTCTACCGGCGTATCCAGGTTCCCCCGCTGCGGAATATTCCCATGGCTCATGATGCGGCACCCATTCCCCACATCACGCTCCGCGACGGGACGCGTGTTCCCGCGCTCGGGCTCGGCACCTGGAACATGGGCGAGCACGCCCGGTCAGGGGCACGCGAGGTGGCGGCACTGGAGGCTGGCATCGCGATGGGCTTGACGCTCATCGATACCGCGGAGATGTACGGCGAGGGCGGTGCCGAGAAGCTCGTCGCGAAAGCCGCGGGCACGCAACGCGATCGCCTGTTCATCGTGAGCAAGGTGTATCCGCACAACGCGAGCGCCGCGGGCGTGGCGGCCGCGTGCGAGCGCAGCCTCGCGCGCTTGCGCACCGATCGTCTCGATCTGTATCTGCTGCACTGGCGTGGTCGCCATCCGCTCGCGGAGACGGTGGGCGCCTTCGAGCGGCTGCGCCGCGAAGGCAAGATCCTGCGCTGGGGCGTGTCGAACTTCGATACGCAAGACATCGAGGAGCTCGTTGCGTTGCCCGATGGCCATCACTGCATGGTGAACCAGGTCCTCTACAACCTGCTCGAGCGCGGGATCGAATTCGCCTTGCGCCCGCTATGCCAACGGCATGACATCGCGATCATGGCGTATTCGCCGTTGCACCAGGGCGCGCTGTTGCGCCGTCGCAAGCTCGCGCAGATTGCAGCAACCATTGACGGCGCACCGGACGTCACACCGGCGCAGCTTGCGCTCGCGTGGCTGCTCGCACAGGACAATGTCATGGCGATACCGCAGTCGTCGGATATCGCGCACGTCAGGCAGTGCCGCGATGCGGCGGGTGTGCGCCTGTCGCGCGCCACGCTCGCCGCGCTCGATGCTGCATTTCCGCCGCCGAACGGTCGCTCACCGCTCGCGATGCTGTAGGGCTGTTGGTTACAACGCGCGTTTTTCCTACGTCCATCGGCTGATGGCGCGCGAATCCGGAGGCTGGCACGGTTGCTGCTGAACGTGTCGCATCGGGCCGTCGGGCCCAACGCGAATGCGACAGGAGATGCCGGTGACCTACACCCACTACGATTACCTGAACCTGGCTCCCGGTGCGAGCACCGCGCGCATCGAGGCCGCGTATGCCGCAGTGCTCGAGCGCTTCGAGTACGGCGACACCGGCAGCGGGCAGGACCTCTCGGGTCTCGTGCGCCGGATCCATGCCGCCTACGACGTGCTCTCCTCGCCGGAGAAGCGCCGCAGCTACGACCAGGCCCTGGCCGACGACGCCGCGCGCGCCGACGCCGAGCTCAAGGCCGTGCTCGATGCCAAGCCCGTGGCCGGCACGCGTCTCGTGCAGGACGTTCCGGGCGCGCTGCGCCGCGCCCTGGCGCCGCTCGCCGCGTGATGGCACCGATTACGGCCGCCGGGGAAGTTTTTTTCCTTAACTGCAAACAGCGATGCGGTCGGCGGCCGTAACCCCCACCCGCACACGCCTGTCCCGGCGTGCGGAGGCGAGCCCGGGCAACGAGCGGCGCGCAGAGGTATCGCCCCGGCGATGCAGCCGTGCACCCGGGCCGCGTCGCTCTGCGCGGCGCGTCGCGGACCAGCGGCTGCGCACGACCTCGCGGCGGAGGCGTCCCGACGTGAGCGTCAAGCCCGACTGGGCCCCCTACGCCCTTCATTGAAGCCATCGAGCCGGAGCCGAACGCAGTGGAAAAGTGTGTCGCATGCCAATTCTACGACCGGGTCAACAGCCACCAGGCCCAGGCGGACGCGCGGGGCCTCCAGTGGGGCCAGTGCCGCCGCTCGGCACCGCATCTGCATCCCGTGAACCAGAAGTCCTTCATGATCGAAGGCGTGTGGCCGCACGTGCGCGACGACGACTGGTGCGGCGAGTGGAAGGCCGCCCGGCGTACCGACGCCCGGCCGCTGAACGATTTCGCGAGCGCGGGTCCGCTCTCGCGCGGGGACGGGATTCCCGGCACCGCCCGGCCGGCGGCAGGAAGTCTCATGCCGGCCACGCGGCCGTTCGGGAGCAATGCGGCGAGCAGCCCGGCCGGCCATCCGGCCGCCAAACCCGCGGGCACCCCGTCCATGAGCCCGGCCGCGTCCTCCGGCGCCAGCGTGTCGCAGCTCAATATCCATGCCGGCGTGACCCCGGCGGCGGCATCCGCGTTGGGCGGGTTCCGCTCCACGGGCCGGGGCGACTGACGTCGTCGACGCTCCTGGGAGCGATGGGCCACGCCGCCGCCCGGCGGCGCCGGTAGCCCGCAGGTCGATCCCGCCGGCCGGCACTTCCCGGCACGCCGGCCGGAAGCCGGAGGTGCGAACCTGCTAAATTCGGGATGACACCCGAAGCGCCGCGAGCACCGCGGCCCGGGTGATGTTCTCGCGGTGGCGTGTCCGCCGCGCCAGCCCGAACCGCATCCCGATGTCCGCCCCCGATCCCTTGCAGGCGCTCGCCACCGGCGCGTGCGTGGTCACGCCCAACAACCGGCTTGCCCGGGCGCTCTCCGCGCGTCACGACGCGTCCATGACGGCATCCGGGAAGGCGGCGTGGCCGGCGGCCAGGGTGCTGCCGTGGGGGACGTGGCTCGCCCTGCTGTGGCGCGCGGCCGAGGATGCCGGCGCAACATCCGCGCGCCTCCTCGCGCCTGTCGAGTCGAATTGGCTCTGGCAGCGCATCGTGGCGGAAGATCCCGCATTGCCCGCGGGCCTGGCCGACGTGCGCGGCGTGGCGGAGCTGGCCGCGCAGGCGTGGAGCCTCGTCCATGCGTGGGGGGCGGGCGGCCCGAGCTGGCGCGCCTGGCGCGATACCGCGCAGGCGCCGGCAGGCTCCGACGCGGAAGCCTTCACCCGCTGGGCCGAGCGTTACCAGCGCGAGCTTGGCGAGCGTGAAGGCGTGGACGGCGCCGTGCTCGCCGACGCACTGGCCGCGGCTGCGCCCCGTCTGGCCACGCCGTTGTCGGCCGCGCACGAGCCCGTGCTCCTCGCGGGCTTTCTCGAGCTCACCCCCCAGCAGGAACGCCTGCTCGCGGCGCTGCGCGCGGCCGGCCTGCGGATCGGGCTCGCCGCGGAGCCGCCGGCGCGCGGACACGTCGAGCGCGTGGTCGCCGCCACCCCGCGCGACGAGATCGTGCTGGCGCTGCAATGGGCGCGCGAGCGCGCGCTGGCCGCGCCCGGGGCGCTCGTGGGCGTGGCGGTGAACGGCCTCGCCGCCCGCCGCGAGGAGGTGCGCGCGCTCGCGCAGGACGTGCTGTGTCCGGGCCTGCAACTGCCCGGACACGCCGCTGCCGAGCGTCCCTTCGACCTGTCGCTCGGCCTGCCGCTCGCCGACGATCCGATCGTGGCCGCGGCGCTCGGCTGGCTCGGGCTCGCGCATGGCGGGCTCGACCGGGCGGCGGCGGCGGCGCTCATGCGCTCGCCGTTCGGACCCGGTCGCTGGACGCTGCGCGCGCGTCTGGAGAAAGCCTGGATCGAAGAGTCACGCGCCCGCATCACGGCCGCCCATGTAGTCGACGCATTGACGGCGCAGGACGCCGCCGCCGGCGTGCGCCTGCGCGCAGCGCTCGCGGCCGTGACGCTCACGCGCACGCTGGCACCGCGCGAGTGGGCGGCGCAGTGGCGCCTGTTCCTGTCGCGTTGCGGATGGCCGGGAGAGGCGACCCTCACCGGCGCGCAATACGAGGCGCAGCAGGCGTTCGCGCGCGTGCTCGACGACTTCCAGCGCCTCGATGCCCTGGGCGTGCGGCTCGCCCCCGCGGCCGCGCTCGCGCAACTCCGCGACCTTTGCGCCGGCACCGTCTTCCAGCCCCAGGGCCCGGGGGGGCCGGTGCTGGTCATGGGACTGCTCGAAGCCGCCTCGGTGAGCTTCGACGCGCTGTGGGTGGCGGGACTGTCGGGGCAGGAGTGGCCGCCCGCGCCGCAGCCCAATGCGCTGTTGCCGCTCGGCTGGCAGCGCGAGCGCGAGGTTCCGCGCGCGAGTGCCGCGCGTGAGCTTGCGTTCGCGCGCCGCGTGACCGAGCGCGTGCTGCGCTGCGCGCCGGAGGTGGTGGTGAGCGCACCCGCGGTCCTTGCCGACGCGACCGCGCGTCCCACCGCGCTCCTCGACGGTGCGTGGCCCGCGCTGACGCGTCCCGAGGCGCAGGACAGCGCGCAGCGCAGCGCCGTCGCACGCGCCACCGAGAGCGTGCGCGACGATCGCGCGCCGCCACTCGCCGCCGGCGCGGCGCCCGGTGGCACCGGCGCCATCGCCGCGCAAAGTGATTGTCCCTTCAAGGCGACGGCGCAGTATCGGCTGCGCACCGAGCCGTGGCCCGAGCCCGCCGAGGGCCTCGATCCGCTCGAGCGTGGCCAGCTCGTGCATGCGCTCATGGCGGCGTTCTGGGACGACGTGCGCACGCACGACGCGCTCGTGGCGCTCGATGCGGCGGCGCTCGCCGTGCGTGTGGACGCGGCGGCCACGCGGGCGCTCGCGGGATTTCCGGCCGCGCGCTGGAATGCGCTGCCGCCGGTGATCGCCGCTGCGGAGAAGCTGCGCCTGCCGCTCATCGCCGCCGACTGGATCGACACGATCGAGCGGCCGCGCGCGGCCTTCGTGGTGGAGCGCATCGAGGCGAAGACCACGGTGGAGATGGCCGGCCTCACGTTCCGCCTCACGCTCGACCGCGTGGATGCGCTCGCGGGCGGCGGCCACGCCATCATCGATTACAAGACGGGCATGGTCGACAGCACGCGGGCGTGGTTCGCGTGGCGTCCGCGTGCGCCGCAGCTCGGCGTGTACCTGCTCGCGCTGCAGGGCGAGACGCCGCCGGTGGCCGTGCGGGCGATGGCCTATGGGCGGTTGAAGGCCGGCGAGATCGCGGCGATCGGCTTCGCGGCCGACAGCGCGCAATGGCCGGCACTGACCGCTGCGGCGAAGCTGCGCGACCTCGCCGGCTGGCCGGGGATCGAGGCGTTCTTCGCGCAGCGGCTGCCGGCCATCGCGCAGGAGCTGCGCGACGGGGTGGCCACCGTCACGCCGCGCGTCACGGGTGGATCGCCCTGCCGCATCTGCGCGCGGCAGTCGCTGTGCCGCATCCACGCCGTGCGCGCGTACGCAGCCGAAGAAGAGGAGGGCGGCGATGGCGGAGCTTGAGCGCGACAGCCGTCTCGCCCGCGACAGCGCGCAGCGCGAGCGCGCGCTCGACACGGGCACGTCGTTCCTCGTGCAGGCCCCGGCGGGGTCGGGCAAGACCGAGCTCCTGATCCAGCGTTATCTCGCGCTTCTCGCGCGCGTCGAGTCGCCGCAGCGCGTGGTGGCGATGACCTTCACGCGCAAGGCCGCGAGCGAGATGCGCGAGCGCGTGGTGGGCGCGCTGCAGGCCGCGCGCGACAACGTGCCGGTGACGAGCGCGCACGCGAAGGTCACGCGCGGGCTCGCGGCGGCGGTGCTGGCGCAGGCCGAGCGCCGTGGCTGGTCGCTACTCGCGCATCCGGCGCAGCTCGCGATCTTCACCATCGATGCGTTGTCGGGCATGCTCGCGCGCCAGGCGCCGGTCACGAGCAGCATGGGTGCCTCGCCACGCATCGTGGAGCGTGCCGAGGCGCTGTATGCGGAGGCCGCGCGGACCACGCTCGCCGAGGCCGATCCCGCGGATCCGGCGTGGCGCATCCTCCTCGCCTACCTCGACAACAACGCGCAGCGCGTGGTGCAGCTCCTGTCGTCGATGCTCGCGCGGCGCGAGCAGTGGCTGCCGCACGTGCTGGGTCAGGACGAGGCGAGCCTCCGCGCACACGTGGAAGACGCGCTGCGCGCGGAGGTCGCGGCGGAGCTTGCGGCAGCACGCGCGCGCTTCTCCGATGCGCTGCTCGCGACGATCGCGCGTTGCGCGGGACGCGCGGCGGAAGTGCTGCGCGAGGAGGGCGGCGACGAGGCCCTCGCGGCAGCGCTCGAGCATTGCCTCGAGCACGGCGGCAGTCCGCGCGCGCAGCACGACGACATCGCCGCCTGGCGCGGGCTCGCGGGCTGGCTGCTGGTGGCCAGGGGCGATGCGCGCAGGAAGATGGACCGCCGGCAGGGCGTGCGGCCGGCGAGCGCGGATCGCGGCGCGCAGAAAGCCGAAGTGGAAGCGATGCTGGTGGCGCTCGCGGATGCGCCCGAAACCATCGAGGCGCTCGACCACGCGCGCAAGCTGCCCGACGCCACCTTCACCGACGCCGACTGGGCGATCGTGGCCGCGCTCCTGCACGTGCTGCCGCTTGCCGCCGCGCAGCTTCGCCTGACGTTCGCCCGTCGTGGCGCGGTGGACTTCGCCGAGCTCAATGCGGCCGCCGCGCACGCGCTGGGCGCCGCCGACGCCCCGAGCGAGCTCCTGCTGCGCCTCGACCTCACGATCGAGCACCTCCTGGTCGACGAGTTCCAGGACACGTCCGACGCGCAGTTCCGCCTCATCGGCTTGCTGACCGCGGGCTGGCAGCCCGGCGACGGCCGCACGCTCTTCGCGGTGGGCGACCCGATGCAGTCGATCTATCGCTTCCGCGATGCGGAGGTGCGGCTCTTCCTCGAGGCGATCGAGGCGGGACGCATCGGCCACGTGCCGGTGGAGTTCATCGACCTCGCGCGCAACTTCCGCTCGCAGGGCGCGCTCGTGGGCTGGGTGAACCGCGTGTTCCCCGCGATCCTCGGCGCGCGCAACGAGCCCTGGCGCGGGGCCGTGGCCTTCGCCGCGGCCGCCGCCACGCACGCCGACGGTGTCGAAGGCGCGCCCACGCTCGACGTGCTGGCCTCGCCGCAGGAGGAAGCGCTGCGCGTCGTCGGACATGTGCAGGCGGCACTCGCCGCCGACGGCGACACCGACGTCGCGATCCTCGTGCGCGCGCGCAGCGACCTCGTCGCCATCCTCCCCGCGCTGCGCGAGGCCGGGATCGACTTCGCCGCCGTCGAGCTCGACGCGCTCGGCGCGCGGCAGGCGGTGGCCGACGTGGTCGCGCTCGCGCATGCGCTCATGCAGCCGGCGGACCGGCTGGCAGCGCTGTCCGTGCTGCGCGCGCCCTGGTGCGGGCTCGTGCTCGCGGATCTCTTCGCGGTGGCGGTACACGTGCGCGAGGGATTGCCGGGATTGTTCGCGGCGCTGCCCGCCGTCGAAGGATTGAGCGCCGATGGCGCGCGGCGACTCGCGCGCATTGCCGCCGTGCTCGCGCCGGCCTTCGACGAGCACGGACGCGCGCCGCTCGCCGATCGCGTGCGCGGCGCGTGGCTGGCCCTCGGCGCTCGCGCGACGATCGAGGAGGACGTCGACTTCGCCGCGGTGGAGGATTTCTTCGCGCTGCTGCGAACGCACGCCACCGGAAGCGATGTCGACGACTGGCAGGCCGTGCGCGACGAGTTGGCGCTGCGTTTCGTGAGCTCGCCCGAGGAAGCGCTCCAGCGGGTCAAGATCATGACGCTCTTCAAGGCCAAGGGTCTCGAGTTCGACACCGTGATCATTCCGGGACTCTCGCGCGCCACGCCGGGCGACGACCGCCAGCTCCTGCACTGGCGCACGCGTCCGCAGGGCCTTTTGCTCGCCTCGCCCGGACGCGCGGGGAGTGCGGGCAGCGTCTACGAGTATCTCGCGTGGCTCGCACGCACCGAGGCCGACCACGAGCTCGGCCGCATGCTCTATGTGGGTGTGACGCGCGCGCGCCGCCGCCTGCATCTCGTGGCCACTGCGGACATGACGGTGGACAAGGAGAGCGACGTTGCCGCATGGAGCACGCCGCGCAGCGCCACCGCCCTGGGCAAGCTGTGGAAGGTGCTGCGCGACGAGGTGCCGCCACCGGTGATCGCGGCCAACGACGGCGCGCCCGGCATCGCGCTCGCGCCGCCACCGCTCGTGCGCCTGCGCGCGGATTTCGCCGTGCCCGACCTCGCGCCCTCGATCCCCTCGTCCGGCCTGCGCGCGCCGCGCGAGGACGCACCGGTGTTCGAATGGGCCCGTGCGGAGGCGGCGATCGTGGGCACGGTCACGCACCGCCACCTCGCCCGTCGCGCCGCCGATCCCGCCCTCGCGCGCGACGAGGCGAGCCGCATAGCGCTCGGTGCCCGCATCCGCGCCGAGCTCGCGGGCGAGGGCATCGGCGGTGCGGCGCTCGACACGGCCACCGCCGACGTGCTGGCCGCGCTCGCCGCCGTGGAGAACGATGCGCGCGGACGCTGGCTCTTCGATCCCGCGCACGCAGACGCGCACAGCGAATGGGCGCTCGCCGGCCTCGACGCGGGCCGGCTCGTGCACGTGACGCTCGACCGCAGCTTCGTGGCCGAGGGCGTGCGCTGGATCGTCGACTTCAAGACCGGCCGCCACCAGGGGGCCGACCCTGCCGCCTTCCTTGCGCAGGAGGAGGAGCGCTACCGCGCGCAACTCGCCCGCTACGCCCGCATCGTGCGCGCGCTCGACGTGCGTCCGATCCGCCTCGCGCTCTACCATCCGCTGGTCCCGGGGGGATGGCGCGAGTGGGCCTTCGAGCCGGCGGGAACGCAGTCGACCCTGTTCTGAGCCGGGCGGCGCTCCCGCTCGAGGATCGGATCGCCTCGTGTTCGCAGGCCATGCCGCGCGTGCGCGCGCAGGCCGTGCCCGCCCGGTTCACGCTTGTTCCGCGCCGGCAGGTACCCAAATGCGATAGAATTCAATACTTTGGCTCGACATCCTGCGGCCGGAGACGATGCGCCCCGCGGCGCGCTCCACGCAGCCCCCATCACGTGCGCCTCTATCGCGGACTTCCCGCCCGCGCCGACGGCCCGATTGCCCTCACGATCGGCAACTTCGACGGCGTGCATCGCGGCCACCAGGCGATGCTCCTTCGGCTCTGCGAAGCCGCCGATGACCTGCGCCTCATCCCCGCCGTGCTCACCTTCGATCCGCATCCGCGCGAGTTCTTCGCGAAGGACGGCGCGCCGCCCAGGCTCACGCGTCTCGCGCAGAAGCTCGAGGTCTTCCGTGCCTTTGGTGTCGCCCGCACCTACGTCGCGCGCTTCGATGCCAGGCTCGCGCACCTGTCCGCCGATACCTTCATCGAGGAGGTGCTGATGCGCCGCCTCGATGCGCAGTGGGTGCTCGTGGGCTCCGACTTCCGCTTCGGCAAGGGCCGCGCCGGCGATCTCGCGGTGCTGCGCGCCCATGCGCGCACGTTCAGCGTCGAGGCCATGCATACCGTGCTGGTCGACGGCGAGCGCGCGTCGTCGAGCGCGGTGCGCGCGGCGCTCGGTGCAGGCGACATGGAGCGTGCGGCCGCCTTGCTCGGCCGCCACTACACGATCAGCGGGCGCGTCGCGCACGGCGAGAAGCGCGGGCGCACGCTGGGCTTTCCCACCGCCAACCTGCCGCTCACGCGCATGCCGCCCGTGTCGGGGATCTTCGCCGCACGCGTGCATGGGCTGGGCCCGGAGCCGCGCGAAGGTGTCGCGAGCGTGGGCGTGCGGCCCACGATCACGGCGCACGGCAAGCCGGTGGTCGAGGTCTATATCTTCGACTTCGACGAATCGATCTACGGCCGCCGCGTGCGCGTCGAGTTCCTGCACAAGTTGCGCGACGAGGAGAAGTACGCCGACCTCGACACGCTCGTGAACCAGATCCGCGCCGACGTGGCGCAGGCCCGCGACTACTTCGCCGCCGCGCCGGCGGCGGTCGCGTGACCCCGATGTGAAATGTGAAACGACCCCGATGCCCGACGATCCCAAGACCGACTACCGCAGCACGCTGAACCTCACCGACACGCCGTTTCCGATGCGCGGCGACCTCGCACGGCGCGAGCCCGGCTGGATTGCCGAATGGCAGCGCACGAAAGTGTACGAGGCGATCCGCACGGCTTCGGCCGGGCGGCCGCGCTTCGTGCTGCACGACGGCCCGCCGTATGCCAATGCCGACATCCACATCGGCCATGCGGTGAACAAGATCCTCAAGGACATCATCGTCAAGAGCAAGCAGTTCGCGGGCTTCGACGCGCCCTACGTCCCGGGCTGGGATTGCCACGGCATGCCGATCGAGGTGCAGATCGAGAAGACCCACGGCAAGAACCTCCCGGCCGCGGAGACGCAGCGCCTGTGCCGCGCCTACGCCACCGAGCAGATCGACAAGCAGCGCGAGCAGTTCAAGCGGCTGGGCGTGCTCGGCGACTGGGACCATCCGTACATGACGATGGCCTACAAGAACGAGGCGGACGAGATCCGCACGCTGGGCAAGGTGCTGCAGAAGGGTTACGTGTACCGGGGCCTGAAGCCCGTGAACTGGTGCTTCGATTGCCAGAGCGCGCTTGCCGAAGCGGAAGTGGAGTACGAGGATCGCGTCGACATCGCGATCGACGTCGGCTTCAAGCTCGATCTGGCCGATCGCGGCAAGCTCGCGAGGGCCTTCGGCCTCACCACGATGCCGGAGGGGGACGTGGTCGCGGTCATCTGGACCACCACGCCGTGGACGATCCCCGCCAACCAGGCATTGAACGCGCATCCCGATTTCACCTATGCGCTGGTCGACACGCCGCGCGGGCACCTGGTGCTCGCCGCCGACCTCGTCGACTCGGCGCTGAAACGCTACGGCCTCACCGGCCGCGTGCTGGCGACCGCCCCGGGTGCGGCGCTCGAGCGCATCGCCTTCCGGCATCCGTTCTACGATCGCGCATCACCGGTGTTCCTCGGCGAGTACGTGACGCTGGAGCAGGGCACGGGCATCGTCCATTCGTCGCCCGCCTACGGCATCGAGGACTTCCTGTCCTGCCGCAAGTACGGCATGAAGGACGACGACATGCTGAACCCCGTGCAGGGCGACGGCCGGTATGCCGAGAGCCTGCCGTTCTTCGGCGGCCAGAACATCTGGAAGGCCAATCCGCAGATCGTGGAGAAGCTGCGCGAGGTGGGCGCGCTCTTCCACTCCGAGAAGTTCACGCACAGCTACATGCATTGCTGGCGCCACAAGACGCCCATCATCTATCGCGCGACCACGCAGTGGTTCGCCGGGATGGACGACGTGCCGGGCTACAAGGGGGTCAAGCCTACGCATACGCTGCGCGACCTCGCCCTGAAGGGCATCGAGGCCACCACGTTCTATCCCGCGTGGGGCAAGGCGCGCCTGACCGGCATGATCGCGCACCGCCCCGACTGGACGCTCTCGCGCCAGCGCTCGTGGGGCGTGCCACTGCCCTTCTTCGTCGACCGCGAGACCGACGAGCTCCATCCCGACACGATGGCATTGCTCGAGCTCGCCGCGTCCAAGGTGGAGCACGGTGGCATCGAGTCGTGGTTCGAGGCCACGTCCGAGGACTTCGGTGTGGACGAGAAGAAGTACCGCAAGCTCACCGATACGCTGGACGTGTGGTTCGACTCCGGCGCCACCTTCGAGACCGTGCTGGGCGGGCCGGACGCGCACAAGACGCGCATGGGCTCGCACTCGCAGTGGACGCAGTTCCCCGCCGACCTCTACCTCGAAGGCTCCGACCAGCATCGCGGCTGGTTCCATTCGTCGCTGCTCGAATCGTGCATGGTCAACGGTGTGCCGCCGTACAAGGCGCTGCTGACGCACGGCTTCGTGGTGGATGGCGAAGGCAA
>CAZUGY010000068.1:0-21018 GCA_964620265.1 uncultured Alcaligenaceae bacterium
CGGCATTGTGGCCGTACCACCATTGGACCATGGCGTCCTGCACGCCGGCGTAGGCGGAGTACGACTTCATCGGCCAGAACGAGACGGGGACCTCGGCGCTGTTCACGATGTGCAACAGCGCCACGGTGAGGATGAAGCCGCCGAAGAACCAGTTGGCGACGTAGATGTGCGGCGTCTTGCGCTTGAAGATGGTGCCGAAGAACACCACCGCATACGAGATCCACACGGCCGCGATGAGGATGTCGATCGGCCACTCGAGCTCGGCGTATTCCTTGCCGCTGGTGTAGCCCAGCGGCAACGTGATCGCTGCCAGCACGATCACCACCATCCAGCCCCAGAAGGTGAAGGCAGCGAGCGGCCCGCAGAAAAGGCGCACCTGGCAGGTCCGCTGCACGACGTAGTACGACGTGGCGAAAAGCGCGCTGCCGCCGAAGGCGAAGATCACGGCATTGGTGTGCAGCGGGCGCAGGCGCCCGTAGGACAGCCACGCGATGCCGCCCAGGAACTCGGGCCAGAGGAGCTGCGCCGCGATGATCACGCCCACGAGCATGCCCACGATGCCCCACACGACCGTCATGATCGTGAACTGGCGCACCACCTTGTAGTTGAACGTCTCGGCAACGCGCGACGCGGGGTGGGCCATCGTGCTCGCTGTGGCGCTCATGGGTGGGGCTCCATCGGTGTGGATTCGTGAGGGAAACGCCGCGATCGTAGGCCGAACGCTCGATGAACGTGTTGACCGGCATCAAGGCGATGCGGCAATGCAACATCGACCGTGCACGGATGCGCCATCAGGTGGGCGTGTCGTCGTCGGCGACGATGCGGTGGGCGGGGCCGTCGAGGTCGTCGAACTGGCCGCTGGCCGCACTCCACCAGAAGGCCGCGCCGATGAAGAAGACCAGCACGACGGCCAGCGGAATGAGCAGGAAGAGGATGTCCATGGTCGGCTGCCGTCAGCCCCGCGACAGGCGCAGCGCATTGGCCACCACCAGCAGCGAGGAGAGCGACATGCCCGCCGCCGCCACGAGGGGCGATACCCAGCCGGCCACAGCCAGTGGCACGGCGAGGGCGTTGTACCCCAGGGCCCAGGCGAGGTTCTGGCGGATCACGGCGAGCGTGCGCCGGGACAGGGCGAGCGCCGTGTCGATGCGCAGGAGGTCGTCGCCCAGCACCACGAGGTCGGCGCTCCAGCGGGTGAGCGCCGCGGCATCGCCGAAGGCGATCGACACGTCGGCCTGCGCGAGCGCCGGCGCATCGTTGAGGCCGTCGCCGATCATCGCGACCACGCGGCCTTGCGCCTGCCGCGCGCGGACGAAGGCGCGCTTGTTCTCGGGACGGACGTCGGCGTGGAGGTCGGTGAGGCCGGCGGCGTGTGCGATGCGGGCGACGCAGGTGGCGCGGTCACCGGAGACGAGCGCCACGCGCAGGCCACGCGCCTGCAGGCGGGCCACGAGGTCGCGGGCGGAAGGACGCAGCGCGTCGTCGAGCACGAAGAGCGCGCCGGCACCTGCCGCGTTGGCCAGGAGGACCACCGTGCGGCCGTCGGCGTCGGCGAAGGCGCCGGTCAGCGCGGGTGCGGCCCATTCCGGCCGCCCGAGGCGCCAGGCCGTGCCGTCGACGGCGCCCGCGACACCGTCGCCCTGGCTCACGGCCACGTCGTGCGCGACCGCGGGGCCGGGTGGTGCCGCGTTCCCCTGGAGTTGCGCCGCGGCCTCGCGCAGGGCAGTAGCGACGGGATGCATCATGCCGGCCTCGAGCGCGGCCGCGATGCGCAATGCGTCGTCGCGGGCGAGAGCCCGCGCGTCCGTCGTCCCGCGAGCGAGGGGCAGGGCGCCCGATGTCCTGTGCGCGGCGATCGCGCGCACCTCCACGAGCCGCGGCCGCCCGATGGTGAGCGTGCCGGTCTTGTCGAGCACCACGTCGGTCACCCGCGCCAGGGTCTCGAGCGCATCGCCGCGCGCCGCCACGATCCCGTGCCGGCCGAGCGTGCCCGTGGCGAAGGCCATCGCCGCCGGCGTGGCGAGCGACAGCGCGCAGGGACACGACACCACGAGCACGGCGAACACGATCTCGAGCGCACGCGAAGCATCGTGCTGCCACCAGAAGAGGCCCGCCGCCACCGCCACCACGAGGAGCCCGGTGACGAACCACGCGGCGACATTTTCGGCGAGCGTCACGGCATGCGGCCGCGCCTCGGCCGCGCGCTCGACCATACGCGCGAGGCCGGCGAGCGCTGTCGCGTTCCCCGTGGCCGTCGCGCGCACGAAGAGCGGATTGCCCCGGTTGACGGAGCCCGCGAGCACGCGCGCGCCGACGGCCTTGTCCACGGGCTTCGACTCGCCGGTGAGGAGCGCTTCTTCCACTGTCGAGGTACCCGCCACCACCACGCCGTCGGCCGCCACGGCCGTGCCGGGATCGATGCGGATCACGTCGCCCGCGGCGAGCGTGTGCGCGGCCACGGTGCTCCCGCCTTCGAGCGAGGGATAGCGCGGCAGGCGCCACGCCACCGGTGGCAGGTCGCGGGCCACGCGCTCGATTGCCGCCGCCGCCTTGGCACGGGCCAGCGCATCGGCGTAGCGCGCGACGAGCAGCAGCGCCACGAACATCGTGATCGAGTCGAAGTAGACGGCGCCGCGTCCCGTGGCCATCGCCCATGCGCTCGCGGCGAAGGCGCCGACCACACCGAGCGTGACGGGCACGTCCATGCCGGGCCGCCCGGCGCGCAAGCTGCGCCACGCGCCGCGGTAGAAGGGCAGCGCGCAATACAGCACCACCGGCAGCGTCATGAGGAGCGAGGCACCGTCGAGGAGCCGCTGGTAGCCCAGTTCGATAGTCTCGCCGAGATACGCCGGCGTGGCGAGCATCATCACCTGCATCATCGCGAGGAGCGCCACGCCCATGCGGATGAGCAGCGTGCGCGTCTCGCGACGCAGGAGTGCCTCGCGTCGCGCCGGGTCGTAGACGTAGGCGCGATAGCCCACGGCATCGACGGCGGACAGCACGTCGCGCAAGGCGCCGGCTGCGCCGCGCCAGCGCACGCGTGCGCGCCGCGTGGCGTAGTTGACGGCGACCTCCGTCACCTCCGGTTGCCGGCGCAGCCAGCTCTCCACGAGCCAGGCACAGGCGCCGCAGGTGAGGCCGTCGAGGAGGAGGGAGGCTTCGTGCTGGCCGTCGCCCGCGTCGCGTACGAGGCCGGCAGCGATGGCGGCGGCGGCGTGGCGTTCGCGTGCCTCGGCACCATCGTCTGCGGCACGCGTGCCCGCATTTTCGCGGCGGGTGTAGAACGGCGCCAGACCCGCGCCATCGATCGTGCGCGCGATCGCTGCGCAGCCCGCGCAGCAGAAAGCCTGGTCACGGCCGGCGATGGCGGCGTGGAAGGTCGCGCCGGGAGGGTTGCGCTCGCCGCAGTGGAAGCACGTCTGCGGCAGCTCGGCGGCGACGACATCCGCGTGCGACGGGGCGACAGGAGCGACGGCGGCGTCCATCCGCGTAGGGTACCGCGAGTGCGGGATCGGGGGCGTTGATGGCGGTCAAGCGCTGCGGACCGCCCGCTTCCGCGATGGCACAATGAGCTCCCGCGCGCTCCTGCGCATGGCCACCTCCGGGAGAATCCCTTGCAACGACGCAAGCTCGGCACGACGGACTTCACCGTCGCGCCCCTGGCCTTCGGCGGTAACGTTTTTGGCTGGACCGCCGACGAGCCCACGTCCTTCGCCCTGCTCGACGCCTTCGTCGCCGGTGGTGGCAACCTCATCGACACGGCGGATGCGTACTCGCGCTGGGTGCCGGGCCACGCGGGGGGCGAGTCGGAAACGATCATCGGTCGCTGGATCGCACGCCGCGGCCATCATCGCGACGTGGTGATCGCCACCAAGGTCGGCTCCGACATGGGCGAGGGCCACAAGATCCTTCGCCGCGATTACATCGTGCGTCGCGTGGAGGACTCGCTGCGCCGGCTGCAGGTGGAGGCGATCGACCTGTACCAGTCGCATTGGGATGACACAGCGACGCCGCTCGAGGAGACGCTCGAGGCTTACGGCCAACTCGTGCGCCAGGGCAAGGTGAAGGCGATTGGCGCCTCCAATCTCGATGCGCCGCGCCTGGCACAGGCGCTCGCCGTGAGCAAAGCCATCGGCGCGCCGCGCTATGCCACGCTGCAGCCGCATTACAACCTCTACGAGCGCGGCATTTTCGAGGGACCGCTGCAGGAGTTGTGCGTGCGCGAAGGAATCGGTGTGATTCCCTATTACTCGCTCGCGGCGGGGTTCCTCACCGGCAAGTATCGTTCGGAGGCCGACCTCGGCAAGAGCGCGCGCGGCGGCGGCGTGAAGAAGTTCCTCGATCCGCGCGGGCTCGCGATCCTCGCGGTGCTCGACTCGTGGGCCGGGCAACTCGGTGCCAGCCAGGCGCAGGTCGCGCTCGCGTGGCTGATGTCGCGCCCGGCGGTGGTGGCGCCGATCGCGAGCGCCACGTCGCTTGCGCAGTTGTCGGACATCATGGGGGCGTTGACGCTGCAGCTGCCGCCGGGGGCGGTGCAAGCGTTGGATAGGGCAAGCGCCGGAGCGAGCGCGTCAAGTTAACCGGCACGCGGCTTTCGCCGACCGAAGGGCGGGGAGTCCCGCGTGTCCGGTTCAACGCGACTACGAGTTCGGCAGCGGCCCGTTGCTGCTCCGCGCCACGATCGCCAGGAACTCGCGCCGCGTGGTCGGATCCTTGCGGAACGCCCCGAGCATGCGGCTCGTGACCAGCGCCGCCCCCGGCTTGTGCACGCCGCGCGTGGTCATGCACTGGTGCGAGGCTTCCACCACCACCGCCACGCCCTTCGGCTGCAGCACGTCCTGCAGCGTATCGGCGATCTGCACCGTCATCTTTTCCTGGATCTGGAGGCGGCGCGCGTACACTTCCACGAGCCGCGCGAGCTTGCTGATGCCCACCACGCGCTTGTCGGGGAGATAGCCGATGTGCGCCTTGCCGATGATGGCCACCATGTGGTGCTCGCAATGGCTTTCGAAGCGGATGTCGTTCATCACGATCATCTCGTCGTAGCCGTCGACCTCGGAGAACGTCTTGGCGAGGATCTCGCGTGGATCCTGGCCGTAGCCCGAGAAGAATTCCTCGTAGGAGCGCACGACGCGTGACGGGGTCTCGATCAAGCCCTCGCGAGTCGGATCGTCGCCGGCCCAGCGGATGAGCGTGCGCACGGCGGCCTCGGCCTCCGCGCGCGTGGGCTTCGGCGGCAGGGACGGGACAAACGGGGAGGGTCGCTTCCTGGCCATTCCGCGATTGTGGCACGGCTCGGCGTGCGGGTTCCGCAATCGCGCTTCGTCGCTGCGAGCCTGCGCATTGTCGAGGCCGCGGACAGCCGCATCGCGGCCATGCGAAGATCGTGGTTTCCCGGCCCGCCTTTCGTCCATGCCCCGTTATGCATTCCGCGGCAACGCGCCGCAGATTCCCGCGTCCGCCTACGTGGCCGACACCGCCACGATCATCGGGCGCGTGCTGCTCGGCAGCGACACCAGCGTGTGGCCGGGTGCCGTGATCCGCGCCGACTCCGAGCCGATCGTGATCGGCGACGGCAGCAACGTGCAGGACAATGCGGTGCTGCACGTGGACCCCGGCGTGCCCATGGCCATCGGCAAGCGCGTCACGGTCGGGCACCAGGTGATGCTGCACGGCTGCACGATCGGTGACGGGTGCCTCATCGGCATCCAGGCGGTGGTGCTCAATCACGTCGTGATCGGCGCCGAATGCCTCGTGGCCGCCGGTGCCATCGTCACCGAGCGCAAGGTGTTTCCGCCGCGCTCGCTCATCATGGGCGCGCCGGCCAAGGTGGTCCGCGAGCTCGACGAGCAAGGCCTGGCGCTGCTGCGCCACTCGGCCGATGCCTACGTCAAGCGCCGCGCGCTGTACCTCACCGAGCTCACGCGTCTCGACTGAAAAAACGCCAAGAGGGAGGAATCGACATGGCTGCCTACGTGATCGCCGACATCGAAGTGCACGATCCCGCCACTTACGACGAGTACCGCAAGCAGGTCCAGGCGACGATCGACCAGTACGGCGGACGCTTCCTCGTGCGCGGCGGTGCGCACGAGGTGCTCGAAGGCGAGGTCGCGATCCATCGTTCCGTAGTGCTCGAGTTCCCGTCGATGGAAGCCTTGAAGCGCTGGTACGACTCGCCCGAATACGGGCCCCTCATCGCCCTGCGCAAGCGGGCGGCGAAGGGGTATCTCTTCGCGGTCGAGGGTGCGTAGCATCGGCAGGCCACTCGCGTCGCCGCTCGCACGCCGGTCGCGATGACGTCGC
The DNA here is from genome assembly GCA_964620265.1 of uncultured Alcaligenaceae bacterium. Lineage (GTDB taxonomy): Bacteria > Pseudomonadota > Gammaproteobacteria > Burkholderiales > Casimicrobiaceae > VBCG01. The sequence continues at coordinate 6,304 of CAZUGY010000068.1, forward strand.
TCCTGGACAATGCCTTCTGGCATGCGCTCACGGGCCCGCAGGCGGACCTTGCACGCGGTGAGGGCGGGGCGCGCCGTTACGCGCCCGGGTTCGCGCCCATCGTCGCCTTCGAGGATCCCGCACGACCGGATTTCACCGCGCTCGCCCGGCACTGCGCGCCTGGCGAGGTCGTGTACATCGACGGTGTGACGCAGCCCATGCCCGCGGGCTGGCGCACGGATTTCGAAGCCACGCTGCTGCGTCTCGTATGGAACCGCGCGGAGGTGCGCGACGATCCCGCGTTCGCGACCGTGCCGCTCGGCGCCGCGCATGCGACGCAGGTCGCCGGGCTCGCGCTCCTCACGCGCCCCGGGCCGTTCGGCGCGCGCATGCTGGAGGCAGGACGCTACATCGGGGTGTTCGAAGAGGGGCGCCTGGTGGCCATGGCCGGTGACCGTGCCCGGGCCGGCCCGTACCGCGAAGTGAGCGGCATCTGCACGCATCCCGACGCGCAGGGACGCGGTCTCGCGCGCCGGCTGTCGCTGCGGGTGATCGCCGGCATCCTGGCGTGCGGCGAGACGCCGTTCCTGCACGTGCTCGCCACCAACGTCCGCGCGCGCACGCTCTACGAGCGCATGGGCTTTCGCCTCCATTGCGAGCTTCCGGCGCGCGCCGTCGCGCGCACGGAAGCGGCCTGAAAAGCCCCGGCGCGCGCGATCGCGTCGTCATCCCCGCACCCATGGCCCGCGCCGGCTCCCAGACGCGAAGCACGCGCGCCCTCCCGGCGCCGCTCGACCTCAACCTCCTCACCGTGGCGGTGGCCGTCCACGATTGCGGCAGCGTCACGCGCGCCGCGGAGTGGCTGGCGATCGGGCAGCCGGCCGTGAGCATGGCGCTCGCCCGGCTGCGCCAGGTCGTGGGCGATCCGCTCTTCGTGCGTGGCCCCGCCGGGATGGTGCCCACCCCGCGCGCCACCCGCCTCGTCGCCTCGGTGCGCCCCTTGCTCGCGCAGGTGCAGGCAGGCCTGCGCGACGAGGATTTCGATCCCGCCACCACCCTTACCACGTTCACCTTCGCGATGTCGGACGTGGGGGAGATGGTGTTCCTGCCGCCACTGCTCGCACGGCTGGCCGCCGTCGCGCCGCACGCCACGGTACGGACGGTGGCGCCGCCGCCGCGCGAGCTCGAGCGGGCGCTGGAGCAGGGCGACATCGACCTCGCCATCGGCTACTTCCCCGACCTCACCGGCAAGAGCTTCATGCAGCAGAAGCTCTTCTCGCATCACTTCTGCTGCCTGGTGGCCGCCGACCACCCGGTGCTGCGCAGGGGACTCACGCGCGAGCGCTTCCTCGAGCTCGAGCATGCGGTGGTCCATCCGGAAGGGCGCAGCCAGGAGATCTTCGAGCGCTTCCTCGCGCGGCAGCGCATCCGCCGCAACGTGGTGCTCGTCACGCCGCACTTCATGAGCCTGCCCACGATCATCGCCCGCTCGCGGCTCATCAGCACCGTGCCGCATGCCCTCGGGACGTTCTTCACGCGCTGGGAGGGCATCCGGGCCGTTCCGCCGCCCTTCCGCGTGCCGCCGATCGTGCTGAAGCAGCACTGGCACCAGCGCTTCCGCCTGGACCGCCGCCTGCGCTGGCTGCGCGGGCAGGTGGCGGAGCTCTTCAACGAGCGCTCGGACGAGTGGCGCGCCTGATCATCAACAGATCGAATACGCGATATCAACGGTCCGTGGTTGGGCGCGGGACCATTCTCCTCTAGATTGCGCTTTCCTGTCCGCGGCAAAGCACGGACTTGCCCGGAGCGCCTTGACCGGGCGCAAGAAGCACGCGATCCATCACATGAGCCAACGCACGCACGTCGCCATCGTGGGGGCGGGTCCCGCGGGACTGCTGTTGTCGCACCTCCTGCACCAGGACGGGATCGACTCGGTGGTGCTGGAGACGCGCAGCCGCGAGGACATCGAGGGCACCATCCGCGCCGGCGTGCTGGAGCAGGGCACGGTCGACCTCCTCACGCGCATCGGCGTGGGGCGGCGTATCGCCGAGGTGGGCTTCACCCACGCCGGCATCCTGCTCCGCTTCGATGGCGACACGCGGCGCATCGACTTTCCCTCGCTGACCGGGGGCAAGCACGTCACGGTGTACCCGCAGCACGAGGTCATCCGCGACCTGGTGCGGGCCCGCGTCGATGCGGGAGGCGACCTCCGCTTCGGCACCACCGGCCTCTCGTTGCACGGCGTGGACACGGAGCATCCGCGGGTGCGCTTCATGCACGAGGGCAAGGCGGTCGAGCTCGCCTGCGACTTCGTCGTCGGCTGCGACGGCTCGCACGGCACCTGCCGCACCGCGATTCCCGCGGGCATCGCGACGTCCTTCGAGAAGACCTATCCCTATGCGTGGCTCGGCATCCTCTGCGAGGCGCCGCCGTCGTCGGAGGAGCTCATCTACTGCCTGCACGATCGCGGTTTCGCGCTCGTCAGCACGCGCTCGCCGACCGTGCAGCGGCTCTACCTGCAGGTCCCGCCCGGGGACAAGGCGACGGAGTGGTCCGACGACCGCGTCTGGTCGGAGCTGCGCACGCGCCTTGCCACCCGCGAAGGATGGGCGCCCCGGGAAGGCCCGATCTTCCACAAGGTCGTGGTGGGCATGCGCAGCGTGGTGCAGGAGCCCATGCAGTACGGCAGGCTGTACCTCGCCGGTGACGCCGCGCACGTGGTACCGCCGACCGGCGCCAAAGGGCTCAACCTCGCCGTATCGGATGCATACTACCTGGCCGCTGCACTGGCTTCGCATGCGCGCACCGGCAGCCACGCTGCCCTCGAGGGATACTCGGCCCGCGCGCTGCGCCGCATCTGGAAGGCGCAGCGCTTCTCGATGTGGATGACGTCGATGCTGCATCGGCTGCCGGGCGACGATTCTTTCCAGTACCGCGCGCAGCTGGCCGAGCTCGACTACGTCACGTCGTCGGTCGCGGCCGCCACCGCGCTCGCCGAGAATTACGTGGGATTGCCGATGGATTAGCGAGAGGAAAGCGGTGAGGGCGATTACCGCACGCTACGCCGATAATCGCCGTTGACCGTCGGAAGTGGCACCGGTTATCGTGGCCCGCTGAATAAAGGCGATAACCGTTCGATGGGTGGCATTACCGATCCAAGGAGGATTCATGAAGCGATTGCTCACGATGGCGCTGGTTGCGGCGCTGTCTTCCACCGTTGCGCTCGCGCAGACCATCAAGGTCGGCGTGATCGCCCCGTTCTCCGGGCCGTTCGCCGACTATGGCAAGCAGTTCGACGCCGGCGTCAAGGCCTACCAGAAAATCCACGGCGACACCGTGGCCGGCCGCAAGGTCGAGATCATCGTGCGTGATACGGGCGGGCCATCGCCGGAGGTGGCCAAGCGCCTCGCGCAGGAGCTCGTCACGCGCGACAAGGTCGACTTCCTCGCCGGCTTCGGCCTCACCCCCGAGGCGATGGCGGTGGCCGACATCGCCACGCAAGCGAAGAAGCCGATGGTGATCTTCAACGCCGCCACGTCGATCATCACGACCAAGTCGCCGTACATCGCGCGCACGTCGATGACGCTGCCGCAGATCAGCGCGCCGATGGGCACCTGGGCCGCCAGGAACGGCATCAAGCGCGTGATCACGCTGGTGGCCGACTACGGCCCCGGCAACGACGCCGAAGCCGCCTTCAAGAAGTCCTTCGCCGCGGGCGGCGGGCAGGTGGTCGACTCGATCCGCACGCCACTGCAGAACCCGGAGTTCGGCCCCTACATCCAGCGCGTGAAGGATGCCAAGCCCGACGCCGTGTTCATCTTCGTGCCGGCCGGCGAGCAGAGCATCGCGGTGATGAAGGCCTTCAACGAGCGCGGCCTCGCCCAAGCCGGCATCAAGGCCATCGCCACGGGCGATGTCACCGACGACCACGTGCTCAATGCCATGGGTGACGCGGCGATCGGCATGATCACCACCTTCCACTACTCGGCAGCGCACGACTCGCCGGAGAACAAGGCCTTCCTCAAGGCCGTCTCCGAGGTCGCGCCCAATGCCGGCCGCCCCAACTTCATGGCGGTGGGCGCCTTCGACGGCATGGCGGCGATCTACGAGGCCATCCGCAAGACCGGCGGCAACCTCGACGGCGACAAGGTGATGGACGTGCTCAAGACCTTCAAGACGACGAGCCCCCGCGGCCCGATCGCCATCGATCCGGAAACGCGCGACATCGTGCAGGACATCTATGTGCGCCGGGTCGAGAAGAAGGGCAACGAGCTCTGGAACGTCGAATTCGACAAGATCGAGAAGTTCAAGGATCCGGGCAAGCAGCCCTGATCCGCGCGACCGTCGCTTGGCGCCTCGATGGCCGGGCTGGCCGGAGTCCTGTTCGACGGCATTGCCTACGGGGCGCTGCTGTTCGTCATCAGCATCGGCCTGTCGGTCACGATGGGGTTGATGAACTTCGTCAACCTCGCGCACGGTGCGTTCGCGATGGTCGGCGGGTACGTGTGCGCCGTGGGCGCGGCCAGGTGGGGCATTCCCTTCCTGGCCACGCTCCCCCTGGCCTTCGTGGTGAGCGCGCTGCTCGGCGTGGTGCTCGAGCGCACGCTCTACCAGCACCTGTATCGCGCCACGCACCTCGAGCAGGTGATGTTCTCGATCGGCCTCGTATTCGTGGCGATCGCCGGTGCCACGTACTTCTTCGGGCCGTCGCAGCAGCCGGTGGTCCTGCCCGATTTCCTGCGGGGCCAGGTGCGCGTGGCCGGGCTCGATCTCAGCGCTTTCCGGCTCTTCCTCATCGCAGTGGTGATCGCGGTCACCGTCGCGCTGCACTTCATGATGGACCGCACGCGCTTCGGCGCGCAGGTGCGCGCCTCGGTGGACAACGCCGCGGTGGCGGCAGGCATGGGCATCAACGTCAATCGCGTGTTCGCCGTCACCTTCGCGCTGGGCTCGGGACTCGCCGGCCTGGGCGGCGCGTTGGGGGTCGATGTGCTGGGCCTCGATCCCACGTTCCCGCTCAAGTACATGGTGTACTTCCTGCTGGTCGTGACCGTGGGCGGCGCCGGGGCGATCAAGGGCGCGTTGGTGGCTGCGGTCACGCTCGGCGTGCTCGACGTGGCGGGCAAGTACTACGTGCCGCAGGCCGGCGCGTTCGCGATCTACGTGATGATGGTGGTGTTGCTGCTGTTCTTCCCGGCGGGACTGTATGGCCGCCGGTCCTGATCCGGCGACCGGCGGGGCGCGCGTTTCGGGCGCGCCCGACAGCGACGCGGCCGCGAAGGCGCGTGCCGTCGCCGGCCTTCCGGGCAACCGCTGGCGGCCGGTGGAGATCGCGCTGTGGGCGCTCGCGGCGGCAGCGTTCTTCGTCTTTCCCGACTACCGCGTGCTCGGCAGCCAGATCCTCATCGTGGGTGCGTTCGCGGTCTCGCTCGACCTGATCCTGGGCTACGCGGGGATCGTGTCGCTCGGCCATGCGGCCTTCTTCGGGCTCGGCGCCTACACGGCGGGATTGCTCGCCGTGCACGGCTGGGGCGAGCCGTTCAGCGGGCTCGCGGCAGCGGCGTGCATCGCTGCGGTGGCCGGATTCCTCTCGAGCTTCCTCGTGGTGCGCGGTGGCGACCTCGCGCGCCTCATGGTCACGCTCGGCATCGGGCTCATGCTCTTCGAGGTGGCCAACAAGGCGTCGGCGATCACGGGCGGCGTGGACGGCCTCAACGGTGTGCGGATGTGGAAGATCCTCGGCGTGTTCGAGTTCGATCTCTTCGGATCGGTGGCGTACGGGTATGCCTTCGTCGTGGCGCTGTTGCTGTACGCGATCGCGCGGATCGTCGTGAGCTCGCCGTTCGGATTGAGCCTGCGCGGCATCCGCGAAGGGGCGCGCCGCATGCCGGCCATCGGCGTCCCCGTCGCCTGGCGCCTCATCGCGATCTACACGATCGCCGCCGGCATCGCGGGGGTCGCCGGGGCGCTGCTCGCGCAAACGACCCAGTTCGTGGGCATCAACGTGCTGAGCTTCCAGCGCTCGGCGGAACTCCTCATCATGGTCGTGCTGGGCGGTACCGGACGCCTCTACGGCGCGATGATCGGCGCGGCGGTGTTCATGATCGCGCGCGACTGGCTCGCCAACGTGAATCCCGTGTACTGGGAGTTCTGGCTCGGCGTGCTGCTCATCGGGGTGGTGTTCGCACGGCGCAGCGCCTGGGCGGCGCGCTGGACCGCGCGATCGGGCGCGAAGGCGCAGGTGCGGCCATGACGGCCACCTTGCGCACGGTCGGCCTGTCGAAGCAATGGGGTGCCTTCAGGGCCAACAGCGACATCAGCCTGACCTTCGCTCCCGGTGCGCGCCATGGTCTCATCGGTCCGAACGGTGCCGGCAAGACCACCTTCATCAACCTCCTCACCGGCGTCCTCCCGCCGACGTCGGGCGCGGTGTACCTGGGTGAGGAGAACATCACGCGGCTTCCCCAGCACGCGCGCGTGAAGCGCGGCATGACGCGCACCTTCCAGATCAACACGCTCTTCCCCGGCCTCACCGTGATGGAGTCGATCATGCTCGCCATCGGCGAACGCGAGGGACGCGGTGGCGCATGGCATCGGGGCGTCGCGCGCGAGCAGGCGGCGGCCGACGAAGCCTGGGACCTCATGACGCGCCTGCGGCTTGCAGGCGAGGCGGGCACGCTCACGCGCAACCTGGCCTACGGCAAGCAGCGCCTCGTCGAGATCGCACTCGCGCTTGCCACCAGGCCGTCGATCCTGCTGCTCGACGAGCCTGCCGCGGGCGTGCCCAAGGGCGAGAGCAGCGAGCTCTTCGCCACCATCGAGGAATTGCCGGGCGACGTGACGATCGTGTTCATCGAGCACGACATGGACATCGTGTTCCGCTTCGCGCAGCGCATCACCGTGCTGGTGGGCGGCAGTGTGCTCACGGAGGGCACGCCAGACGAGATCGCGGCCGATCCGCGCGTGCGCGAGGTATATCTGGGCGAGGCGCATACGTGAAGGAAGCGCTCGCACTCGACGGCGTCACGAGCGGCTACGGCGAGGCACGCGTCCTCGACGACGTATCGCTCGTGGTGGAGGAGGGCGAGAGCCTTGCGGTGCTCGGCCGCAACGGCGTGGGCAAGAGCACGCTGCTGCTGACGCTCGTCGGGCTCACGCGGATCCATGCCGGTCGCGTGCGGCTCGCCGGGCAGGATGTGACGCGCGTCCCCACGCATCGGCGCATCCGCGCGGGATTGGGGTGGGTACCGCAGGAGCGTGGCATGTGGCCCTCGCTCACGGTGGAGGAGCACCTCAGCGCCGTGGCAACACCCGGCCACTGGGACCTCGCGCGCATCTGGCGTCTCCTGCCGCGACTGGACGAGCGGCGCCGCAACTACGGCAACCAGCTCTCCGGCGGCGAGCAGCAGATGCTCGCGATCGCGCGCGCGCTCGTCACCAATCCGAAGGTGCTGCTCCTCGACGAGCCGATGGAGGGACTGGCCCCCATCATCGTGCAGGAGCTCCTGGGCGTGATACGCGACCTCGTCGCGAATGCCGGCCTCGCCATCGTGCTGGTGGAGCAGCACGCGCGCATCGCACTCGGGATCACGCGCAATGCGGTGGTGCTCGATCGCGGCCGGATCGTGGAGCGCTCGGCGAGCGAACGATTGCTCGCAGAGCCCGAGCGGTTGCACCGGCTGGTGGCCGTGGCGTGAGCGTGAGGGGCCGCCCCGAGCGCGAACACGCCCCGGAGCGCGCCAGCGCGGACGGTAGACCTTGGCCGGTCAGCGCCCGCGTCCCACCAGGATGCGATAGCGCGCCATGTGGCGCAGCGCATCCTGGGGCCGCTTCATCTTCTCGAAGAGCAGGGCCAGGTTGTAGTGGCTGTCGGCGAAGCTCGCATCGCTGCGTACGGCGGCCTCGTAGGCATCGCGCGCCTCCTCCGTGCGGCTGCGATCCTCGAGCAGCACACCCAGGTTGAACCACAGCACCGCATCGTCGCCGCCGGCGGCGAGCGCGGCGCGATACACGGCTTCCGCGCGCGCGAGGTCGCCGCGAGCGTGCAGGAGCCGGCCGAGATTGATCGAAGCGTCGACGAGGCGAGGATTGGCCGCCACCGCCTTTTCGTAGGCCGCGATGGCGGCACCCGTGTCGCGCTCCTCGAGCTCGGCGGCGCGCTCGAACCAGCGGTCGGGATCGGCGGCGCCGGCAGGTGAGGACGCGGGCGTGGACGCCGGGATGGCCGGTGTCACGGATACCGCCGGTGTGACTTCGACCACGCGCATGCCGCCATGGCCGGCGTCGTGCTCGAACTCGAGGACGTATTGCCCGTCCTCGGCCTGCCAGCGGCCCGCGCCTTCGCGCACGACGACGCGATCACCCTCGGCCCCGATGGCGAGCCCCGACAACGGCATCGATTCGGGCAGCGTGCGCCGCAATTCGCGCAACGAGCGCAGGATGCGGCGCGGCGGCACGTCGGCGCGCACGAGCGTCTGCGCCGTGCGCAGCACGATCAGGTCCTGGAAGGAGAATTGCCACGCATTGCGCGGGCCGCGCACGGGAGTGACGAACCCCGCATGCACGAGCGAGCGGATCGTCGCGCGCGACAGGCGCAGCACCCGCTCGACATCCTTGACGGCGTAGACCGTCACGACCCGCTCACCGTCGCGGGTGGGGACAACGTGCGCCTTAGCCCTTGCCCCGCGCGACCTTGCGCACGGCAGGGGCCCGTTCCGTGGCCGGCGCGACGGGCGCCGCGCGCTTGGCAGGCTTGCGCGCGGGCGCCGCGGTCCTGGCCGTCGCCGCCACAGGTGCAGCGGCGGCAGGCGCGGGTGCGCCGGAAGGCTTGCGCGGGGCCTTCTTCTCGAGGCTCGCGCGCAGCGCTTCCATGAGGTCGATGACCTGGCCGGTGGGCTGCGGCGCATCGGTGAGGGTGATCTCCTGTCCCTCGACCTTCTTCTGCACGGCAGCCTCGATGCGTTGCGCCACGTCGTCGGTGTACTGCGCCGGATCGAAGGCCTCGCTCGATTGCTGCTCGATCAGCATCTCCGCGAGCTTCAGCTCCGCGGGCTTGACCTCGGTGTGCGGGATCTCGAGGTCCTTCATCGCACGCACTTCGCCCGCATGGAGGAGCTGTTGCATCACGAGGCCGTCGTCGACCGGGCGGATCATCACGATGTACTGCTTGCCACGCGCGGCCCAGCGGCCGAGCGCGCACTTGTTCGATTCGCGCAGCGCGGCGGCCAGCAACGCATAGGGCTTCGCGCCGCCCTTGTCGGGGGCGAGGTAGTACGCCTTGTCGAAGTACACCGGGTCCACCGTGTCGAGCGGCACGAACTCGTTGATGTCGGCCGTGTGCGTACCGACCTCTTCCATCGCCTTCAGCTCTTCCGGCGTGAACTGGACGTACTGGTCCTTGGCGAATTCGTAGCCCTTGACGATGTCCTCGCGGGCCACCGGGATCTCTTCCTTGATGCAGATGTACTGCTGCTTCAGACGCGAGCCGCAGCCCTTGTGCAGCATGTTGAAGTGGATCTGCTTCGACGCCTCCGTGGCCGAGAAGAGCTTCACGGGAATCGAGACGAGCCCGAAGGAAACGGTCAAGCTCGCGATGGATCGTGCCGCCATGGTGTCTTCTCCTTGCGCATTCGACGCGTGTTGCACGAATGCAACAGGACACGTCACGCCCTGGTTGACGACAGGGCCGTTTCGAGGCTCTGCTTGCGCTCCAGGGCGTCTTTCCAGCGATCGCCGGTGCGATGGAGGCGATCGGGCGCGTTGCGGATCGTGAAGTCGAGAGGGTGCGCGCCGGCGAGCTCTTCCCACTCTAGCGGCATCGACACCGGAGCCCCGGGCTCGCCACGCGGCGAATAGGCCACGTTCAGCGTCTTGCCGCGAACGTTCATATTGTAGTCCATGAAGATTTTGCCTGTCCGCTTCGGGATGCTCCACTCCTGCGTGATTTCCTTCGGGTGGAGGCGCATGAGGTGCGCGCCCACGAGCTCGGACACATGCCGGGCGACGTCGAAGTCGATCGTGCGGCGAATGGGCACGAAGACGTGCAGGCCCGTCTTGCCGGAGGTCTTCACGATAGGCTCGAGCCCCATGCCGTTGAGGAGCTCGCGCAGCCAGAAGGCCACTTCCTTGCCTTTTTCGAAGGCGATCGTGTTGAGCTCGGGCTCGGCGCCCTTGGCCTCCTTGCCCGAATAGATGTACGGATCGAGGTCGAAGAGCACGTAGTCGGGGTAGTTCAGGATCGAGGCCTCGAGGGTTTCGAGCGAGGTGGCGAAGTCGGTGCTGTCGGTGACGGCATCGGGCCCCGGTCGCGCGCGCGAGTGCCACACGTGGTACTCGAGCGTGCCCGACTGCGCGAGCCACAGCAGCGTGGGCAGGTTCTGGCCCAGGAGGTAGCGATGCGACTCGTCCTTGTGATCGGAGTACACCGTGATGTCCTCCACGAACTCCGGCCGCGCCTGCTCCCAGTGCTTCTGGAAGAAGCGCTGGCCACGGATGCCCTCGGGCATGCGGATCATGGTGAGCGGGCGGTCGGCGAGATGCGGCAGCATGAACGGCGACACGCGCGCGAGATACACGAGGAGGTCGCGCTTGGTGTAGGCGGGCAGGTCGCGGGCCGCGTCGGCGGGCCAGTAGATGCGGTCGAGGTTGGTGAGCTTGAGGGTGTGGCCCGACACCACGATGGTCGCGTTGTTCTTCGCCTGCTCGAGTTGCGCGACGGCGTCGTCGATGTCGCTCGTCGCGGCTGCGGCCTGCGGCGCATCCACACCCCCACGCCGCACCGAGCGCGCATCGATGTCGTCGCGCAGGCGCACGAACACCGGCGCACGGAGGTGATCGTCGGCGGTCCAGTTCTGGAAGGTGACTTCGGCCACTACCTCGGGCTCGACCCATGTCGTCGGGGCGTTCTGCTCGGGCTTCTCCACGAAGGGACGCGTCTTGCGCTTGTACGGCAGCAGCGCCGCCTTCACCGTGGCGAGCGTGCGGTCGGTGAAGCCCGAGCCGACGTGCGAGGCGTAGTGGAGCTTCTCCTCCTCGTCGAACCAGCCCACGAGGATCGCGCCGAGGGAGTCGCGCGAGCCCTTCCCCTGCGTGTAGCCACCGATCACGAACTCGGAGGTTTGCGCGGGCTTGACCTTCCGCCACGCCGACGAGCGACGTCCGCTCTCGTAACGGCTGTCGAGACGCTTGCCGATCACGCCTTCGAAGCCCGCCGCCATCGCCGCGGTGTGCAAGGCGACGCCGTCGGCCTCGGTGTGGACGAGATGCACCAGCGGCGAGGGCAGGAGGCATTGCGTGAGGTAACGCCGGCGCTCGGCATAGGTCCGCGAGCGCAGGTCGGTGCCGGCGAAGAAGAGGAGATCGAAGGCGAAGAAGACGACCGTGACCGCGGCATCGGCACGCGCGATGTCGGCGGCCGTCTTCATCTGGAAGCGATCCTGCATGGCGCCGAACGACGGCCGTCCCGCCGCATCGAAGGCGACGAGCTCGCCGTCCACGATCATGCCGTCGACCTGCTGGCCGGCGAGCTCGGCCGTCACGCGCGGAAAGCGATCGGCGATCTCCAGGCCCCGGCGCGAGCGCAGCCGCACGCCGTCGTGCGCGATGTAGGCGAGCACGCGATAGCCATCGAGCTTGGGCTCCCATTGCCAGCCATCACGGTGGAACGGCGCGTCCCCGATCTCCGCGAGCATCGGTGCAAAGGGCGCGGGCATCGGCACGACGTCGCCACGCGGTACGAGCTCGCCGGCATCGAGGGTCGCGCCGGGGAAGAACTTCACCTCCGCCACGGTTCGCTCCGACAGCGGCGAGCGGTCGGCTTCGAGCGGATCGCGGTCGCTCACGAAGCGGTCCTTGTGCTTGATGAGGAGCCACTGCGCGGCTTCCTTCGTGCGCACGAGCGCGAAGGAGCCCTTGAGCTTGGTGCCGCGCAGGAGGAACGAGAGCTTGCCCGCGGCGAGCCCTGCGCGCACTTCGGCCTGCGCGCGCGCGCGGTCGTGGAACCAGGTGCCGTCCTCGTCGGGGGAGTACACGCCCGCGTCCCACACGATCATCGAGCCGGCACCGTACTGGCCGGCGGGGATCACGCCTTCGAAGGTCGCATAGGCGAGCGGATGGTCCTCGGTCAGCATCGCGAGCCGCTTCTGGCTGCGGTCGAGCGACGGACCCTTGGGCACCGCCCACGACTTCAGCACGCCGTCGCACTCGAGCCGCAGGTCGTAGTGGAGGCGCGAGGCTGCGTGCTGCTGGACGACGAAAAGGAGGGGACCGCCGGCGCCCCGCGCCACGACGGCGGGCGGCTCCGGCGTGGCGGAGAACGTGCGCTTCTGCGCGTACTCGCGCAGGGAGTCGGAGGCGGCCATGCCTTCGATTCTAGGCCCGGGGCACCCGGTCGAGGGTCAGCGGCGGGGCGTGCGGTCGATCTCCGACTTGAGCGGCCCCGCCGCCTCGATGCCCGTGGCCGGCGTGAACGTGCGATTGCCTACCACGCTGATCACGATCTCGCGGATGCCGAGCACCAGGAGGGCGAGCGTGAAAGGAACGATGTAGTAGAGGAGGCGGAAGAGCAGGAGGCTCGCGAGGAGCTCCTCGCGCTCGAACATGGTCAGTGCGACGAGCATCGCGGCATCGAACACGCCGATGCCGCCCGGCGCATGGCTCGCAAAGCCCAGCAGCGTGGCTGACACGAAGATCACGCCGAGCGGGATGAAGTCGATCTCGGGCGTCGCCGGCATGAGCACGTACATCGCGAGCGCGCAGCAGGTGAGGTCGACGATGCCGATGCCGATCTGCAGCAGCGTGGAGCGGCCATTGGGGAGCTTCACGCACCAGCCGCCGCGGCCCATCGCCCGCGTGCCATGCGACACCCACCACACGTAGGACACGAGGACGACCAGCACCGTCGCCGCGAGGATGCGGTTGAGGACCGGGGGCAGGCGGTCGATGAGGCTCGCGGCTTCCGGCTCGAGGAAGATGCCGAGGCCCAGTACCGTGGCATTGCCGAGCCAGAACGTGAGGCCGGCCAGGAAGCACACCTTGGCCACGTCGATCGCATCGAGGCCATGCGCAGAGTAGATCCGGTAGCGCACCGCACCGCCGGTGAACGCCGTGGCACCGACGTTGTGTCCCACCGAATAGCTCGTGAAGCCGCCAAGCGCCGCGATGCGATACGGAACGTGCTTCCTGCCGATCTGGCGCAGGGCGAAGAAGTCGTAGAAGGTGAGCGTCAGGTACGCGGCGGCCACGAACAGCGCCGCCAGCGCGACGTCGTGCCAGGGGGTCGCCCGGATGGCGGCCACGACATCGCTGATGTCGATGCCACGCAGCATCCGGTGCAGCACCACGACGGCGATGGCGATGATGCCGAGTGACAGCGCCAGGGCGATGCGATTCCAGCCGATGGTGTGCTGGCAGAAGCGCGCGATCACGCGCGCGCCCCGCAGGATGGCCTCAAACATCATATGCGCCCGCTTGCGCGGGCTCTCCTCCGAGGTGACCGACGGCCCCGGAATGGCACGATCCCGCGGCTTGGCGACGACGCGTTATCCTCGCGCCTTGCAGGATCTACCGTACCATTGATTCCCCGTGGTGCGAAAGGCGCCACGGGCGAAATCCGGGGAAATGAAGGCTACAAATGGCATGCGAGGTCGTGGCAGGGGCCAGCGGTTATTCCTTCAAGGAATGGAAGGGGACGTTCTACCCCGGCGATATGCAGGCCGACGGCATGCTGCCCTTCTACTCGGCGCGGCTGCCCACGGTGGAGATCAACAATACGTTCTATCGCATGCCGGCCGTGGCGATGCTCGAGAATTGGGCCGCGATCACGCCGTCCACGTTCCGTTTCGCCATCAAGGCATCGCGCCGCATCACGCACCTGTCGCGCCTGAAGGGCGACGAGGCCGCCGAGTCGGCGGCGTACCTCTACCGGAACCTCGCGGCGCTCGGCGACAAGCGCGGTCCCGTGCTCTTCCAGTTGCCGCCCAACCTGAAGAAGGACGTCGCGCGGCTGGCGACCTTCATCGAGCGCCTGCCGCCGGATCATCGTGCCGCCTTCGAATTCCGCAACGAGACGTGGTTCGACGACGAAGTGTATGCATTGCTTGCGGCCGCCGGCATCGCGCTGTGCCTGTCCGAGCGCGAGGACAATGCGCCGCCCCCGCTGGTGCCGACGGGCGACTTCGGCTACGTACGCTTGCGGCTGGAGAGCTATTCCGAGGCGGATCTCGCCGCGTGGGCGGAGCGGCTCGCCGCCACCTCGTGGCCCGTGGCGTATGTGTACTTCATGCACGAGCCCACGGCGCCGGCCTATGCGGCGGCGCTGATGGCGGCGGCACGCCGGCGCGCGTAGCGGCGGAACGCCGTGTCCGCCGCGACGGTGCGGGAGCGATGACGCAGGCGCAGGCATGCACGATTCCGCTGCCCGATGGCGTTGCGCTATCGGGCCTGTGGCTTCGTCCCGCGAACGCGCGCGCCTGTTATGTCTTCGCGCACGGCGCCGGTGCGGGCATGCACCATGCATTCATGGCGGCGCTCGCCGACGATCTCGCCGCGGCCGGCGTGGCCACGCTGCGCTTCCAGTTCCCGTACATGGAGCGTGGCAGCAAGCGCGTGGATGCACCGGCAGTCGCGCACGCCGCGGTGCGCGCCGCGGTCGACGCGGCACGCGAGCGTGCGCCGGCATTGCCGCTTTTCGCCGGTGGCAAGTCGTTCGGCGGCCGCATGACGTCGCAGGCGCAGGCG
>CAZUGY010000069.1:0-21016 GCA_964620265.1 uncultured Alcaligenaceae bacterium
TCGACGTGGACCGCTTCAAGAAGCTCAACGACACGCAGGGCCACGCGGTGGGCGACCGCGCCCTGAAGCGCATCGCCCACACGCTCGGCGGCGGCGTGCGCCGCTCCGACGTGATCGCGCGCCTCGGCGGCGACGAGTTCGCGGTGCTGATGCCCGATGCCGATGCGCGCGCGATGCGCCGTCCCTTCGATGCGATGTTCACCGCGCTCACGGTGGCGGTGGCCTCCGAGGGCTGGCCCATCAGCTTCAGCGTGGGCGTGATCGCCTTCGAGGATGCCGTGGCCAGCCCCGACGAGGCGGGCGAGCTCGCCGACAAGCTCATGTATGCGGTCAAGGCCAGCGGGCGCAACGGCGTGCGCTTCGCGGTGTGGCGCGACGGGCACCTGCATCCGGATGTCGGGCCGCGGCTCGATGCGCGGGTGGACTGACGCGATGCGCTAGTCGGCGGCGGTCGTGTCCAGTGCGCGGCTGGCCACCGGATGGCTCGCGGGCCGCAGGCGGCGAACGAGCTCCCGCCACGCGGGGAGCGCGCGCAGCGAGGCGAAGCTCGGATCCGTCTCCAGCAGCACGGAGCTCGGGTCGCGCATGGCGATCGCCCGCGCGAGCTGCGCGAGCGCTTCCTGTGCCCGTCCGCTGCGCGCCGCCACCACGGCGAGCACGTACGGCGACAGGCAATCGTCGCCGAAACGCTCGCCGATCCACGCGAGCGTCGCATCGGCACCTGCGGTGTCGCCGGCGAAACCCTGCGCGGCCGCGAGGCTTGCGTGCGCATTGGGATGCTCCGGGGCGAGCTCGCAGATGCGCCGGTAGCGGGCAAGTGCGCGCGCGGCCTCGTTGCGCGTCATGGCGAGCACGCCGGCGATGGCCAGTGCGGAAATGCTGTCGGGCTCGATGTCGAGCATCGCATCGACTTCGGCTTGCGCATCGTCGAGGCGGCCCTGCGCGATGCGCAGGTTCACCATGTGGGTGCGCGCGTTGGTGTATTGCGGATCGAGGCTGCGACTCTGCGCGAGCTCGTGTTCGGCTTCGGCGAGTTGCCGGCGGGCGAGGAGCGCACAGCCATAGGCCGTGTGCACGAAAGCGTCGCGTGGGCCGAGTTCCACGGCCCGGAGGAAGGCGCGCCGCGCCGCGGGCCAGTCGAGCTCGAGGCGATGGATCGTGGCGCCCAGCAGCGCGAGCGCGACCGGCTGGTCGGCATCGATCTCGAGCGCGCGGCGCAGCGCATCGCTTGCGTGCGCGCCGGCGGTGGCAGGCGCGCAATGCCAGCCCGCCGCAAGGTTGTACCAGGCGCGCCCAAGGCCGACGAGGGCGGGGACGCAGCGCGGATCATCCTCGAGCGCCGCCATGAATCGCGTACGGGCTTCTTCGAGCGTCTGCCGCGACAGGGGCTGGCGCAGGAAGTGCTCACCGCGCTCCACGAGGTCGCGCGCGCGTCGCGTGGCCGCGGCATCGTCGTGCGCCCGATGGCGCCAGCGCAGCATGGGCACGTAGGTGCCCACCGGCAGGTGGATCTCGAGCCCCGCATCGCGGCCTTCGGCTTGGTAATACCGGTCGAGGCGCTGGCGCAGGCGCCGCGCTTCCACGCGGACGATGGTGTCGTGCGCAGGATCGAAGTCACGCGGCGAGCGTCCGAAGACCTCGCACGCCAGCAAGGACTCCTTGAGCGAGGTGACGTTGCCGCCGGCCGCGTGCGCCACGAGGTGCCGCAGGAAGCGCTGGTGGCGCGGGGACTGGCGGAACGGGCGGCTGCGGACGATGCGCGTGAGCTCGCCTTCGAGAAGCGCGGCGGGCACCTCGTCGAAGCGGGTAGGAGATGCGATATCGGCAGGCGATGCGGAGTCGGGCAAGGAGAGGCCAGGCGCGTGACGGGTCGGCGCCGTCGATCATAGCGCCACTTGCCCCGGCGGTGCGGGCCGCCTGTCCCACGCGCCGGCGCCACCGTTGCGCCTTCACTTTCCACGTACGCACGACGCGGCGACGGGCCGGATCTTGCGCACCGCTCACGTGCGGCGCGCAAGCTTCCTCCGCGCCAGCATGGCCAGGGCAAGCGTCAGCATGATCAGCGCCGTTCGATCCAGCGTCGGGATCGGCTCCGTGGCGACGGGTGCCGCGGCATAGGCGGCGCCGCCGGGGTCGCGGATCGTGCCGTCGGCCACGAGGTCGCTGTCGCCGGCGCCGCCGTCGGTGAACGTCACGGTGAGCCGATGGCCGCTGACGGTGGCGGGCAGCGTGTACCACAATCCCGCAGGAACCGCGCTCGTGGGCCCGTACTTCCAGTATTGCGTGCCGGCAGGCAAGGGGGCCGGGTAGGTGATCGTCACCGTGGCATTGGTGCCGCACCCCGTGGCCTCGAACCGGAAGAGACCATAGGGCAGCACGAGGCCGGCGGGTGCCGGCACGCCCACGCTCGAGACGGGGACGAAGGCCGCGGTGGCGAAGGTGCAACCGGGCAATGTCCCCGTCACGCATGCGGTCGCGCTGCCGCCGGACACCGCATCGGTGTAGCAGCTCGATGGCGCGGCCGTGCCCGTGCCCGTGAGTGGCACGGTGAAGGGCGATCCGGCCGCTTCGTTCAGGGCGAGTGTCGCGGTGCGTGCACCCATGCCCGTGGGCTGGAACACGAGGTACACGCGGCACGTGCCGCCCGCCGCAATGGGCGCAGCCACCGCGCACGATCCGCTCCCGCCCGTCACGGCGAAGTCCTGGGCGTGGGTTCCGCCGAGCGCGATCGATGCCGGCGTGTACACCGCGGTGCCGCCGTTGGTGATCGCAACCGACATCGTGGCGCTCGTGCTGCCCACCGCGACGCTGCCGAAGTCGAGCGCGGACGGCACCGCGGCGAGCGAGGAGACCGCGGCCACGATCGCCACCTGCGTGCTGGCGCTTGCCGCGGCATACGCAGCGCTGCCTGCATACGACGCCGTCATGCCCTGCATGCCTGCAGTGTCCGGAACGACCGTGCAGGCGGCGAAGCCCTGCGCATCCGTGACCGCCACGCACGACAGGGCTCCCAGCGCGAGCTGCACTGTGGCACCCGCGATCGCCACGTTCGGTGTCGTCGAGCTGTCGATGAGCTGCACGCGAAGCGCCAGCGGCACACCCACCGTCCCGCTTTCGGGACTCGGGTTGGTCGACACGTAGGTCGCATGCTTGCCCGGGGTCCACGTGACGGCGGCGCTGCTGGAGGTCAGCGTGGTGGCGCCCGGCGTCGAGGTTGCCTTGACCGCATCGGCGCCGGCGAGCGCTCCCGTGTAGCTCACCGTGGCCTTGCCGGTGGCGTCGGTGGTGGCGAGGAGCGTTTGCGCATTGGCGCCGGTGATCGAGAAGAAGACGGGCGTGCCGGCGGCGGGTGCTGCGCCGGTGAACTGCGCCGTGAGCGTGTGCTTGCTGCCTTGCGTTGCAGACGCGCTCGGGGGCGTGAGTGCCAGTCCCGGCACCGGAACGCTCGTGACGAAGCCGCAGCCGCCTTCGGCGGGTGCGAGCTTGTACACGATGTCCACGCCGCCCACGTACAGGCAGCCATCGGGACCCACGATGCCGGAGCCCGGTCCATTGTCGATGAGGTCGGTGAACGTGGGCGGATCGGTGGTGATGTCGGCGAGGCGGATCGTGCCGCCTTGCAGCACGATGAGCGACTTGGCGGCCCCGCTCGGCAAGGCTTCGCCCACCGTCACCCAGTAGACGCTCTCGAGCCCCGGCACGGGGGTCGACGTGGCCGGCTGCGGCTTGTCGGTACCGGTGATGCGCAGCACCGGCGCGATGGACGTCACGTACTGCGGGACGTAGAGCGTGCCGTCGGGCGCGAAGGCGAGCCATCCCGTGGGTGTGGCCGGCAGCGTGTAGTAGACCGACAGCGTGGGCGACGCGCTGCCCGGATTGTGGACGCGCCAGATCGACGGATTGTCGGCCCCCGCGCCGAAGCACGAGTCGTCGAAGAAGAGGTCGCCGGACAGCGGATCCACCGCGAGCGCGGTGGGACACACGAGGTTGGCGAGCACCGTGCGCAGGATCGCGCCGGTGACGGGGTCGATCTCGTACAGCGCGCCGGTGGTGAAGTTGCCGGTGGTGGCCATGCGCGTGACGTACACCTTGCCGTCCTTGCCCGTCACCGGCTGGAACAACGACGTGCCCAGCGTGGCGATGCGCGTGCCGCTGTCGGCGATGCCGCCGCTGGCCGGCAGGCGGAACACGCTGCCGTCGACGAAGTTGGTGGTGAGCACGGCGCCGTCGGTGGTGAAGGCGGGGTTCTGCACGCCGCGGCAGCCGGCGTTGACGTTGCCGTAGAAGACGTTGGCGTTGATGTAGCCGGTGGACCACGGCGTCAGCGCGTAGCCCGTGGCGGCGGTCGGCGCGTTGGGATTCACGCACGTGAAGCTGCCCTGCCCGCCGAAGGTGACCACGGCGGAGCCCGGTATCGCCAGGTTGCCGTCGGTGATGTCGGTGGCGGTGTAGGTCACGGTCTCCGCGATCGTGTTGGTCGCCGTGAACTGGACCTGTCCTGCCGCATCGGTGAGCGCGGGCGATGGCCCGGTGACGATGGAGTGACCGGTGCCTTGCGCCAGCGAGACGAGCTTGCCCGGCGTGGGGCGATCGAGCGCGTCGCGCAGCGTCACCGTGATGGTGGTCGTGGCGACGCCGTTGTTGACGACGTTGATGGGGGCGGCGCTGATGCCGCCGCTCGCCGCCGCCGGCACGGCGTAGCGCAACGTCTGCGGCGTGAGCGTGAGGCCGTCGGTGGTGTCCGTCGCAGTGAACGTGACCTCGCCGGGCGTGGTGTTCGTCACCGTGAACACGACAGCGCCGTTGGCGAGCGACGTGACGCCGCTCGCGGGCGCAATGGTCACGCCGGTGCCGGGGCTCGCGGCGAGCGTCACCGTCTTGCCGCTCACCATGTTGCCGTTGGCGTCGCGCAGGTAGACGACCACGTAGACGGGCGTGGTGCCGTCCGCGGGTGGCCGCGGAATGTTCGACTCGAGCACCGGCGAATAGCCGTCCGCATAGGGGACGATGCCGGACGTCGCTGCCACCGGCTGCCCGGCGCTCTGGCCCGAAAGTGCGAGGTGGATGCGATTGATGTTCGGCGAGCCGAGGCCGACGTGCGCGAAGTCCGATCCCATCGAGGCGGGGCCATGGAACGCGTTGGTGGACGCGAGGGGATAGAGCAGCGGATTGACGAAGCCCAGGTTGGTGCCCTGTGCCTCGTTCATGATGGCCGCGAACGCCGCCCAGATCGGCGCCGCGATACTGGTGCCGCCGAAGAGGGCGCCGGTGGGGCATCCGCCTGCCGAGGCCTGGCAGATGAACGGACCCGTCTCGGGATCGGCATTGACGGACACGTCGGGGATCGAGCGCATCGGCGATGCCGTCACGCCGTCCTGATACGACGGACGGGCGAAGAACCTGCTGACGCCGAATCCGCCCTGGCCCGTCTGCGGTGTGGCCGCCGTGCCGTTCCACCACGTCTCGCCGACGTACGTGAAGCCGGGCCCCGACGTGAGCGACGTGCCGCCGACCGCCGTCGCGCTGGGCGAGCCCGCGGGAACGGTGATGGTGTTGGCCGCGCCGTCGAGGCACGTGCTGCCGCTGTCGCCGGTGGCGTTGAAGACGCTGATGCCCGCCGCTGCCGCCGTCTTGAAGATCGTGTCGATGCTCGTGACGTCGGCGAGCGTGGTCTGGTCCTCGCAATACGCCCAGCTATTGCTGATGACGGTGACGTGGTCGTTGATCATCGCATTGAAAATCGACTGGAAGCTCGTGCCGCCGCCCGTGAACGGCGCGTCGTACACGACGACCGACGCGCCGGTCGCGATGGTCATCACCTGCGTCACGTCCAGCAGCACCTCGGACTGGTCGGGGCCGAGCGGCGCCCCGCCATTGACGTGCACCTGCGACAGCTTGCCGATCTGCGCCGCCGGATACCCCATCAGCGCGAGGTAGTCGGCGACGTCGCTTTGCGCGAACGAGTCGAACGCGACGATGCCGACCTTCTGGCCGTTGCCGCGCGCCTGGTTCCAGGGGACGGGGGCGTCCAGAGCGCCGACCTTCCCGGCGAGCGTTGCCACGACGGTGGGCTCGTCGCCGCACTGTGACTTCCACCCCGCGCCGGCAGCGCCCGCGACGGCGGCGGGGGCAGGGCCCTCGACCAGGCGGCACAACTGCCAGATGATTTTCTTGAGTTTCTTGATGATGTCGTCGAACTGCGGACGGGGTGTCGCGAGATTGGACAGCCCCACCACGGCCTCGACGCGCGATGCGATGTCCGCCGGCAGGCGCGGCTCCGTGTCGTTCGCGTAGAACGTGCGCTTGTCGAGGGTGTAGTCGTTGATGCGCACCGAAAGCGCACGCTCGGCCATGTCGCGCGTGCCGCGCAGCGTGAGCGTCAGCCGGTTCGTCGACCCTTCGGCCAGCGTGAACCCCTGCTGCACGAAGTACGCCTCGACGGCCGCGTAGTCCTCGCGCGTGGGGCCGAAGCGCTCGGTGATCTCGGGAAGCGTGAGGAACGTGCGAAAGCGCGGGCTCTTCGCGTCGTAGACGTCGGCCAAGTACCGATCGAGGCCTGCCTCGTCGCGGTTGCGCAGCACGACCGTGAGGGTGAGCGGCTCCACCGCAAGCTCGGACATGGGTGTGGCCACCGACTTGGCCTGGGGCAACACGGACAGGACATGGCCGTCGAGTGGCACCGTATCCACGACGGGAAGGGGCGTGGCCGCGAGGGCCAGGCCGTGTGCCAATGCCGCGCAAAGCGCGCCGATCCAAAGCCGTGACATGCGTGAAGCCCCCGCGACGGACACGCGTCGAGTATGGCGAGGGGGGCGCCCGCACGGGAAGCGCGGTCAGGTGACGCGCAGGTGACAACTTCGGCGTCGATGCGCCGCCCGGGCCGCGCCGCCCGCGCCTTACCGCTGCGCGTGCAGGCGGATCTGGTTCGGCAGCGGCACCGAGCGCCGCAGCACGTCCTCGGACAGCCAGATCGCCGAGCGCCGCGCGCGCTCGCACACCACGGGCAGCGGGAGCTGGCTGTAGTCATCGTTGAAGACCTCGAAGCTGTAGGCGCCACCGTAGCCCAGCGCATCGAGGCGCGTGACGAGCTCGGCCAGCGCCTCGCTGTGCACGCCCTCGCCGGGAAACACACGGAAGTGGCGCGCGGTGTTGATCCGCTCCTCCACACTCCTGATCTCCTGCCACATGAAGTCGGCGAGCTGCACGAGGAAGATCTTGTCGGGCGTGAGCATGTCGAGGTCGTCGAGCGACGACTTGGTGGCGAAGGCATGGAACGAGTCGATGCCGATGCCGAGGTTGGGCGCATCGGCGCGGCACACGATGTCCCATGCATCGGGGAACTCGTTGATCGTGCGCCCCCACGACAGGCCTTCGTAGGCGATGCGGATGCCGAGCGGCACGGCGAGCATCGCGAGCTTGCGCAGATCGCGGGCGAGCGCGTCGCGGTCGGTGGTGGCGTGGGCGGAGGTGGACGAGCATACGAGCATCACGTCCGCCCCCACGGCGCTGCACATCTCGAGCATCGCCTTCGCGATGTCGATCTTGTAGTCGTGGAGATGGCCCGACAGCCCTTCGAAATCGCGCAGCACCTGGAACCCGGTGACGGTGAGGCCGCTTTCGCGCACGAGCCGTCCGGCGGCCTCGAGGCCGCCCTCGTGGCCGGCGATGTCGCGCGCCGACAGCATGATCTGCGAGAAACCCGCCGCGCGCACGGCAGCGAGCTTGGCGGCGAGCGAGCCCGCGAGCGAGATGGTGTCCATCCCGAAGTCGTCGAAGTTGATGGGCGCGAGGTTCATCGTGGTGCGTTCAGGTCTCGCGCTCGTCGTGCACGAGCTCGAACATCACGCCGCCCAGCTGGCTCTCGGTGAGCGCGCCGCGCGAATCGGAGTGGACGCCGCTCGACTCCACGAAGCGCACGCCGCGCGCACGCAGCTCCTTGACCGCCTCGAGCACGTTGGGCACGCCGAGACCCACGCGATGGAGCATCTCCTCGGGCTCGACGTCGAGGTTGCCGGGACGCGGCTCGATCAACTGCAGGAAGAAGCTGCCGTCGGGGCTCTTCATGATGCGCCCCTTGGGCAGGATGCCGTAGCGCTCGTCGTCGGACAACGCGCGGAAGCCGAAGAGCTCGGTGTAGAACTCGGTCCAGTCCTCCGTGCGGTCGGCGCCGATGTACTGCACGATGCCGAACCAGCGCATCCCCGCGAGCGCGGGCGGGTGCGGGTCCACCGTGGGGATGAGCGTGAAGTCGACGTCGTAGATCGAGAAGTCGCGACAGCGGTCCACGAAGTAGATGCGGCTGCCGCCCACGCCGTGGATGGCGGGGATGTTGAGCTCCATCACCTCCACGTGCGTGGGCACGGCCCACGCACCGGCGTTGACCACGTGGCGATACGCGGCGGCGGCGTCGCGCACGCGCAGCGCGATGGCGGCGATCACCGGCGTTTCGCGCGGCTGCACGGCGCGCGGCTGCGCTGCCACGTGCGCGTTCACGATCACGTTCATGTCGCCCTGGCGATAGAGCAGCACCTCGCGCGAACGGTGGCGCGCGACCGGACGGAAGCCCATCGTCTCCAGCACCTGGCCCAGCGCCTGCGGCTTGGTGGTGGCGTATTCGATGAACTCGATGCCGTGGATGCCGAGCGGATTGCTGGCATCGGAAATCTGCTCGCGATCGGACGGGGCGGCGCCGGCATCCTTGGGCGCCAGGGGCTGCGAAGTCATGGGTGTGAACCTCCTCGCGGTATTGTGGCACGCGTGGCGTGCCCTCGCGCAAGCGGCGGACCCCCTCCGCACGAGGGAAGCGGGCGATCATCGCGCAAGGATGCCGGGGAAGAACCAGAGCAGCACGCTCGTCATCACGAGGTAGCGGAAGAACTTGCCGATCGCCATGTAGAGCACGCACGGCCAGAAGGGCAGGCGCAGCCAGCCCGCCACCGCGCACAGCGGATCGCCGACGGCGGGCAGCCACGACAGGAGGCAGGCCCTGGGACCGAAGCGCTGCAGCCATTGCAGGGCCCGTGCATGCATCGTGCGGTCTTCCTTCTTCGTGATGCGCACGTAGGCGCGCTCGGCGCCGTAGCCCATCCACCACGTGAGCGCGCCGCCCAGCGTGTTGCCGGCGGTGGCCACGAGGATCGCCGGCCAGAAGAGGCCGGGGTTCAGCTTGACGAGACCGAACACGGCGGGCTCGGAGCCCAGGGGGAGCAGCGTGGCCGAGACGAAGGCCACCACGAAGACCGTCGAGAGCCCGAACTTGGGCAACGACAGGGCATCGAGCAGCGCGTCGAGCCACGCTTCCATGGCGGTGCTCGCGCGCGGCGCGCCCTGCCGCTATGCGAGGGACAGTGGCAACGTGCGCAGGCGCTTGCCCGTGGCGGCCGCGAGCGCATTGGCCACCGCCGGTGCGATCACCGGCACCGCCGGCTCGCCCACGCCCGACGGCTTGCTCGTGGAGGGCACGATGTGCACCTCCACGGCGGGCATCTCGCCGATACGCAGCAGCGGATAGTCGTGGAAGTTGGACTGCTCCACCACGCCGTCCTTCAGCGTGATCCTGCCGTAGAGCGCGGCGGAAAGGCCAAAGCCGATGCCGCCTTCCATTTGCGCGCGGACCACGTCGGGATTCACCGCGAGCCCGCACTCCACCGCGCACACCACGCGATCGACCTTGAGCTTGCCGTCCTTGTCGACGGTGACTTCGGCCACTTGCGCCACCACCGTGCCGAAGGACTCGTGCACGGCCACGCCACGTCCGCGCTTGCTGCCCGCGGGGCCTGCGGCGAGCGGCTTGTCCCACGCGGACTTCTGCGCGACGAGGTCGAGCGCGGCGAGAAAGCGCGGATGCTTGCCGAGGAGATCGCGGCGGAAGGCCACCGGATCCTTGCCCGCCATCGTGGCGAGCTCGTCGATGAAGGTCTCGGTGGAATACGCGGTGTGCGTGGAGCCCACCGAGCGCCACCAGAGCACCGGGACGCCGGGCTTCGTGGTGTGCAGCTCCACGGCGAGATGCGGGATCTCGTAGGGCAGGTTCGAGGCACCTTCCACGCTCGTGCGGTCGATGCCGTCCTTCACCATCATCGATTCGAAAGCGGTGCCGGCGAGGATCGATTGCCCCGCCACGCGATGGTGCCAGCCCACGACCTTGCCGTCGGCATCGAGGCCGGCCTTCAACGCGTGCACGTACAGCGGCCGGTAGAAGCCGCCCTTCATGTCGTCCTCGCGCGTCCACACGAGCTTGACGGGAATGCCGACCTTGTCGCTGCGCACGAGCTCGATGGCGATGTTGACCGCCTCGAGGACGTAGTCCGCCTGCGGATTGGCGCGGCGGCCGAAGCTGCCGCCCGCGAAGAGCATGTTGAGCTTCACCTGCTCGGGCTTCAAGCCCGTGGCCTTGGCGATGGCGAACTGGTCGCCGGTCTGGAACTGCTCGCCGTTCCAGATCTCGCACGACTCGCGCGTGAGCTTGACGACACAGTTGAGCGGCTCCATCGCGGCGTGCGCGAGATACGGGAATTCGTACACGCCTTCGAGCTTCTTCGTGGCGGTGTCGAGCGCTTTGGCGGCATCGCCATCGTTGCGCGCGGGGTTGCCGGGAGTCGTGACGAGTTGCCTGTATTCGGCCACCAGCGCATCGGTGGAGCCCTTGTAGCCGGTGGCCTCGTCCCATTCGACCTCGAGCGCGTCGCGGCCCTTCTTCGCCGCCCAGAACGTGGTGGCGAGCACGGCCACGCCACTGCCGATCGGAATCACGAAGCGCACGCCCGGGATGCCCGACACGGCCGACGAGTCGACCTTGCCCACCTTCTGCCCGAAGCGCGGCGCATGCAGCACCACGGCGGTCAGCATGTCGGGGAGCTTCACGTCCTGCGTGAAGCGGGCGGTGCCGTTGGACTTGGGCCTGGAGTCGGGGCGCGGGAAGGTCTTGCCGATGAACACGAAGTCCTTCGCGTCCTTGAGCTTGACGGTCGCGGGCACGGCCTGCTTCGCCGCGGCCTCGGCGAGTTGGCCGAACGTCGCTTTCTTCCCGCTCGCATGCGAGACCACGCCGCCCTTCACGACGATCGATTCCGCCGCCACCTTCCAGTTGGTAGCCGCTGCCGCCACGAGCATCGCGCGTGCCGCCGCACCGGCCTGCCGGTACTGCTCGAACGAGTTCGCCATCGCCGTGGACCCGCCCGTGCCTTGCGCCGGACCCCACAGGAGGTTGTTGTAGAGCCTGGCATCCGCCGGCGCGCCTTCGACGCGCACCTGTGACCATGCGGCGTCGAGCTCCTCCGCCACGAGCGTGGGCAGGCCCGTGAACGTGCCCTGGCCCATCTCGAGGTGCTTCACGATGACGGTAACGGTGTTGTCCTTGCCTACGCGCAGGAACGCGTTGGGCGCGAAGCTGCCTGCGGCCGCGCTGCCTTGCGTGAGGCCGGGGCCCGACATCTGCGCGGCGGCCTCGCCGACGTAGATCGCGAGCGAAAGGCCTGCGCCGGCCGCGGCGGTGGACTTGAGGAACACGCGGCGCGACACCGCGGGCGAGAGGATGGGACGCATGCGCATCGGATTCATCGTCGTCTCCCCTAGCCCAGCGCTTTCGACGCTTCCTTGATCGCCGCGCGGATGCGCGTGTACGTCGCGCAGCGGCAGGCGTTGCCGGACATCGCCTCGTCGATATCGGCGTCGGTCGGACGCTTCTTCTTCGCGAGCAAGGCGGTGGCCGCCATGACCTGGCCCGACTGGCAATAGCCGCACTGCGGCACGTCGAGCTTCTCCCACGCGGCCTGCACGGCCTTGCTTTCTTTCGTGGCGATGCCTTCGATCGTGGTGATCTCGATGCCGGGCTTCAACGACGACAGCGGCGTCACGCACGAGCGCGTGGGCTGGCCGTCGATATGCACCGTGCACGCGCCGCACAGCGCCATGCCGCAGCCGAACTTGGTGCCGGTGAGGTTCAGGTTGTCGCGCAGGATCCAGAGCAACGGGGTATCGCCGGGAACGCCGTCGGCGATGTCGACGCGCTCCTGGTTGACGAAAAGGGTGGGCATGAAGCTCTCCGGGCGGATGGCTGGGAACAAAGCCGCGTGCGCGTGGCGCGCGGGGTGAAGGCCAAGCATTCTACGCGCCGGCGCGAGGCGCCGTGACGTGCCGCCAGCCCGCCGGCAGGGCGTCGGTGGGGCGCGTATAATTCATTGATTCGACATACGGAAATGCGAAGATCGCCACCATGGAAGCCGACCAGATCAACCTCATCTCCAACACGCTCGCCGACCTCGCCCAGCGCACGGCCGAGCTGCGGAGGTATCTTTGACTTCGATGTGAAATCGGAGCGGCTCGCTGTCGTATCGCGCGAGCTCGAAGACCCCAAGGTCTGGGACACGCCGGAGCGCGCGCAGGCCCTCGGCAAGGAGAAGAAGGAGCTCGACGGTGTCGTGGGCACCATCACCGAGCTCGAGGCGGGGCTCGGTGACAGCCGCGACCTCTTCGACCTCGCGAAGAGCGAGGCCGACGACGACACGATGCGCGCGGTGGAAAGCGATGCCGCGCGCCTCTCCGGCATCGTCGAGGACCTCGAATTCCGCCGGATGTTCGACGATCCGATGGATCCGGCGAACTGCTTCATCGACATCCAGGCGGGCAGTGGCGGCACCGAGGCGCAGGACTGGGCGTCGATGCTCCTGCGCATGTACTTGAAGTACTGCGAGCGCAAGGGCTACAAGACCGAGCTCCTCGAGGAATCCGCGGGCGACGTCGCGGGCATCAAGAGCGCGTCGATCAAGGTCGAGGGCGAGTATGCCTACGGCTACCTGCGCACGGAGGTGGGCGTGCATCGGCTCGTGCGCAAGAGCCCGTTCGACTCCAATGCGCGGCGGCATACGTCGTTCGCGAGCGTCTTCGTGTATCCGGAGGTCGATGACTCGATCGAGGTCGACATCAATCCTGCCGACCTGCGCATCGACACCTTCCGCGCGTCCGGCGCGGGCGGCCAGCACATCAACAAGACCGACTCCGCGGTGCGCATCACGCACCTGCCCACCAACACCGTCGTGCAGTGCCAGAACGACCGCTCGCAGCATCGCAATCGCGCCGAGGCGATGCAGATGCTGAAATCCAAGCTCTACGAGCTCGAGATCCGCAAGCGCCAGGAGGCGCAGCAGAGACTCGAGGACTCCAAGACGGACATCGGCTGGGGCCACCAGATCCGCAGCTACGTGCTCGACCAGTCGCGGATCAAGGACTTGCGTACGAACTACGAGGTGGGCGATACGCAGCGGGTGCTGGATGGGGATCTGGAGGCGTTCATCGCGGCGAGCCTGAAGCAGGGGGTGTAGCGACGGGGCCGGCGAATCTCGGGAAGAAGCGGCCCGGGCGGGAGCGTCCGGGCCGCTGTCCGTGGCGGATATGATTAACAAATATTGAAATAATTAACGATATGTGAAATCATGATCGCCCGTCCCTCGAGGAGCCTGACGTGAACCCTACACCCCCCGGCTGGCCGCGCCTGTCGAGCTGCCTCTACTACGAAGATGCCGCCAAGGCCATCGACTGGCTCTGCGACGTGTTCGGCTTCGAGGTGCGCCTGCGCGTGGAGGACGACGCCGGCCGCATCGTGCATAGCGAGCTCACCTACGGCGAGGGCGTGATCATGGTGAGCCAGCAGCAGCCCGATCCCAACGTGACGCCCGAGTGGAAGCGCGCGATGAAGAGCCCGGTCGCACTCGGCGGTGCCAATACGCAGATGCTCATGCTCTACGTCGACGACGTCGAGGCGCATTGCGCGCATGCGCGTGCGCATGGCGCCACCATCTTCGACGAGCCCGGCACCCACGACTACGGCGACGACTACTGGACCGACCGCAGCTACGGCGCGATGGACCTGGACGGCCACCAGTGGTGGATCACGCAGCGCATCAAGAGCGGGCCCAAGGCGTGATCGTGGCAACACTCCGCCCCACGCGCAAGAGTGCCGCGGCGCTCGATGCCTCCTTCGCAGCCCTTGCGGATGCGAGGCGGCGTCAGGTCATCGCTGCGTTGCTCGCGCGTCCGCAGCGCGCCGGCGATCTCGCCCGTGCCTTGGCCGTGAGCCCACCCGCGCTGTCGCGTCACCTGCGCATCCTCCGCCAGGCAGGCCTCGTGACGGAAGACGGCGACGACGCCGACGCCCGCGTGCGCATCTATCGCGTGCGCGAGACGGGACTCGCGCCGGTGCGCGACTGGATCGCCCACGTCGAGGCATTCTGGACCGGGCAACTCGAAGCATTCAAGGCGCATGCCGAAGCCGCACGCGGCCCGCGCACGCGAGGTCGCGCGTGATCGGCGATCGCGCTCGAATCGATCGACAGCGAACCGGCGCCGGTCGTCGTCGAGATCGGTCGCGTGCTGGTGTGGGATCCGCCACGGCACGTGTCGTTCACGTGGCGCGCTTCGAACTTCGCGCCGCATGAGATCACGCAGGTCGAGGTCGAGTTCACGCCCCAGCGCGCAGGCACGCTCGTGACCGTCACGCATTCCGGGTTTGCGGCGCTGCGCGATGACCACCCGGTCCGCCACGGGCTCGTGGGCAGCGCATTCTGTGCGGAAATGGGACGCTGGTGGGGCGACCTCATGGCCTCGTTCCGCGAAAGCGCCACAGCGCGCTCCGACGCCCCGCCGGAGTAGTCCGCGCCGGCCGGAAAACGGCCGGTGGGCTATCCTTGCAGGCTCACTCGAGGACTCTCACGCTGCCCCTTATGTCCGACACCCCCCCGCAGGACGAGAACCAGATCATCGCCGAGCGCCGCGCCAAGCTCGCCGCATTGCGCGCCGCCGGCCAGGCGTATCCCAACGACTTCCGCCGCGATGCGCTCGCCGGCGACCTCCACGCGCGCCATGGTGGCGAGCCCAACGAGGAGCTCGAGCCCAAGGGCATCGTGGTGAGCGTGGCGGGCCGCATGCTGCTGAAGCGCGTGATGGGCAAGGCCTGCTTCGCCACGCTGCAGGACATGTCCGGGCGCATCCAGCTCTACGTGACCGTCGACGGCGTGGGCCAGGACACGCTCGATGCCTTCAAGCACTGGGACCTGGGCGACATCGTGGCCGCCACCGGCACGCTCTTCAAGACGCGCACCGGCGAGCTCTCGGTCAAGGCGACGCAGGTGCGCCTGCTGGCGAAGGGCCTGCGTCCGCTGCCCGAGAAGTTCCACGGCATGACGGACCAGGAGCAGCGCTATCGCCAGCGCTACGTGGACCTCATCACCAATCCCGCGGCGCGCGACGTGTTCGTCAAGCGCTCGAAGATCGTGCAGGCGATCCGCGAGTTCTTCGTGGCGCGCGGCTACCTCGAGGTCGAGACGCCGATGATGCATCCGATCCCGGGCGGCGCCGCCGCGCGGCCGTTCGTGACGCATCACAATGCGCTCGACATGCAGCTCTTCCTGCGCATCGCCCCCGAGCTCTATCTGAAGAAGCTCGTGGTGGGCGGGCTCGAGAAGGTCTTCGAGATCAACCGCAACTTCCGCAACGAGGGCGTGAGCACGCGGCACAACCCCGAGTTCACGATGATCGAGTTCTACGAGGCCTACCAGGACTACCACTACCTCATGGACCTGACCGAGGCGTTGATCCGCGAGGTCGCGCAGAAGGCGCTCGGCACCACCGCGATCACCTACCAGGGCACGCCGATCGACCTTGCGCAGCGTTTCGACCGCCTCACGATGGCCGAGGCGATCGCCAAGTACAACCCGGAGCACACCGCCGAGAACCTCTCGCGCATCGACTATCTCGAGGACGCGCTCGCCAGGGCCCACGTGGACGTGCTTCCCACCGACGGCCTGGGCGTGCTGCAGTTGAAGCTCTTCGAGGAGAACACCGAGCACCAGCTCGTCCAGCCCACGTTCATCGTCGCGCATCCCACCGACGTGTCGCCGCTCGCGCGCGCCAACGAGGCCAATCCCGCGGTGACCGATCGCTTCGAGCTCTTCATCACCGGCCGCGAGATGGCCAACGGTTTTTCCGAGCTCAACGATCCCGAGGACCAGGCCGCGCGTTTCCAGGCGCAGGTCACGGCGCGCGAGGCCGGGGACGAGGAGGCGATGTTCTATGACGCCGACTACATCCGCGCGATGGAATATGGCCTGCCGCCCACGGCGGGCGAGGGCATCGGCATCGATCGTCTCGTGATGCTGCTCACCGACACGCCCACGATCCGCGATGTGATCCTCTTTCCGCAGTTGAAGCACGAAGGCTGAAGGCGCTGTCGCGCTTTGCCGGTGCGCCGCGACGGGTTTGCGGCTCCGGCTCGTCGGGTTGATATATACCGGTAGGGGGTATATATTGAGCGCATGGAAGCGCTCGCCACTCCCTCCGGCGCCAAGGTCGAGCTGGGTCTCACCGGCATGACCTGCGCGGCCTGCGCCGCGCGCATCGAGAAGTCGCTCAACCGCCTGCCGGGTGTCTCGGCCGCGGTCAACTTCGCCACCGAGACGGCTGCCGTCGGCTACGACCCCGCGCGGGTCACGCCCGAGGCCCTGCTGGCGCAGGTCGCCAAGGCGGGCTACGGCGCGACCGTGCGTACCGACCCCGCGCAGGATCGTGCCGCCGACAAGGCGCGCAAGGCGCGCGAGCTCGCGGCGTTGCGGCGCGAGTTCGTCGTGGCGGCGATCCTGACCGCGCCGTTCATGGTGCAGATGGTGCCGATGCTCTTCTCGGGCGGGCTCTTCGGCGCCGGCCACGTCGACCTCATTCCGCGCGTGTGGCAGCTCGTGCTCGCCACGCCGGTGCAGCTCTGGGTCGGCCGCCGCTTCTACGTCGGCGCGTGGCATGCGCTGCGCGGCGGCGGGGCGAACATGGACGTGCTCGTGGCGCTCGGCACCACCATGGCCTGGGCATGGAGCGCGGTAGTGACGCTCGCGGGCTGGCACCACGAGCATGTCTACTTCGAGGCGGGTGCCGCGGTGATCACGCTCGTGCTCCTCGGCAAGCTGCTCGAGGCACGCGCGAAGGCGGGCACGTCGGCGGCGCTCGAGGGCCTGCTGCGCCTGCAACCCGCCACCGCGCACGTGTTGCGCGACGGCGTGGTCACCGACGTGGAGCTCGCCTCGGTCGTGGCCGGCGATCGTTTCATGGTCCGCGCCGGCGAGCGCATTCCCGTCGACGGCATCGTGCAGGGAGGTTCGTCCAGCCTCGACGAAAGCATGCTGACGGGTGAATCGGCGCTGGTGGCGAAGGAGGCCGGCGCCAAGGTCTACGCCGGCACGCTGAACCAGGAAGGCACGCTGACCTGCGAAGCCACGGGTGTCGGAAGCGCGACGCTGCTCGCGGGCATCGTGCGGCTCGTCGCCGAGGCGCAAGGGTCGAAGGCGCCGATCCAGCGCCTGGCCGATCGCGTGGCGGGCGTGTTCGTTCCCATCGTGGTGGTGATCGCGGCGGTCACCTTCGTCGCGACGTGGGGCTTCACGGGAGACGTCGCGCGCGGCATCGTGCATGCGGTGGCGGTGCTCGTGATCGCCGGCCCGTGCGCGCTCGGCCTCGCTACACCTACGGCGATCATGGTCGGCACCGGGCGCGGTGCGCAGGCGGGGATCCTCATCCGCAATGCATCGGCGCTCGAGCTCGCGGGTCGCGTGCGCGCGCTCATCGTGGACAAGACCGGCACGCTCACGCAGGGCGCGCCGGCGGTGTTCGACGTCGTGGCAGTGGACGGGATCTCGCGCATGCAGGTGCTGGCCGCCGCGGCCAGCCTCGAGCAGGGCGCCACGCATCCGCTGGCGCGCGCGATCGTGAATGCGGCGCGCGAGGAGGGCGCGGCGGTCGAGGCATTGCGCGAATTCATGGCGGTGGGCGGCCGCGGCGTGCGCGGCATCGTGGGCGACGACACTGCCGGCTCGATCCTGGGCTCGCCCGATTTCCTCGACGGCGAAGGTGCTGCTCTTCCTCACGCGACGCTCGAGCCTCTGCGCGGCCAGGGTGCCACCGTCGTGGGCGTGGCGCGCGCCGGCCGCGTGCTCGGCGCCATCGCCCTGCGCGATGCGGTGCGGCCGTCCTCCGCCGAGGCCGTGCGCCGTCTCCACGACGCCGGCATCCGCGTGACGATGCTCACCGGCGACAACGACGCTGCGGCGCAGTTGGTGGCGCGCGTCGTGGGCATCGACGACTATCGCGCCGGCGTGATGCCCGACGGCAAGGCCGCCGCCGTGCGCGCGCTGAAGGACCAGGGGGTGGTCACCGGCATGGTCGGCGACGGCGTCAACGATGCGCCCGCGCTCGCCGCCGCCGACGTGAGCTTCGCCATCGGCGCCGGCGCCGACATCGCGGTGGAGGCCGCCGACGTGACGCTCATCCGCAACGATCTCAACGCCGTGGTCGATGCGATCGACCTCTCGCGCGCGACGCTCTCCAAGATCAAGCAGAACCTCTTCTTCGCATTCGCCTACAACGTGCTCGGCATTCCGCTGGCGGCCTTCGGTCTCCTCAATCCGGTGATCGCGGGCGCGGCCATGGCGGCGAGCTCGGTGTCGGTGGTGGGCAACGCACTGCTGTTGCGGCGCTGGCGTCCGCGCAAGTGACGCCGCTCGTTCGAAAGGAAGCGACGATGGAAACGATCACGATGAACGTGCAGGGCATGACCTGCGGTGGATGCGTGGCGAGCGTCACCCGCGTGCTGAAGGCGGTGCCGGGGGTGGCCGACGCGACGGTCACGCGCGATCCGGACGCCGCCCGGGTGACCTACGATCCTGCGCAGACCGGCGTGCCGGCCCTGCGCGCCGCGATCGAGGATGCGGGCTACGATGTCGCGCCCTGAGCCAACGCCGTCCGCGCATGCCGCGCACGCGCATCCGGTGGAGCCGCGGCCGAATGCGCAGGTGCTCGTCAAGCGCATGAATCGCATCGAGGGTCAGGTGCGCGGCATCGGCCGGATGATCGCGGAGGATCGCTACTGCGTGGATGTCCTGACCCAGGTGGCCGCCGTGCAGGCGGCGCTCGACGGCGTGGCGCTGCAGCTCCTCGAGCATCACCTGCACGGATGCGTGCACCATGCGGTCAAGGCCGGCGAAGGGAAGCACGCCATCGACGAGGCGATGGCGGTCATCCGCAGGTTCGCGCGCTAGGAGGGGCGGGCCGTGCGGGGCGGGCTCACGCCGCGTTGCGATCGACCCAGGTCGCGAACGACTCCATCGCCTTGTGCAGGAACTCGCGCGTCTTCTCGTTGAGCTTGCCTTCGGCATCGAAGAGTGTCGCCACCTGTCCGATGTACAGCTCGGGACCGGGAAGGAGCGGCACCGACAGCGCCACCAGTGCCTGGCGGATGGCGAGCACGCCGGCCAGCGCGCCCAACGGCCCCTGCGTCGCGCCGGCCACGGCCACGGGCTTGCCGCGCCACACGCTATGCCCCGTCGGCCGGGAGCCGACGTCGATCGCATTCTTCAGCGCACCGGGCAACGACCGGTTGTACTCGGGCGACACGATGAGGATGCCGTCGCTGCCCTTGATCGCCTCGCGGAATGCGGACCACGCAGCGGGCGGCTGCGCGGTTTCCAGATCCTGGTTGTAGAGGGGAAGCTCGCCGATCTCGAGGAATGCGCAATGCAGGTGCGCGGGCGCGACCTCCATCATCGCCTTCGCGATCCTGCGATTGAAGGAATCCTTGCGGAGGCTGCCGACGATGACGGCGATGCTGCGCGATGTGCTCATGGGAGATCCGGCCGGTGGTGTGGGGACCCGCTCATGGTATCAACCGCGCGCCGCCGTCCCGCTTGCGGCGATGAACAGGCCTTTCGCGTGCGAAGTGAAGGTCGCGATGTCCAATCGGTGGCAAAATCACGCCTTCGGGGTGTAGCGCAGTCCGGTAGCGCGCTTGCTTTGGGAGCAAGATGTCGCAGGTTCGAATCCTGTCACCCCGACCATGAATGCGCAGCACGTCGATGCTCCGGCGGTACCGGCCGTGTCGACGCAGCAGCAGGCCGCGACGTCCACCGAAGAAGCGGCCCTGGTCGAACAGCGCGCACGTAGAGGGGGAATCACGATGACCGGAATCCGATCTGCGCTGGCAGCTGGCGTGCTCGCGTCTTCGCTCTTTTCGCTCGGTGCACTGGCCCAGCAGGCCGCCACACCCGCGCCGCACTGGTCGGGCTTGCCGATCTGGGGCGCCGAAGCGGAGGCGAGGGGCTACCAGATTCCCCGCCCCTTCGGCGTCGGCGTCACCTTCTTCTCCGCGCGGCAACCGGTCGACATCCAGGACCTGCAACTGGGACGCAACGGCAAGGACCCGGTCTCGGTGTCGAATTTCCTGCAGATCGACACCGTCGATACGTCGCAGCAGAACGCCTCCGGCAAGTTCGACGTTCTCGTATTTCCTTTTCTCGACATCTACGCCATCCTGGGCTACACCGCGGGGAGCACGAAGGGACTGATCCAGGTCCCGGGTGACGCCGGGCTGGGATTCATCGAGCCGCGGGTGCTGCAACTCGACGCCTCCTTCTCCGGCCCGACATACGGCGCCGGCTTCACCCTCCAGGGCGGGGCCAAGGTGAGCGACTGGCGGGACCTGACCGCGATTGCCGTGGCCGACTGGAATCGCACGCAGACGCGGCTGTCGTTCGAGAACGAGTCGCTGATCGCACACACGAGGCCCGTCGCCACGGTGTTCTCGGCGCGCGTGGGCCTGCATTTCACGGCGGGGCCGTCGATGGGGGCGGCGATCTGGACAGGTGCGATGCACCAGCGCATCCAGCAAACGGTGGCCGGAAGCGTCGCCAATACCGACCTCCAGTTCGTGGTGGTGCAATCGCCGACACAGCCGTGGAATGCGCTCCTCGGGGCCCTGGTCGAGTTCGGCAAGGACGGCTACCTGCTGCTCGAGGGCGGCCTGGGCGAACGCACGTCGATCCTCGCGTCGGCCGTGTACCGCTTCTGAGGGCTGGCTTTCCGAAGTGCCGGGCGCTTCCGTCCCGGGATAGCCGCAAGGCTCGTGCGGGATGCACTCCACCGCGAGGGCGGACCACCGCACGCCATTGCATCTGCGCGCGCGGGTCAATGCGATGCCGATCGTGCC
>CAZUGY010000070.1:0-6901 GCA_964620265.1 uncultured Alcaligenaceae bacterium
GGCGCACGATGATGCTGGTCTTCCACTTCGGCATCGGCGCAGCCTGCCTCCTCGTGGCGATGACGCAGAATGCCTGGCAGCTCGCCGGCGCGCTCACGCTGCTCGGTGTATTCGCGGCGATCTACCATCCGGTCGGCATTCCGATGCTCGTGCAGCACACGAAGCGCCCGGGTGCGGTGATCGGCGTGAACGGGCTGGTGGGCAATCTCGGCATCGCGGTCGCGGCGGTCCTCACCGGATTCCTCGTGAAGTACTTCGGCTGGCGCGTGGCCTTCGTGGTCCCGGGCGTGCTCACGATCCTCCTGGGATTCGTGTTCTGGCGCTGCGTGGCACCGGAGGAGACGGCGCCGGCGCGCCGCGCGCCCCGGCAAACGGACCTGCCGCGCAGCGAGCTCGTGCGCGCGGTGCTGATCCTCACCATCACCTCCACCTGCGGGAGCCTCGTCTTCAATTTCACCACCAACGGCAACGGCGAGCTCTTCGGCGATCGCCTGCGCGCGGTGAGCGCCGATCCCGCGGTGCTCGGCATGCTGCTCGGGCTCGTGTACGTGATCGCGTCGTTCTCGCAGCTCGTGGTGGGGCGCGCCATCGACCGCTATCCGCTGAAGCGCATCTTCCTGTTCATCGTGCTCTGCCAGATCCCGCTCTTCGTGCTCGCCATCTTCGCCACCGGCTGGATGTTCTACGCGCTCGCCCTCGGCTTCATGGCCTTCGTCTTCGGCGCCATTCCCTTCACCGACGCGCTCATCGTGCGCTACGTCGACGACCGCATGCGCTCGCGCGTGGCGGGCGTGCGCTTCGCGATCGCTTTCGGCGTGAGCGCGGCCGCGGTGTGGCTTTTGGGACCGCTCGTCAAGGCCAATGGCTTCGGCTTTCTCCTGGCGCTCATGGCCGGAATCGCCGCGGTGTCCGCGGTCGCGATCACGCGCCTGCCGGCCCCGCCCGCGCCCGCCGCAAGGGCCTGAAGCACCACGGGTTCGCGCGCCCGCGCGAGCCCTTCGTCGCGAATCAGGCGTGGCCCGTCGCGCCGTAAGGGGCGCTTAAGGGCCCCGGCGATATACTCCGCGCCCGTCCCTCCCGTCTTGGCCTACAGGACCCGTCATGGCTGCATCGCTTCCCGGACGTCTTCTTCGCGCGGCGCTTGCCGTCGCCACCCTCCTCCCGCTGGCGGCGACCGCCGCCCTGCCGCCCGGCGTGACGCAGGGCCCGTCGGTCGAAGGCATCACCGAATACCGGCTCGATAACGGCCTGCGCGTGGTGCTCTTTCCCGATGCCGGATCGCCCACCACGAGCGTGAACGTCACCTACCTCGTGGGCTCGCGCCACGAGAGGTACGGCGAGACAGGCATGGCGCACCTCCTCGAGCACCTGCTCTTCAAGGGCACGAAGACGTCGGGCAACCTCTGGGACGAGATGAACCGGCGCGGCATGCGCATCAACGGCTCGACCTGGTACGACCGCACGAACTATTTCGAGACCTTCAATGCGTCGCCGGCCGACCTCGAGTGGGCCATCGCGATGGAAGCCGACCGCATGGTCAACTCACGCGTGGACCGCAAGGACTTGGACACCGAGATGACGGTCGTGCGCAACGAGATGGAGCGCGGCGAGAACAATCCCGGCCGCATCCTCTACCAGCGCCTCGTCGGGTCGGCGTATCGCTGGCACAACTACGGCAACGACACCATCGGTGCGCGCTCCGACGTCGAGGGCGTGGACATCGAGAGCCTGCGCGGGTTCTATCGCACGTATTACCAGCCCGACAACGCGGTGCTCGTGATCGCCGGTGGCTTCGACGTGGAGCAAACGCTCGCGTGGGTGGCGAAGCACTTCGGCGCGATACCGAAGCCCACGCGCACCCTGCCCCGCCTGTACACCGTGGAGCCCGTGCAGGACGGCGAGCGCATCGTGACCATCCGCCGCGTGGGCGACCAGCAGCTCGTGGGCATCGGCTATCACACGGTGCAAGGCGCCCATCCGGACCAGGTCGCCCTCGACACGCTGGTGTCGATCCTGTCGATGGCACCCGCAGGACGCCTGTACAAGGCGCTGGTCGAGACGAAGAAGGCGAGCAGCGTGAGCGGCTGGACGCCGGAGCTCTTCGATCCCGGCTTCATGCTGTTCACCGCCCAGGTTCCGCTCGCGGACTCCGTCGACGCCGCGCGCGAGGCCGCGATCGCCACGCTGGAGACCGAGGTGGCGAAGCACCCCATCACCGTCGCCGAGGTGGATCGCGCCCGCTCGCGCGAGATGAAGAAGATCGACGAGGCGCTCGCCGATCCCACGCGCTTCGGCATCAGCCTGTCGGAGTCGATCGCCGCGGGCGACTGGCGCCTCTTCTTCCTGCAGCGCGATCGCATGCGCAAGGTCACCGCGGAGGATGTGCAGCGCGTGGCCCTGCAATACCTGAAGCCCGCCAATCGCTCGGTGGCCCAGTTCATTCCCGATGCGAAGCCCGATCGCGCGCCCGTCGCGTCGCCCGTCGACCTCGTGGCGATGCTCCAGGGCTACAAGGGCGACGCCGCCGCCGCAGCCGGCGAGGCCTTCGACGCCACGCCGGCCAATCTCGAGGCACGCACGCAGCGCATCACGCTCGCCAACGGCATGAAGGTGGCGCTGCTTCCCAGGAAGACGCGGGGCCAGGCGGTGAAGCTGGCCGTGCAGATCGACCAGGGCGACGAGAAATCGCTCGCCGGCGCCGGCCTCACGGGCGAGCTCATGGCGATCATGCTCGAGCGCGGGACCACGAAGCGCTCGCGCCAGCAGATCGAGGACGCGATCGACCGCCTGCGCGCCAACGTCGATTTCGACGGCACCGCGCAGCGCACGTCGGTCACGGTGGGAACGTACCGCGGCGAGCTGCCGGATACGCTGCGCCTGGTGGCCGAGATGCTGCGCCAGCCGTCCTTCCCGGCCGACGAGTTCGCGCGGCTGCAGCGCGAGAAGATCGCCGAGCGCGAGAGCAGGCGCACCGATCCCGAGTCGATCGCGCGTCTTGCCGTGCGCCGCTACGGCAATCCCTATCCCGCGACGGACCCGCGCTACGTGCCGACCGTCGACGAGGCCGTGGCGCTCGTGCGCCAGACCACCGTGGAGGACCTCGCCCGCTTCCACCGCACGTTCGTGGGCGGCACCGGCGAGATCGCGATCGTGGGCGACTTCGATGCGGGAGAGATCCGCGGGCTGCTCGAGCGCGAGTTCGGCACATGGCCGAAGGCGCCGGCCGCGTATGCGCGCGTGCCCGACCCGCTCGTGAGGAAACCGCCCACGGTGCTCACCCTCGAAACGCCCGACAAGGCCAATGCCGCGCTCTACGGCAGCCTCACGCTGCCCGCCAGCGACGAGGCGGCGGACTACGGCGCCACCGCGCTCGCGAGCTACATGCTGGGCGGCGGCGCGAGCTCGCGGCTGTGGAAGCGCATCCGTGAGCGCGACGGCCTGTCCTACGGCACGTATGCCTACGTCGACTGGAATCCGGTCGATCCCAACTCCACGCTGTGGGTGCAGGCGATCTTCGCCCCGCAGAATCGCGCGAGGCTCGCCACCGCACTGGCCGAGGAATTCGACCGGGTGGTGAAGGAAGGCTTCACCGACGACGAGGTCGAGGCGGCGCGCCAGGCACTGCAAAAGCGCCGGCAGCTGTCGCGCACGCAGGACGCCGCGGTGGCCGCGGCGCTCGTGCAGCAGGCGAACCTCGGCCGGACCTTTGCCTTCTCGGCGAAGGGTGACGAGGCGATCGCCAGGGCCACCACCGCCGACGTCAACGCCGCCTTCCGCAAGTACCTGCAACCCCAGGGCCTCGCGCTGGTCTATGCAGGTGACTTCGCCAAGGGCGCGAAGTAGACCGCACCGCACGTCCGCTCGCCACCACTTCCCGATACCGATGCCATCCACCCTGTTCCAGCGCTTCCGCCGCGCCTTCGTCGCGGCGCCCCTTGTCGTTGCGCTCGCGGTTGCCGCGTTCCTCGCCACCACGCTCGCCGCGGGCCTGGCCCATGCCGCATTGCCCGCGGGCGTGACGCAAGGCGCCACGGTCGAGGGCATCACCGAGTACCGGCTCGCCAACGGCCTCACGGTGCTGCTGTTCCCCGACGCATCGCAGCCGAAGACCACGGTCAACGTGACCTATCGCGTGGGCTCGGCGCACGAGAACTACGGCGAGACGGGCATGGCGCACCTCCTCGAGCATCTCGTGTTCAAGGGCACGCCGTCGCGCGGCAACATCATGCAGGAGCTGGGCCGCCGCGGCATGAGCTTCAACGGCAGCACCGGCTGGGACCGCACCAACTACTACCAGACGTTCACCGCCAGCAACGAAAGCCTCGACTGGGCGCTCGCGATGGAAGCCGACCGCATGGTGAACTCGTTCATCCGCCGCAGCGACCTCGACTCCGAGATGACGGTCGTGCGCAACGAGTTCGAGAGCGGCGAGAACAATCCGCAGCTCGTGCTCTACGGCAAGATGCTCGCCACCGCCTACCAGTGGCACAACTACGGCCACCTGCCGATCGGCGCGCGCTCGGACATCGAGAACGTCGATATCGACCGCCTGCAGGCCTTCTACCGCATGTACTACCAGCCGGACAACGCGGTGCTCACGGTGGCCGGCAAGTTCGATCCCGATGCCACGCTCGCCCTGATCGCGAAGTATTTCGGCCCGATCGGGAAGCCGTCGCGCGCGCTGCCGCGCATCTGGACCGAGGAGCCGGTGCAGGATGGCGAGCGCTCGGCGATCCTGCGCCGCGTGGGCAATGCCAGGTACGTCGGCCTCATGTATCACACGGTGCCCGGTGCGCATCCCGATTACGTGGCCACCGACGTGCTGGGCGAGGTGATGACGCTCGCCCCGGCCGGACGCCTGTACAAATCGCTCGTCGATGCGAAGAAAGCCACGTCCGTGCAGTCGTGGACGCAGGCGCAAGCGGCGCCCGGCAGCATCACGTTCTTCGCGCAGGTGCCCGAGGCCGATCCGGTCGAGCCCGTGCGTGACGCGATGTTCGCCACCCTCGCCGACGTCGCGAAGAATCCCGTCACCGAGGCCGAGGTCGCGCGCGTGCGGGCCAAGGCCGCCAAGTATTTCGAGGAGACGATCAACAATCCCGAGGCCTTCGGCGTGGCGATCTCCGAGTCGATCGCGCTCGGCGACTGGCGGCTCTTCTTCCTCCAGCGCGATGCCTATCGCACGGTGACGCCCGAGGCCGTGCAGCGCGTGGCGCTCGACTACCTGAAGCGCTCCAACGTGACCATCGGCGAGTTCGTGCCCGATGCCAGGCCCGATCGCGCGCCCGTGCCGCCCAAGGTCGACGTCGCGGCGCTCGTCAAGGACTACAAGGGCGACGTGGCCGCCACCGCCGGCGAGGCCTTCGATCCCACGCCGGCCAATCTCGATGCGCGGACGCAGCGCTTCACGCTTCCGAACGGGATGAAGGTCGCGCTGTTGCCCAAGAAGACGCGTGGGGAAGCGGTCAACTTCAACATCGCGCTGCACTTCGGCGACGAGAAATCGGTGTTCGGCAAGGCGTCCACGGGGGCGCTCACGGGCAGCATGCTCATGCGCGGCACCACGAAGCTCTCGCGCCAGGAGCTCGACGACACGCTCGACAAGCTGCGCGCGAAGATGGGCGCCGGCGGCAGCCAGGTCGGCGCCTCGGTGAGCGGCCAGACGTATCGCAAGGAGCTGCCGGAGGTGCTGCGGCTGGCCGCGCAGGTGTTGCGCGACCCCGCGTTCCCCGCGTCCGAGCTCGAGCAGATCAAGCGCCAGCGCACCACGGCGCTCGAGGCCTCGCGCAACGATCCGCAGGCGCTCGCCGTGCGCGCGCTCGCCCGCCACGGCAATCCGTATCCGGCCGGCGACGTGCGCTACTCGCCCACCGTCGAGGAAAGCATCGCCAACAACAACGCGGTCACCCGCGACGACGTGGCGGCCTTCCACCGCGGCTTCTACGGCGCCTCCAACGCCGAGCTCTCGATCGTGGGCGACTTCGATCCCGAGGCCACGCGGGCGCTCGTGACGCAGCTC
This sequence comes from uncultured Alcaligenaceae bacterium, assembly GCA_964620265.1. Lineage (GTDB taxonomy): Bacteria > Pseudomonadota > Gammaproteobacteria > Burkholderiales > Casimicrobiaceae > VBCG01. Next base: position 6,020 of record CAZUGY010000070.1, read on the forward strand.
TTCGGCGACTGGAAGAGCCCCGCCGCCTATACGCGCGTTCCCGATCCGTATCGTGCGAACAAGCCGGCGGCGATCCGCCTCCTGGCCCCGGACAAGGCCAATGCCTTCCTCATCGGCAAGCAGGCGCTGCCGCTCGACGATCTCAATCCCGACTATCCGGCGCTGCTGGTGGCGAGCTTCATCCTGGGCGACTCGGCGTCGGCGCGCATCCCGGAGCGCCTGCGGCAGAAGGACGGGCTGTCCTACGGCGCGGGCACGTCGTTCCAGCCCTCCGCGATCGATGCCAACAGCGCGCTCGCGGCCTACGCGATCTTCGCGCCGCAGAACCTCGAGCGCGTGCGCACCGGACTGTCCGAGGAGATGGCGCGCGCGGTCAAGGACGGCTTCACCGAGGCCGAGGTCGCCGATGCCAAGGCAGGCGTGCTGCAGGAGCGGACCCTGTCCCGCACCGAGGATGCGCGCATCGCGGCGGGGCTGTCGGGACAGTCGTACCTCGGCCGCACGTATGCCATCTCGGCCGCGGTGGATGCCGCGATCGGAAAGCTCACCCTGGCCGACGTGAATGCGGTCCTGCGCAAGTACCTGAAGCCGGACGAGTTCGCCTACGCCTTCGCGGGCGACTTCGACAAGAAGTAGGCAGCGAAGAAGAGCGCCACCGGCGGATCGCGGGCGGCGCTGTTCGGATCGGAAGGTGGCAGGCGCCGGGTGCGGTGCCGGCGAGGCGTTGCGAAGGCTGGACGCTGGCGGTGAGCGGCGCGAAGGTGGCGCCGCTTTCGCACAGGTGGAAGCTCAGCGCTTCCTGGCGGCCTTGGTCGCGGATTTCTTCCTGGCCGCTTTCTTCGCGGTCTTCCTTGCCGTCTTCTTCACGGCTTTCTTCGCCGT
>CAZUGY010000070.1:7001-20834 GCA_964620265.1 uncultured Alcaligenaceae bacterium
GGTCTTCTTCGCCGAGGTCTTCTTCGCTGCGGCCTTCTTCACCGTCTTCTTCGCGGTCTTGCGCACCGGCGACTTGCGGGCTGTCTTCTTCACTGCCTTCTTCGCGGTTTTCTTCACGGCTTTCCTGGCGGTCTTCTTCGCCGACTTGGCGGCCTTGGCCTTCTCCGCCTTGCTGCCGCGCTTGATGTCCATGGCGTGCGCGCGCGAGTACTGCTGGATGTCCTTGAACTTGCCGCTCTTGTCGCGCACGGCGTAGAGCTTCTTGCCCTTGCTGCTGTACAACACGGTTCGACGCACCATTCTCGATTCTCCTGTCTGGATAAGAATCCGTGCTGCGCAGTGCAAAGCGATGCGCAGCTCCGTGGCCGCGTTTTTTTTGATGTCGATGCGGACGTCGGCCGCGTCCGCCGTCCAACTATAGCGCTCCTCGGGCGCCGTTGCACGTCCGCGCAAGGAACGCGGCAGCTGCGGGCCTGCGCCTTCAGTCTGCGACGAGCCGCGCGAGATCGCGCGCGATGCCGGGCGCGCACGCGATGCACCTGGCCTTCGCCGTGGGCGTGGCCGGTGCGAACGGCGCATGCCATCCGCCCGCCTCCTCCACGAGCAGGAGGCCCGCCACTGCATCCCACGCGGAGAGCTCCATCTCGACGAAGCCATCGAGGCGACCGCTCGCGACGTGCGCGAGCTGCAGCGCGGCTGATCCGAAATTGCGCATGGCGATGCCCGCTTCCATCATCCGGCGGCGGATGTCGAAGTAGCGCGGCTCGAAGGAACGATCGTGATGCCCGAGCACGATGTAGCTCCCGGCCAGCGCGCGCGTGGGCGCGGCGGCAAGGCGGATCTCGCCATGCGGGCCGCGCTGCCACGCACCTGCGCCGCGGCGCGCGTGGTAGACCTCGCCGGCACAGGGATCGCAGACCGCGCCGACCATGGTCGCGCCGCGCTCGACGTAGCCGATCGAGATGTTCCAGTACGGCACGCCGCGCAGGAAATTGTGCGTGCCGTCGATGGGATCGACCACCCAGCAACGATCGAGCGGGCCGGCGAAGCTCGCCGCCGTCTCCTCACCCAGGAAGGCATCGCCGGGAAAGGCGCTCGCGAGCTCGCCGCGGATGTACTGCTCCACCTCGCGATCGGCGCGCGTGACGTAGTCGGCGACTCCCTTGGTCTCGACCGCGAGCTCACCACGGCGACGGAAGAAGTCGTGCGCGCGCAGACCCGCATCGCGGGCGATGCGTACCGCCGCATCGTGGCGTGCCGCCACCGGATCGCCGGCCATCACCGCGGCAGCACGATCGCGGCTTCGGGTGCGAACGTCACGCCCACCGCATCGTCGCGACGGCGCAGCGCGTTCACGTCGGCATCGAAGACGAGAAGGTCGCCCCAGGGGGTCGCGACCACGTATTCCACACGGCTGCCGAGATAGGACGCGCGCTTGACCGTGCCCGGAAGGCCGTGGCCCGGGGCACCGACCGCAAGACGCTGCGGGCGGATCGCCAGCGTGGCCGCACCTGCCTCGATGGCGGCGCCGTGCACCGGCATGGCCACGCCACCGGCGGTGAACGACACCGCTCCTCCGCCGGCCACCACTTCGCCGTCGACGAGGTTCGCATCGCCGATGAAATCGGCGAGGAAACGGCTTGCGGGCCGCTCGTAGAGGTCGGTCGGCGTGCCTTCCTGCGCGATGCGTCCGCCGTTCATCACGATGATGTCATCGGACACCGCGAGCGCTTCCTCCTGGTCGTGCGTCACGTAGAGCACGGTGAGCGAGAGCGACTGCTGCAGCTCGCGGATCTCCTCGCGCACGCGGCGGCGCAGCTTGGCATCGAGGTTGGACAGCGGCTCGTCGAAGAGCAGCACGGCGGGCTCGAGCACCAGCGAGCGCGCGACGGCCACGCGCTGCTGCTGCCCGCCGGACAGCTCCGAGGGGAGGCGCGCCTCGTAGTCGGCGAGCCCCAGCATCGCGAGCTTGTGCCGTGCGAGCTCGCGCGCCTTGCCCTTGTCGGCGCGCATCGACAGCGGCCCGTAGCACACGTTCTCCAGCACGCTCATGTGCGGAAACAGCGCGTACGACTGGAACACCATCGACACGTCGCGCTCGTTGGCGGCGCGCAGCGTGACGTCCTGGCCGCCGATGAGCACGCGCCCGGAGGTGACGGCCTCGAGGCCGGCGACCATGCGCAGCGTGGTGGTCTTGCCGCAGCCGGACGGCCCCAGCAGCGTGACGAGGTCGCCCTGCCGCACGGTGAACGACACGTCGTCGACCGCGGTCACGTCGCCGTATTTCTTGGTGACGCGGTCGAACACGACCCCGCCCGAATGCTCGCTCATCGCCTGATCCTTCCGCTGCCCGCGTCCGCCGTCATCGTTCTCAGTGTCCCGCCAGCACCGGCGCGGGCACCCGCCGCCCGAGCCGCGCCTCGCCCACGAGGAGCTGCATCGCGAGCAGCACCGTGAGCATCACGAGGATCAGCACCGCCGAATACGCGATGGCCAGGGGATACTCGCCCGCCTCCACCCGGCCGATCACGTACACCGTGGCGAGGTTGTACTTCGCCGTGGCGAGGAAGATGATCGCGCTCACCGCCGTCATCGCATGCGTGAAGCTGAAGACGAGCGTGGCCAGGATCGCGGGCTTCAGCAGCGGCAGCACGACCTCGCGCAACGTGCGCCAGGTGGAGGCGCGCAACGTCGACGACGCCTCGTCGAGCGTCTTGTCGATCTGCGCCAGCGCTGCCACGCCCGCGCGCACGCCCACCGGCATGTTGCGGAACACGAAGCACAGCACGAGGATGGCCATGCCGCCCGTGAGCTCGAGCGGTGCCACGTTGAAGGCCACGATGTAGGCCACGCCGATGACCGTGCCGGGAATGGCGAAGCTCACCATCGTGAGGAACTCGAAGACGCGGCGCCCTGCGAACTGGTGCCGCGTGATCACGTAGGCCGAGAGCAGGCCGACGATCGCGGTGAGCGGCGCGGAGATGGCCGCCACCTCGATGGTCGTGAACAGGCTGTCCCACGCGGAGCCGACGAAGATCGAGCCCTTGGTGTCGAAGGTGATGCGGAAGCCGTTCAGGAAATGGCCGAACGTGAGCGTCATGTCGCCACGGCCGATGTCCTTCACGAAGCCGCCGATGAAGATGATGACGTAGCATGCGAGCGTGAACGCGATCCAGCCCACGGCCACGCTGAAGCACGTGTTCCACAGCGGCCTGGGCAGCTTGCCCGGCAGGCCGCCGTCGCCCTTGCCGGTCACGGTGACGTACGACAGGCGCCCCACCCAGCGTTGCTGCAGGTAGAAGGCGACGAGCGTGAGGCCCAGCAGCACCGTGGCGAGCGCCGCGGCGCGGCCGGGGTCGTGCTGCGCGCCGGCCACCGCGAAGAAGATCTTGGTCGACAGCACTTCGAAATTGCCGGCGAGCACGATCGGGTTGCCGAAGTCGGCGAGGCTCTCGACGAAGCCCAGCAGGAAGGCGTTGGCGAGCGCGGGCCGCAGGAGCGGCCAGGTGACCGTGCGGAACACGCGGGCACGCGACGCGCGCAGCGTCTGCGCGGCCTCCTCGAGCGCGGGGCTGATCGCCGCCAGCGCACCGTAGAGGATCATGAAGGCGATCGGCGAGAACGTGAGGAGCTGCGCGATGGCCACCCCCGGCAGCCCGTACAGCCAGCGCGTGCGCGGGATGCCGCAGCACGCATCGAGCCAGCCCGTGACGAGCCCGGTGCGGCCGAAGAGGACCACGAGCGCCAGCGCGATCACGAACGGCGGCGTGACGATCGGCAGGATCGACATCAGCTTCAGCAGGCCGGAGTAGCGCTGGCCACCGCGCTGCACGACGAGCGCGAAGACGAGGCCCAGGAGCGTGGACAGGATCCCCACGACGGTCGCGAGGATCGCCGAATTGATCGCGACGCCACAGCGGGTTCCGCCGCCGAGGCAGCCCAGGCCCCAGATGTCCTCGGTGAGGAGGCGCTGCACCGCGAGCTGCGGCGCGAAGTTGCCCTGCGCGTCGAAGAGCGCCGCGAGCAGCGACTTCGCGACCGGATAGAAGATGAAGACGATGAGGAGCGCGGCGATCACGACCACGATCGTGGCCACCGTGGCATCGCCCTTGAAGACGCCGCGGCGGGCGAGCGCGCGGGCGAAGACCACCGTCAGCGCGACGAGCGCGATCCCCGCGCCGAAGCCGAACGATGGGCCGGTGCTGCCGATCGCCAGCGCAGCACCGAGCGTCCACACGACCGTGGCCCCGGCCGCCATCGCCGTCGCGCGGTCGCGCTGGAGGAAGGCGAGGACGGCCGCGGCGAGCGTGCCCAGCACCGTCGGCCAGAGGCCGGCGGCGCCAGCCGCGGCGCGCAGGAGCGCCGACGGGCCGCCGGCGGCGGCCCACGGCAGGACGAGCACCGCCACCGCGGCAATCGCCGCGATGGCGAACGTCGCACGATCCCGCGACGCCGGCACGAAGACGGCCGGCGCGAGCGAGCTGACGGTCACGAAGCGACGGCTACTTGGGCAGCGTCGAGACTTCCTTGTCCCACTTCGACAGCAGGCGCGTGCGCTCCGCCGACGAGCCGTACTTGGCGAAGTCGTAGTCGATGAGCTTGATGTCGGTGAGCTTCGGGGCCTGCGGCGGCGTGGGCGCGCTCTTGTTGGAAGGCACCTGGTAGGCCTTGGCCGCCGCGCCGATCGCCTGCGCCTCCGGCGTGAGCGCCCAGTCGTACCACTTCCGGGCGTTGTCCATGTTCTTGGCGCCCTTGATGATGCTCATGCTGCCGATCTCGTAGCCGGTGCCTTCGCACGGCGCGACGATCTTGACCGGTGCGCCGTTGACCACCTGCATCACCGCGTCGTGCAGGAAGGTGATGCCGACCAGGCTCTCGCCGGTGGCCGCCGCCCGCGCGGGTGCCGCACCCGATTTCGTGTACTGGTTGATGTTCTTGTGCAGCGCCTTCAGGAACTCGAACGCCTTGTCCTCGCCCATGAGCTGCACGAAGGTCGCGAGCATCGTGTACGACGTGCCGGACGAGTTCGGATTGGCCACCTGGATCTCGTCCTTGAAGGCGGGCTTGGTGAGATCGGCCCAGCACTTGGGCTCGGGAATGCCCTTCTTCTTGAGCTGCTCGGTGTTGAAGCTGTAGCCCAGCGCGCCGGCGTAGATGCCGACCGTGCGGCCCTTCGAGGCTTCCCATTGCTTCACGGCCCAGTCCTGCAGGTCGCCCATCTTCGCCGACTTGTACGGCTCGGTGAGCCCCTCCTCGGCCGCCTGCAGATGCGGATCGCCGGTGCCGCCCCACCAGACGTCGCCCTTGGGATTGGCCGCCTCCGCCTTGATCTGCGCATAGAACTCGCCTGCGCTCTTGCGTGTCATCAGCACCTTGATGCCGGTGGCCTTCTCGAAGGCCGCCACCATCGGCCGGCACCATTCCTCCTGCACCGTGCAGTAGACGATGAGCTCGCCCTGGGCAAACGCCGACAGCGGCGCGGCAAGCACCAGCGCGGGCACGAGCCCGCGCAACAACGACAGCATCTTCATGATTCCCTCCTCCTTGTTGACGTCAGCGCATGATCGATAGGCCGACGATTTCTGCAAGCTTACCTGCCAAAGCGGTATTCGTGGCGATCAGGGGATTCCCCGAACGCACGCCGTCTCCCGCGAAAAAATCGTTGACGAAGCCGCCCGCTTCCGTGACCAGCACGAGGCCCGCGGCGCAGTCCCAGGCATTGATGTGCAGCTCGGCATAGGCTTCCGCGCGGCCGGCCGCGACGTCGGCGAGACCGAGGGCACCCGAGCCCGAGCGGCGGATCGCGGTTCCCGCATTCATGCAGCGCGCGAGGAGGTCGAGGTAGGCCTGCGCCGGGCGCCGGGTGGACCAGCCGCATTCGACGGTGGCGGCATCGATGTCGGCCACGGTGCTCACCGCGAGCCGCTGGCCGTCGAGCCACGCGCCCTGGCCCCGGGCCGCGCAGTAGAGCCAGTCGTGGCTCGGGTCGTAGATCGCGCCCAGCATGGGTACGCCATGCTCGACGTAGCCGATCGACACGCAGTAGCGCGGCAGGCCGCGGGCGTAGTTGGCGGTACCGTCGATGGGATCGATGAGCCACAGGCGCTCGCCGCTCGTGCCGCCGTCCTCCTCGCCGATGATGGCGTCGCCGGGAAAGCGCGCAGCGATCGCCGCGCGGATGAAGCGCTCGACCTCGCGGTCCATCTCGGTCAGGACGTCGTGGCGGCCCTTCATCGAGACGACGGACGTGCCGAAGCCGCGATGGGCGAGCTTGCCGGCGTCGCGGGCGAGCGCACGGCACAGATCGTAGCGGTCCATGGCTTCCCGCCCGCCCGTCACAGCTCGACCATCCGGCGCGTCTCGAGCGACTGGCGCAGCGCGATGCCGATGCGCGTGGCCTCGGTCGCATCGTGCAGCGAGAGCGACGGCTGCACGTCATTGCGCACGCAATCGACGAAGTACATGTCCTCGCGCAGGAAGGCGTCGGCGAAACGCTCGTAGAACGTGGGCGTGGTGAGCGTGCGGACGCCGTGGGCATCGGAGATCTGCACGTCGTTGAGACGCCCGCCGCGGCCCACGGTGAGGCGGCCGCCGGTGCCGATGATCTCGGTGGCCGTCTCATGGCCGTGCGCCATCGTGCGCGAGGCGTAGAAGCAGGCCATGCGGCCGTCGGCGAACTCGCAGATGGCCATGCCGTTGTCGACGTCCCCGCAGGCCTTCAATCCCTCGTGCACGGCGACCGTGCCGGTGGCGAATACGCGCGTGGCGCGGGGCGTGCCCAGCAGCCAGCGTGCGAGATCGATGTCGTGCACGCTCATGTCCACGAAGATGCCGCCCGACGTGGGTGCGAAGCGCACGAAGAAGCCGGACGGGTCGTTCTGGTCACAGGTCTCGGAGCGCACGAGGAACGGCCGTCCGATCGCCCCCGCCGCGATGCTCTTCTGCGCATCCTGGTAGCTGGCGTCGAAGCGGCGCACGAAGCCGATCATCACCTTCAGCTCGGGATGCCTGGCGGCTTCCGTTTCCACCGCCCGGCACTCGTCGAGCACCATGGACAGTGGCTTCTCGCAGAACACGTGCTTGCCGGCCTGCAGCGCGGCAATGATCTGCGCGGGATGCAGTGTACTCGGCGTGACGAGGAACACGGCGTCGACACCCTTGTCGGCCAGCAGATCCGCGTAGTCCTTGTGCAGGTGGTGCGTCCCCAGCGCCTCGCGGGCCCAGTCGAGCTCGTCGCTCAAGGGGCTGCACGCCGCCACGAGCTCGGCGCCGCGCACGCGGAATGCGAGGTTCTCCGCATGGCGACGGCCCATGCGACCGAGTCCCGCGATGCCTACCCTGACGTTGCCGCCCATGGCGATGTCCCTAGAGCTCGACGATGCGCTGCTCGCGCCACGACGTGGTGGCGGCGTCGGCCAGCTCCAGCGCCTTGACGCCATCCTCGATCGACGTGCGCACCTTGGTCCCCTTGGCGAGCGCCTCGAGGAAATGCGCCATCTCGTTGGCGTAGGCCGCGCGATAGCGCTCGAGGAAGAAGTGTTCGGGCAGATCCGCGCTCACGCTCGTCGCGGTGGACGCCACCACCTCGGTCGGCCGGTGGTTGTTCGCCTGCAGCATGCCCTTGCTGCCGATCACCTCGAAGCGCTGGTCGTAGCCGTAGGCGGCGCGGCGCGTGGTGTTGATCTGGCAAAGCCGGCCCTTCTTCGTGCGGATCGTCACGGCCGCGCAGTCGATGTCGCCCGCGGCACCCACGGCGGGATCGGTGAGGACGCTGCCGGTGGCGTACACCGTGGCGGCATCGTCGTCGAGGATCCAGCGGAAGATATCGAAGTCATGGATCAGCATGTCGCGGAAGATCCCGCCCGAGCGCTCGAGGTACTCCACGGGCGGCGCGCCCGGATCGCGGCTCGTGACGACGAGCATCTCGGGGTCGCCGATCTCGCCTTTGTCGATGCGCTGCTTGGCCGCATTGAACGTGGGATCGTAGCGGCGCTGGAAGCCGATGAGGCAGGTCACGCCGGCCGCCGCGACGGCGTCGGCGCACTTGCGCGCGCGCTCGACCGCGAGATCCACCGGCTTCTCGCAGAAGATCGCCTTGCCGGCCGCGGCACTGCGCGTGATGAGGTCCGCATGCGTATCGGTGGAGGAACCGATCACCACCATGCCCACACCCTTGTCCGCGAAGACCTCCTCGGCCGTGGCCACCCTGGCACCGTGCCGCTGCGCGAGCGCGCTCGCCGCCGCGGGGTCGACGTCCACCACGTAGCGGAGCTCGACGCCGGGCTGCCGCACGAGATTGCCCGCGTGGATCTTGCCGATGCGGCCGGCGCCGAACAGTGCTGCTTCCATTCCCGGGCCCCTCATTTCCTGAGCATCCATTCGTGGACGGGGTCGTTGCGGAAGTGCCACGCGCGCGTGGGACCCGCCATCACGTTGAGATAGTACGAGTCGTAGCCGTACGGCACCACCACCGGGTGGTAGCCGCGCGGCACCATCACCACGTCGTGATCCTCCACGGCGAGGGATTCGTCGAGCGAGCGGTCGTCGGTGTACACGCGCTGGAAGGCGAAGCCCTGCGCGGGATCGAGGCGGTGGTAATACGTTTCCTCGAGCGAGCTCTCGTCGGGGAGGCTGTCGGTGTCGTGCTTGTGCGGCGGATAGCTCGACGAATGGCCCGAGGGCGTGCGCACCTCGACCACGAGGAGGCGATCGGCGGGCTCCGTCTGCGGCAGGATGTCACACACGTAGCGCGTGTTGGCCCCCGTGCCGCGTACCGAACGCTTCATCGACGACGGCTCGATGAGGCGCGCCTGGCGCGAGCGGGATTGCGGTGCGGGTGCGGTGGCCAAGGCGACTTCGGCATCGCCATGTGCGGTCACGACAATTGCTGCGCCGGCGGGGACGTACACCGCGTAGGGCGCCTCGTCGGCGAAGACACTCGCGCGCTTGCCGATCTCGCGCCAGGTCTGACCCTGCGCGGCCACCGTGACCTTGCCACGCAGCACGACCACGCACACCTCGTCGTCGTTACCCGGCCGCTCCACCGACTCACCGCCGGCCAGGCGATGCGCCGCGAAGCCGACGTACTTCCATCCCGCCGACCGGGGCGTGACGGTGACGATGTCGCGGCCCTGCTTGCTTGCCTTGACGAGAAGACTCATGGAACGCCCCTTACGCCATGACGAGCTGCTTCAGCGTGCGGAAACCCTTGTCCGCATACGCATAGCTCGGCGCCACGACCGGATCCTGTTCCGCCTCCACCACGAGCCATCCCGAGTAGCCGTTGTCGCGCAGGAGGCGGATCACGGCGGGGAAGTCCACGACACCGTCGCCGGGTACCGTGAAAGCGCCGTTGATGACCGATTCGAGGAAGCTCCAGTTGTTGTTGCGCGCAAGCCGGATCACGTCCGGACGCACGTCCTTGCAATGCACGTGGCACACGCGCTGCACGTGCCGGGCGAGCATCGCGACCGCATCGCCGCCGGCGAACGCCATGTGGCCCGTGTCGTAGAGGAGGCCCACCTCGGGGCCCACGCGGCGCATGAGCTCGTCCACGTCCGCGGGCGCCTCCACGTAGGCGCCCATGTGGTGGTGATAGGCCACGCGCACGCCGTGCGCGAGCGTGTGCTTCGCGAAGCGCGTGAGCCGGTCGGCGTAACCCCCCCACTGCCCGGCGGTGAAAAAGCGCGGCCGCTGGTACAGCGGTTGCGGCGCGCCCTGGATGCTGTCCGCCACCTCGCCGTAGACCATCACCTTGGCACCGTTGTCGGCGAGGAGCTCGAGATGCGGGCCCACGGCCTCGATCTCCTCCTCCACCGAGCGGCGCGCGAGCCTGCCGGAATACCAGCCCGACACGAGCTCCAGGCCATGGTCGCCCAGGACCTTGCGCAGCGCGGCCGATTCGCGCGGGAACTTGTTGCCGAGCTCGAAGCCCTGGTAACCGATCTTGCGACCCTCGATGAGCGCCGTTTCGAGCGAGGTTTCGCCGCCGAGCGACGGCAGGTCGTCGTTGCTCCAGGAGATGGGGTTGATGCCGATCTTCACGTTCATTGCGTTGCCTCGTCATGCCGCGACACTCACGGCACCTGCTTCGTCTTGCCTTCTTCGTAGGCCTTGCGCGCCTTGCGCACCTGGGCGCGCTCCGATACTTCCGGCACCGCCACTTCCCACCACCACCCGCCTTCTTCCGTGGTGTGCGCGGGATCGGTGTCGATCACCACCACGCAGGTCTTTTCGCTCGCCCGTGCCCGCGTGAGCGCGGCCTCGAGCTCGGGGATCGTCTTCACGTGCTCGGATGCTGCGCCCATGGCCGCCGCATGCGCCGCGAAGTCGATGCGCGGCGCCTCGCCTTCGGTACCGTGGTCGAAGAGATTGTTGAACGGCTCGCCCCCCACCGCTTGCTGCAGGCGATTGATGCAACCGTAGCCGCGGTTGTCCAGGACCACGATGACGAGCTTGTGTCCGAGCATCACCGACGTGGCGATCTCGGCATTGAGCATGAGATAGCTGCCGTCGCCCACCATCACGATCACCTCGCGCTCGGGACGTGCCATCTTCACGCCCAGGCCGCCGGCGATCTCGTAGCCCATGCACGAATAGCCGTATTCCATGTGATAGCCGCCCGGTACCGACGTGCGCCAGAGCTTGTGCAGCTCGGCGGGCAGCGTTCCCGCGGCGCACACCACGATGTCGTCCGTGGTCGAGCGCGCCGACGAGCGCTGCACGGCGCCGATCACGTCGCCGTCGTAGGGCAAGGCGACGTCGCGCGCGCCGGTGAGGCGGGCGATGTCGTCACGCCATTGGGTGGCGTCCGCTTTCGCTCGCGCTTCCCACGTGGGCTCGGCGGCCCAACCGTGCAATGCGTCGGCGAGTGCATCGAGCCCGGCCTTGGCGTCGCCCACGACTTCGACGCCGCGCCACTTGCGCGCATCGAAAGCGTTCACGTTGAGGTTCACGAGCCTCGCCTGCGCGAAGAGCGAGTGCGAGCCCGTGGTGAAATCGGACAGGCGCGTGCCCACGGCGAGCACGACGTCCGCCTCCGCAGCGAGCGCGTTGGCGCAGGGCGAGCCCGTCACGCCGATCGCGCCCTGCTGCAGCGGATGATCCCAGGCGAGCGCACCCTTGCCGGCCTGCGTCTCCGCCACTGCGACGCCGTGAGCTTCGGCGAATGCACGCAGCGATTCAGTGGCGAGGCCGTAGAGCACGCCGCCACCCGCCACGATGAGCGGACGCTTGGCACCGCGGAGGATTCGCGCCGCAGTCGCGATCGCTGCGGCGGACGGCGCGGGCGCCTCGAAGGTCACGAGCGGCGGCTCGAAGAACGCATCGGGATAGTCGAATGCCATCGCCTGCACGTCCTGCGGCAAGGCGAGGGTGACCGGCCCGCACAGCGCGGCATCGGTGAGCACGCGCACGGCCTCGGGCAATGCGTTCTGCAGTTGCGCCGGATGCACGATGCGGTCGAAGTAGCGCGACACCGGGCGGAAGCAATCGTTGGCCGTGATCGTGCCGTCGGTGAAATCCTCGAGCTGCTGCAGCACCGGATCGGGCGCGCGCGAGACGAAGACGTCGCCAGGGAGGAAGAGCACGGGCAGGCGATTCACATGCGCGAGCGCCGCCGCCGTCACGAGATTGGTGGCGCCAGGACCTATCGACGTCGTGCACGCCATCATGCGGCGGCGGAACTTCGCCTTGGCGTAGGCGATGGCCGCGTGCGCCATCGCCTGCTCGTTGTGCGCGCGGTACGTGGGCAGCGCGTGGCGATGTGCATACAGCGCTTCGCCGATGCCGGCGACGTTGCCGTGGCCGAAGATGGCGAATACACCTGCGAAGAGCGGCGCCTCGCCCTCGGGCGTGCGCGCGCGCACCGCGGCGAGATAGCGCACGACGGCCTGCGCCGCGGTCAGGCGCACGAGTGCCTCCCGAAGGCGGGCATGCTCATCCTCGCGCCTGCGTCCACAGGTCGATCAGCTTCTCGAAAGTGGCGCGCACGTCGCGCACGAGCGCTGCGTCGTCGCTCTTGCCCGCGAGCCACGCAGCCGCCGGCTCGTGGAAGATCGTGCGTCCCACCGCGAATCCGCGGCAGGTCTTGCTCGCCTGCGCGTCCTTGAAGCCTTTGGCGAGCGTGTCGAGGGGTGCATTGAGCCCCAGCAGCACCACGCCGCGGCAATGCGGATCGCGCTCGGCGATGAGCGCGTCGATCGCTTTCCACTGCGACGGCGACAGGGGCTCGAGCTTCCACCACTCGGGGTAGATGCCGAGGTTGTAGAGGCGCTTGATCGAGCGGTACACGGTCTCGTCGTCGCGCACCATGTTCTTCGGCGGAATGACCTCGAGCAGGAGCTCGTGACCGCTCGCCTGCAGGGCGTCGTAGAGCGCGCGGACCTGCGCTTCCTGCTCGAGCCGGTTGTCGGTCGCGTCGTCGGGGTGGTAGGCCACGAGGCACTTGGCCACATGCTCCATCGGCCAGGTGATGAGCGACGTGCCGATCGAGCGGCCGCGGTCGAAGGTCAGCGGATTGGAGCCCGGCAACTCCACGGGACGGCCGATCCACCACCCACGGCCCGTGGCGGCGTTGAGCGCGTCCTGGCCATAGCGGTCGTCGCAGAGGATACCGACCTTGCCTTCGAGCTTGCGCGCCGCCGCCGTTTGCGCCACGGCGTCCACGAGCAGCGACTTGAGCTGCGCGATCCGCTCCTCGGAGGCGCCCGCGCGCTGCGCGAGCTCGAAGAACTGATTGCGATGATCGAAGGCGAAGGCGAACACCTCCGGGCGTGGCACGCGCGGGGCGGTGACGCGATGCAAGCGCGTGAGCGTGGCATCCTGGTCCGGACGCGGGATCTCGTTCGCATGCGCCAGGAAGTAGTCGAGCTCCACGCGCGTGGGCATCGCCGGCGCGCAACCGTGGCGCGACACCACCAGCGCACCGCAGGCATTGGCGTAGCGCGTGCACTTGTCGTAGTCCTCGCCGCGCACCCAGCCGGAGAGAAAGCCCGCCGAGAAGGCATCGCCCGCACCGAGCACGTTGAGCACCGCGACGTTCACGCCCTTGCCGTTGAACGCGTCGTCGAGCGACGCGGGAATGGCGCCGTCGATCACCGCGCAACCCATCGGGCCGCGCTTGACCACCAGCGTGGCCTTCGTGAGCTCGCGCACCGCGCGCAGCGACGCCATGATGTCGAGGTGGCCGCCGGCGATGTTGAATTCCTCGAGGGTGCCGATCACGAGGTCGAACTTCGGCAGGATGCGCTGCAGATGCGCAGTCACACCGTCGGAGGCGATGAAGCGCGTCTCGCCGTCGCCGCGGTTGGTGAGCCCCCACAGCACGGGCCGGTAGTCGATGTCGAGCACGGTGCGCACGTCGTTGGCACGCGCGCGGTCGAGCGCCAGGTTGCTGATGCGATCGATGTAGCTCGTGGAGAAGTGCGTCCCGGTGATGAGGAGCGCGCGCGCGGAGGCGATGTAGCGCTCCTCGACGTCGTCCTCGGTGATCGCCATGTCGGCGCAGTTCTCGCGCATGAAGATGAGCGGGAACGTGTCGCGGTCCTTGATGCCGAGCACCACCGCGCCCGTGAGGCGTTGCGGGTCGACGCTCACGTGAGTCGTGTCGCAGCCTTCCTTGCGGATCGTCTCCACCAGGAAGCGGCCGTTCGCATCGTTGCCCACGCGCGAGACGAGGCCCGCTTTCAAGCCCAGGCGTGCGCAGCCGAAGGCGGTGTTGGCCGACGATCCCCCGAGGTACTTGGAAAAGCTCGTGCAGTCCTCGAGGCGCGCGCCGATCTGCTGCGCGTAGAAGTCCACGGCGAAGCGGCCGAGGCAGATGACGTCGAGGGG
>CAZUGY010000071.1:0-20106 GCA_964620265.1 uncultured Alcaligenaceae bacterium
GAAGGCGTTGGCGAACGCGGAGAGCGTGGGTGCCTGTCCCGCGAGCAGGATCGCGGTCGCCTCGTCGGCGAGCGCGGGCACGGAGGTGGCCTGCTCCAGCGCAAGGAGGACGTAGCTCTTCTCGAGGATCGCCCGCGCGAGGTGGAGTGGCGAGCCGAGCGCCTTCGCTGCTTCGATCAGCGCGTCGGCGCGGGCCACGAGGCCCTCGCTCGCCCCCTCGTTGCAGGCGACACGCAGTGCCTGCAGCGCATCGTCGAGAGCAGCGGCGTCCGCGATGGCACGCACGACATCGCTCGCGCCATCGGTGCCGGCGAATCGCTCGTCGAGCTGCGGCATCCACACCGCGAGGCGCCGCGCCTCGTCGTCGTGGGCGGTATCGGCCTCGCGCGTGAGCTCCGCGGCGAGCGGCGCCAGCGCGCGCAGGACGCGCTCGGCGCGCAGGCTCCCTTTGGCATCGGTGGCGAGGCGCGCGCTGACCCGCGCGGCCATGATGGCGGCCCAATGCACGACGATCCCGCACACGCTGGCAACGACCTCGTTGCCCTGGCTCGTGGCCGCAGCCTTGTCGATCCAGGCATCCACGGCGGCATCGAAATCCGTCTCGGGATCCGGATAGCCGTTGTCGCGCAGCAGGAGCGCCGCGTCGTCGGCGAGGCGCGAGGCCTCGAAGCGGTCGCCGGCGCGAGCGACCTCGCGCAGCAGCGTTGTCATCGACGTGAGGCGCGCCGCAAGGTCCTGCGGGGCGAGGAGCCTCGCCACTTCGGCGCCCGCGACGCCGTCGAAGTCGGCGGCCAGCCGCGCGTCGAGCTCGCCTATCCGGTTGCGACAGTCCTGCGCCGACCGGGGCTCGCCCGCCTCGTCGTACATGGCGGCGGCCCGGGCGAGCGCGTCGCGCGCCTCGGCGTATCGCTTCGCGCCGATCTTCGCCATGCCCATCGCCCACCACGCGAGGCCCAGCCGCCACGTGTAGTGGTGCCGCGCGAGGCCCGTACTGGTGGCTCCGATCGGTGTGAACGCGTCGATGGCAGCCTGCAGGTGCTCGATGACCGCAGGAGACGCGAAGTCGCCGCCGGTGGCTTCCACGGCTGCGATGAGGGCGGGCGTGGCCGCGACGAGCGCGGCGAGATCACGATCGTCCTGCGCGGGCGTGGAGGCGGGGAAGCGCTCGCGCACGAGACGATCGATCGTCGCAGTGGCCTCCACCCGGCGCGCGAGCTCCGAGGCGCCGTCGCGCTGGAGACGAAGCCGCACGAGCGTGGTGGCCTCCTGCATCCGCGTGGCGGCCTCGCGCGTTGGCACGCTCTCGCGAAGCCGGTCCGCGAGAGCGGCGGGATCGAGGTCGAGCCAGGACCAGGCACGGGCACAGGCATCGGCAAGCTCCGTCGCACGCGATCCGCGCACGATGGCCTTGCGATAGCGTTGCCAGTCGGGCACGGGCGGCGCTCCTTGGCCTGCGCGCCGCCGGGCGCGGAGGAAGCACGACATTACGGGGTGGGCGACGTCCCGTCAACGCCGGAGGACGGGAAGCGGCGCTTGCCTGCGCTGCGCGTCGGACACCCCCGCCGCGCAGCCGCGCCCCACGGCCGCACCATCGCCTTTCTTGACCGCGATCAGAGCATCGCCGGCAGGCCTTGCGCACACTCCCGCCATGCTCCACGGCCGCCTCACCGTCGATCCGCAGATCCTGCGCCGCTACGATCGCCCGGGGCCGCGCTACACGTCCTATCCCCCGGCACCACACTTCGTTCCGGGCTTCGGTGCGCAGGCGCTGCGCGACGCCATCGCGGAGAGCAACGGCGACCCGATCCCGCGCGCATTGTCACTGTACGTGCACGTGCCGTTCTGCATGAGCCCGTGCTTCTACTGCGGCTGCAATCGCGTGATCACCCGCGACCGCGGGCGGGGCGAAGCGTATGCCGACCGCCTGATCCGCGAGATCGGGATGCTGGCCGCGCTGGTCGACGCCGACCGCGAGGTGGTGCAGCTGCACTTCGGCGGCGGCACGCCCAACTTCCTCGCGCCGGAAGAGCTCGCGCGGATCGTGGATGCGGTGCGGCGCCGCTTCAGGCTATCCGGGCGCGATGACCGCGACATCTCCATCGAGATCGATCCCCGCACGGTCCGGCCGGAGGACGTAGCACTTCTTGCGGCTGCGGGGTTCAACCGTGCGAGCCTCGGCGTGCAGGACTTCGACCCGGCGGTGCAGCAAGCCGTCAACCGTGTCCAGTCGGTGGAGGAAACATGGGCGGTCATCGATGCGTGCCGTCGCCATGGCATGCGGTCGGTGAGCGTGGACCTGATCTACGGCCTTCCGCTGCAGACCGTGCCGAGCTTCACGCGTACGCTCGACACGGTGGTGGCCGCGCGGCCCGATCGCGTCGCCGTCTATGGCTACGCACACCTGCCGCAGCGCTTCAAGGCGCAGCGCCGGATCGTCACTGCCGACCTGCCTGCGCCCGACGCGAAGCTCGCCCTCCTGTCCTGCGCCATCGAGACGCTCACCGCGGCCGGCTACGTCTACATCGGAATGGATCACTTCGCGCTGCCGGACGACGAGCTCGCGCAGGCCCAGGCGCGCGGCACGCTCCAGCGCAACTTCATGGGCTACACCACGCATGCGCAGACCGATCTCCTCGGCGTGGGGGTGAGCGCCATCAGCCACGTGGGCAACACGTTCAGCCAGAATCCGCGGGAGCTTCCACAGTGGGAAGCAGCGGTGGACGCGGGCGCGCTGCCCGTCTGCCGGGGGCTCTGGCTCGACGCCGACGACACGTTGCGCGCCGATGTCATCCAGTCGCTCATGTGCCACGGCGAGATCGCCTTCCGCGAGGTCGAGGCGCGGCACGGCATCGATTTCCACCGCTACTTCGCGCAGGCGCTGTCCCGCCTGCAACCACTGGCCGACGACGGACTGGTGCGTGTCGATCGCGAACGCGTGCGTGTCACGGAGCAGGGCCGCCTGCTGTTGCGCAACGTCGCGATGTGCTTCGATGCGTATCTCGACGCCGCGCCCGGAACGCCGGTGATCTTGCACGCTCGCTCGATCTGACGCGCCGCCCCGCCTAAGCCCGACCCCCCACAATCCGCGGCTACACTGCTCGTCCGTTCATTCGCGAGGAGTCGGCCATGGCACGCACCGGAAGCTCGAAGGCACGCAAGGCGACGGATCGCAATGCGACGAGCCGCGCGGAAACCCACCAGCAAGCCAAGGCGAATGCGCCGGCGGCGGCCGTGCTCACCACGAACCATGGTGCGCCGATCTCCGACAACCAGAACAGCCTGAGGCTCGGTACGCGCGGCCCCGCGCTGCTCGAGGACTTCATCCTCCGCGAGAAGATCTTCCACTTCGACCACGAGCGCATCCCGGAGCGCATCGTGCACGCGCGCGGCTCCGGCGCGCACGGCTTCTTCGAATGCACGCGCGCCATTCCCGAGCTCACGCGCGCCACCGTCTTCGCGAAGAAGGGCAAGCGCACGCCGGTGTTTTGCCGCTTCTCCACGGTGGCCGGCTCGAAAGGCTCGAAGGACACGCCGCGCGACGTGCGCGGCTTTGCCGTGAAGTTCTACAGCGACGAGGGCAACTGGGACCTCGTGGGCAACAACATCCCCGTGTTCTTCATCCAGGACGCGATCAAGTTTCCCGACCTCGTTCACGCGGTGAAGCCGGAGGCCGATCGCGCCTTCCCGCAGGCCGCCTCCGCCCACGACACGTTCTGGGATTTCGTGTCGCTCATGCCCGAGACGATCCACATGATCATGTGGGCGATGTCCGACCGTGCGCTGCCCCGGTCGCTGCGCATGATGGAAGGCTTCGGCGTGCACACCTTCCGCTTCGTGAATGCCGCAGGGGAGTCGAGCTTCGTGAAGTTCCACTGGCGCCCGCGGCTCGGCATGCAGTCCACGCTGTGGGACGAGGCCGTCAAGATCTCCGGCGCCGACAGCGACTATCACCGCCGCGACTTGTGGGAAGCGATCACCAGCGGCAATCCCCCCGAATGGGATCTGGGGCTGCAAGTCTTCGACGAGGCCTTTGCCGCCGCGCAGCCCTACGACGTCCTCGACGCCACCAAGCTCATCCCGGAAGAGGACCTCCCGCTCACGATCGTTGGCCGCCTCGTGCTCGATCGCTGGCCCGACAACTTCTTCGCGGAAACGGAGCAGGTGGCCTTCCTGCCCTCGAACGTGATTCCCGGCATCGACTTCTCCGACGATCCGCTGCTGCAGGGGCGCCTCTTCTCGTACCTCGACACGCAGAAGTCGCGCCTGGGCACGACGAACTTCCACCAGATTCCCGTCAACGCACCCAAGTGCCCGTTCCAGAACTTCCAGCGCGACGGCATGATGCAGACGCAGGTCTTCAAGGGCCGTGCCAACTACGAGCCCAACAGCCTGGCCGAAGCCGGCGAGGATGGCGGTCCGCGTGAGAGCGCGCAGCGCGGCTTCGTGAGCGCGGGCACCGTGGAGCTCGATGCCGATCCGGCCCCGAAGCTTCGCGTGCGGGCTGCGCTGTTCGCGGACCACTACAGCCAGGCGCGGCTCTTCTACCGCTCGCAGATGCCGATCGAGCAGGCGCACATCGCCTCGGCGATCATCTTCGAGCTTTCCAAGGTCGAGCTGGAGCACGTGCGCAAGCGCGTGGTCGCGAGCGTGCGCAACGTCGACGAGGACCTGGCCGCGCGCATCGCCGCCGGGCTCGCGATGCCATTGCCTCCAGCGCTCCCCGCCGCGGTCGAGCCCATCGACATGAAGCGCTCGCCCGCGCTTTCGATCGTGGGCAAGGCCAAGCCCACGTTGAAGGGCCGCAAGGTCGGCATCCTCTTCGACGAGGGCTCGAGCAGGGCGGACATCGATGCGGTGAAGGGCGCCGTCGAGGCCGCCGGTGCCACGGCGATGCTCATCGCGCCCAAGGTGGGCGGCACCAAGGTGAAGGGCGGCACGCAGAAGGCCGACGGCCAGCTTGCAGGTACCCCGTCGGTGCTCCTCGATGCGATCGCGCTCGTGCTCACGAAGGACGCAGCGGCGAAGCTTGCCAACGAAGGCGCGGCGGTCGACTTCGTGCGCGATGCCTTCGGTCACCTGAAGGCCATCGGCTGCACGCCGGAGGCCAAGGCGCTGCTCGACAAGGCAGGTGTGGTCCCCGACGCCGGCGTGACCGGTCTGGATCGCGCTTTCGTGAAGGCGGCCGCGATGCGCTTCTACGACCGCGAGCCCAAGGTGCGCACGCTCGCCTGAAGCCGCCGCGAGCGGCGCGTCGTGGCAGGCGTATTCTCGTGCCATGTCGTCCGCCCCGCCGCTCGCCGTCCATCTCGTCGACGGCACCTACGAGCTCTTCCGCCACTTCTACGGCCTGCGGCGCTTCACCAAGGGCGAGGATCGTCCCTACGGCGGCGTGACCGGTGTGCTCCAGTCCGTCGTGCAGATGCTGGAGCAGGGCGCAACCCACGTGGGGGTGGCCACCGATCACATCATCGAGTCCTTCCGCAACGACCTGTGGCCCGGGCATGGATCGGGCGCATCGACGCGTCGGGATTGCTCACCCGTTGCCGCAAGCTCGAGGCGCAGCTCGCGCGCCCGTGACGCAGCAAACGCCGCGCGTCAATTCCCTTCGAACCGCGGCTTCTCCTTCGCCACGAACGCGTGATACGCGCGCTCGAAGTCATTCGTCTGCATGCAGATGGCCTGCGCCTGTGCCTCGGCCTCGATGCACTCGCCGAGTCCCGCGCTCCACTCCTGCCAGAGCATCGTCTTGGTCATCGCATGGCCGAATGACGGGCCGTCGGCCAGCGAGCGCGCCATCGCCGTGGCCTCGGCCAGCACGACCTCGGATTCCACCAGGCGATTGAAGAAGCCGATGCGCTCGCCTTCCTCGCCGCCGACCACGCGTCCTGTGTAGAGCAGGTCCGCCGCGCGCGACAGGCCGATGAGACGCGGCAGCAGCGTGCACGCGCCCATGTCCGCCCCCGCGAGACCCACGCGCACGAAGAGGAACGCGAGCCTGGTGCGTGGCGTGCCGAAGCGCAGGTCGGACGCGCACGCGATCATCGCCCCCGCGCCCGTGCACACGCCGTCGATGGCCGCCACGATCGGCTGCGGACACGCACGCATGGCCTTCACCACGTCGCCCGTCATGCGCGTGAAGCGCAGGAGCTCACTCATGTCCATCGCCACGAGCGGCCCGATGATCTCGTGCACGTCGCCGCCCGAGCAGAAGTTGCCGCCGGCGCCGGTGAACACGACGGCCTTCACGTCGGTGGCGTACACCAGCTCGCGGAACAGATCGCGCAGCTCGCCGTAGGAATCGAAGGTGAGCGGATTCTTGCGGTCGGGCCGGTCGAGCGTGATGGTGGCGACCTTGTCCTCCACCGCGTAGCCGAAGTGGCGGGCACGGTAACCTGCGAGCGTGATTTCTTTCATGACGGATTCCTCGCGAGAGAGAGCGCAATCGCGCCGCGGCATCGGAGCCACGACGCGTGAGGATAGCGCAGCGCCCACCGGCGGCGCGGCGCGCACGCGCGAATTCGTGGAGAATGCCGCGCATGCCCGCAGCCGAGCGTCCCCTGCCACAGGCCGCCTCCGCCTCCGGGCGTGCCGCGCCGTTCGCCTGGTGGCACGCCCTGCCGCCCTGGAGCCGGTCGCTCACCGGACTTCTCGCCTGCATCGTCGCCGCCGGCCTCGCCTCGATCGCCCTGCGCCAGGACTCGAGCTGGGACCTCATGAACTACCACTACTACAACGCGTGGGCGTTCGTGCACGACCGGCACGGGATCGACTGGGCGCCGGCGCAGCTGCAGACCTTCTACAACCCGTTCCTCGACCTGCCGTTCTACGCGCTCGTGGCCGCCGACGTGTCGCCGCGCGCGATCGCCTTCGTGCTGGCGGTACCCACCGGCATCGCGTGGTACTGCCTTGCGCGCATCGCCAGCACGCTCTTCGCGCCGCTCGATCCGCCCGTGCGCATGCCGGCGATCGTGGCCGCGCTCGCGATCGGCATCACGGCGCCGATGTCGGTGAGCTTGATCGGCACCACGATGAACGACTGGTACGTCGCGGCGTTCGTGATGGTGGCGCTGTGGCTCGTCGTGCGCGCACCCGTGACCTCCCCGCGCACGTTGGCGCTCGCCGGCTTTCTCGTGGGGCTCGGCGCGGGGCTGAAGCTCACGGGCAGCCTCTACGCGGTGGGACTCGCCGCGGCCTTGTTCCTCACCGGCGCGCCATCGTGGGCGCGGCGGGTGCGCGCCACGGCGATGGCGGTGGGCGGCATTGTCCTGGGTTTTGCGCTGACCGCGGGCCCGTGGATGGCGCTCATGACGCAGCGCTTCGGCAATCCGCTCTTTCCCTACTACAACGACATCTTCCGCTCGCCGTGGGCCGATGCCGTGTCGTTCTCGGCGACGCGCTTCGGGCCGCAGTCGTGGCTCGAGTGGGTCGCATTTCCCTTCGTGCTGCTCGTGAAGCTCGAGGGCTTCGTGTCGGAGCCGGAATTCCGCGATGCGCGCCCCGCATTGCTGTACGTGCTCGTGATCGTGGCCATCCTCGTGGCGCTGGTGTGGCGCCGCCGCTCGCGCGTGGCGATCGATCCCCGCTGGCGCTTCCTCACCGTGTTCTTCGTGGGCTCGCTCGTGGCGTGGGCGGTGATGTATCGGATCTTCCGCTATCTCGTTCCGCTCGAGCTCCTGGCGGGCGCCTTCATCGCGTTGCTCGTGGCGCGACTCGTTCCACAGCGCCGCGTGGCGCTGGCGCTGGCGGCGGCGTTCGTGCTGGTGGTGGTGACGTCCAAGTATCCGACGTGGTGGCGTGAGCGCTTCGGCGATCACTTCCTGGCCGTGCAGATGCCGGCGGTGGAGTCGAATGCGCTGGTGCTTCTCGTCGCACCGGAGCCCATGTCGTACGTATTGCCGTCGTTCCCGCCCGATGCGCGCTTTGCGGGCCTCGTCAGCAGCTTCAACGACCCGACCCGACGCAATCGGCTGCAGGCCACGATCGCCGCCACGATCCGCGACCACCCGGGAACGCTCTACAGCCTCGCCATGCCGCCCGGCCAGCGCGTGGGCGACGATGCGCTCGCCGCGATGGGGCTGGCACGCACGACCTGCGAGGCGATCGTCACGAACCTGCGGGCCTCGCCGATCGAGCTGTGCCGGCTGCGGCGGCTGTAGCACACGACGCCGCCAGACACCTCACGCGTCAGTCGAGCTCCAGCGCGTCATTGATCGCCGCAATCCCCGCCTTCGCACATCCTTCGTCGGCATCGCCGCCCGGCGCGCCCGACACGCCGATGGCGCCCACGAGCGCACCCTTGGCATTGATCGGCAAACCGCCGCCCACGGCCACCACGTCGGGCAGCGTCCGGATGCCGCTCTGCGCGCCGGTTTGTGTCTCCCTGGCCAGCGTGGCGGTGTCCATGCGGAAGCTCGCCGCCGTGGTGGCCTTGCCCGTCGCGGTGCGCGGCGTGTGCGCGCCGGCCAGGTTGTCGCGCAGCAGCGCGAGGACGTGCCCCCCGCGATCGACCACCGCCACGCTCACCGCGTAGCCGCCCTTCTGGCAATGCGCCAGCGCCGCCTGCGCGGCTTGCAGGGCGGCGGCGGAGGAGATCGTCGAATAGGTGGCGAGCGACTTCTGCGCGGCGACGGGGCTCGCGCAGGCGAGGAGGGCCAGCAACGCGCTGGCGATGAGTGCAGGTGGGATTCGCATGCCACAAGTCTACCCGCGCCGTGCCCCACTTTGCAGCCCCGCACCTCCTGTGCAACAATCGATACAACTCAACGCATCAAAGGTGTAACGATGCTGGACCGTGACGGCTATCGCCCGAACGTCGCCATCGTCATCGTGAACGGCAGGAATCAGGTCTTTTGGGGAAAACGGATCCGGGAACACTCGTGGCAATTTCCGCAGGGCGGCATCAATTCAGGTGAAACGCCCGAGCAGGCGATGTATCGCGAGTTGAACGAGGAAGTCGGGCTCGGTCCCCAGCATGTCAGGATCCTCGGCCGTACGCGCGAATGGCTTCGCTACGACGTGCCCCAGCACTGGATCAAGCGCGAATGGCGCGGCAGCTACCGCGGCCAGAAGCAGATCTGGTATCTCCTGCGGCTCGTGGGCCGCGACAACGACGTGCGCCTGCGCGCCAGCGAACATCCCGAGTTCGATGCGTGGCGCTGGCATGAGTACTGGATTCCGCTCGAGACGGTGATCGAGTTCAAGCGCGAGTCGTACCGTCGCGCGCTCCTGGAGCTCGAGCGCTTCCTGCACGCCAAGCCGCAGACGCGCCGGCAGCGGCTCTACGGCATTGCGCACCCGCAGATGCCGCAGTCCTACGCGGAACCGGCCGCGCCGCTCGCCAAGTAGCGGCGGGCCGCATCCGGCACCGGGCGCGCTACTTCGTGCAGTCGCCGGTGCGGCGCGCACTGCTGGCGACCTCACGCCAGCGGCGACGCTACGCCAGCAGGACCAGGTTGTCGCGGTGGATGAGCTCCGCCTCGTCGACGTAGCCCAGGATCGACTCGATGTCCGCCGACGGCCTGCGGGCGATGCGCGCGGCATCCTGCGCGCCGTAGTTCACGAGGCCGCGGGCGACCTCGCGGCCGTCGGGGGCATAGCAGCCCACGACCTCGCCTCGCTCGAAGCTGCCCTCCACGGCGGTGACCCCGATCGGCAGCAGGCTCTTGCCCTCCGCGACCAGCGCGCGCACGGCACCCGCATCGAGCACGAGGCGGCCCGCGAGCTGCACGTGATCCGCGAGCCACTGCTTGCGCGCCGCGAGCGAGGCGGTGGGGGCGACGAGGTGCGTGCCGATCGCCTCGCCCGCCGCCAGGCGCGTGAGCACCTGCGGCTCGCGTCCGCTGGCGATCACGGTGGACGCCCCCGAGCGCGCCGCCCGCCTGGCCGCGAGGATCTTGGTGAGCATGCCGCCCTTCCCGAGCGCGCTGCCGGCGCCGCCGGCCATCGCCTCGAGCGCCGCGTCGCCCGCGCGTGCCTCGTGCACGAAGGTGGCGCGAGGATCCTTGCGCGGATCCGCGGTATACAGGCCGCGCTGGTCGGTGAGGAGCACCAGCACGTCGGCCTCGATGAGGTTCGCCACCAGTGCGCCGAGCGTGTCGTTGTCGCCGACCTTGATCTCGTCGGTGGTGACGGTGTCGTTCTCGTTGATGATGGGGATCACGTCGAGCGCCAGCAGCGTGCGCAGCGTGGTGCGGGCATTGAGGTAGCGCTTGCGATCGGCGAGGTCGTCGTGGGTGAGGAGGATCTGCGCGGTGTGCAGCTGGTACTGGGCGAAGGCAGCCTCGTAGGCCTGCGCGAGCCCCATCTGGCCCACGGCCGCGGCGGCCTGCAGCTCGTGGATCGCGTGCGGACGCGTGGTCCAGCCCAGGCGCTTCACCCCTTCCGCGATCGCGCCCGACGACACGAGGACCACCTCGCGCCCGCTGCGCTTCAGCGTGGCGATCTCCTCCGCCCATTGCGCGACGGCCGCGTGGTCGAGCCCGCGGCCGTCGTTGGTCACGAGCGAGGAGCCGACCTTCACCACCAGCCGGCGCGCATCGCGCACGAGGCTGCCGCTCATGAGGCCACGCTCCGCATCGGCGCGCGCCGGGGCGCCCTTGGGACGGCCGGCGGGTTCACGCGTCCGACTCGGGCGTGCGCCGGCGCCGTCGCGGGGCCACGGGCGCCGGCGTCAGCACGACTGGAGCCTGCATTGCATCGGTATCGCCGGCGCCGCCATCGCCGTCGCTCGCCGTCGTTGTCGCGCCACCGCCTTCCATCGCCTCGCGTTCCTCGGCGGTGACGGGCGCGGCGGGATGCGCATCGAGCCAGTCCTGCACCGCGAACGTGAGCTCGCGACAGCCTTCGCCATTCACCGCGATGATGGCGAACACCGGCCCCTTCCAGCGATACGACTTCACGAAGGCCTTCACGCGCGCGACGCGCTCCTCCTCCGGCACGAGGTCGAGCTTGTTCAGCACGAGCCAGCGCTCCTTCTCGTACAGCGCCTCGTCGTAGCGCTGCAGCTCCTTCACGATCGCGCGCGCGTCGTGCACCGGATCCGCCTCGCCGTCGAGCGGCGCGATGTCGACGACATGCAGCAGCAACCGCGTGCGTTGCAGGTGGCGCAGGAAGCGATGACCCAGCCCCGCGCCGTCGGCCGCGCCTTCGATGAGCCCCGGGATGTCGGCCACCACGAAGCTGCGCGCCTCGCTCGTGCGCACCACGCCCAAGTTCGGCGCGAGTGTGGTGAACGGATAGTCCGCCACCTTGGGACGCGCCGCGGAGATCGCGCGGATGAGCGTCGACTTGCCGGCATTGGGCAGGCCCAGGAGGCCGACGTCGGCCAGCACCTTGAGCTCGAGCGTCAGGCGCCGATGCTCGCCTTCGTCGCCGCGCGTGAACTGGCGCGGCGCGCGATTGGTGCTCGTCTTGAAGTGGAGGTTGCCCATGCCGCCCTTGCCGCCGGCGGCGATCAACGCGCGTGCGCCATCGATGGTGAGGTCGGCGATCCGCTCGCCCGTTTCCGCGTCGGTGATCACGGTGCCCACGGGCATGCGCAGGACCACGTCCTCGGCGCCGCGGCCGTACTGGTCGGCGCCGCGGCCGTTCTCGCCGCGCTTGGCGCGATGGATGCGCGCATAGCGGTAATCGATCAGCGTGTTGATGTTGCGGTCGGCGATGGCGTAGATGCTGCCGCCGCGGCCGCCGTCGCCGCCGTCGGGGCCGCCGCGCGGGATGTACTTCTCGCGGCGGAACGAGGCGATGCCGTTGCCGCCGTCGCCGGCGATGACCTCGATGTTGGCTTCGTCGAAGAA
The DNA here is from genome assembly GCA_964620265.1 of uncultured Alcaligenaceae bacterium. Lineage (GTDB taxonomy): Bacteria > Pseudomonadota > Gammaproteobacteria > Burkholderiales > Casimicrobiaceae > VBCG01. The sequence continues at coordinate 11,796 of CAZUGY010000071.1, forward strand.
TTTCATGATGGCCTGCGCAAGTAGAGCACGAAGCGCTCGGTGGCGTCGCCGCGGCGGGCGCCGCTCCACGCGATGTCCCACCCGGCGGGAACGTCGGGGGGCGCGTCGATGCGACTGTACTGGACGAGGAGGGCCGGGCAGTCGTGCAGGGGCTGCACTTCCTCGCGCACGGTCTTGATGCCGGAGAAATAGTCGAAGAGGGCGCGCTGCGGCTCGCCCAGGTTGCGGCTCGCGACACAACCTTCGGTGGGCAGGTGTTGCGCCGCTGCCTCCACCGTCCAGCGATAGCTGCGGCGCGAGTCGAGGTAGGGCAGCCAGATCGTGGTGACGAGGCCCCAGATGAGCGTGACCCCCGCCGCCCAGTTGAGCACCGCCCGGCGATTGGACCGTCGCGCGGGACGCACGAGCACGATCCACAGCGCGGTGAGCGAGAGCGCGGCAAGCATGCTGCCCAGGTGGAACGACGGCTGGTAGCCGGCCTCGGTATCGCGGAAGAGGCGCGCGACGTTGCCCGGCATGCCGTTCACGTAGGCATCGATCCACAGCACCCACATGATGAGCGCGGCCAGGCCGAAGGTGAGGATGCCGAACCAGTCGAGCGCGCCCGAGAATCCGCGGCGCAGCGAATCGATCTCGAGCGCGGCCAGGAGCGCGAGCGGCACGATCAGCGGCAGGGCGAGGGCCAGGTGCGCGTCGGGTTGCACCAGGAGCAGCATCAGGATCACCAGCGACAGCACACCCGGCACCACCACGCCCGGGGTACGCATGCCGCCGTTGAATCCCCGCGCGCGCAGCCACAGCATCCACAGCACGAGCGGCAGCGCGGGCCAGGCGAACCACGCGAGGTTGCGCAGGTAGTACAGGGGATCGGCGGCGCGCATGCCGTCGCCCAGGAACCACACGTAGTCGCCGGGAGATTCGCTGGCGAGCCATTCGGCCAGCAATTCCGGGCTGCGCGCATGGAGCGCCACGAGCCACGGTACCGACATGGCGATCCCCACCACGAGCCCGACGCCGACGGTCGCGAGATAGGCGCGGTTGCGCCACTCGGGTCCGCACAGCGGCAGCACGAGCGCGGTGACCATGAGCCAGATGGGACCCTGCAGCCCGTTGCCGAGGAAGCCCACGCCGATGCCCACGCCCAGCAGTGCACCGCCGGCGACGGGACGCCGCAGCGCGAGCGCGAAACCCCACAGGCCGATGGCCACGCCGAGCGTCATGAAGAGCTCGGGCGAGAGCACGTGCGCGCGGTCCCAGAAGCCCACGCTTCCCACGAGCACGAGCACCGGCAGCCAGCGGAAGGCGCGACCGTTGAGCTCGCGGCTCGCATGCGCCGTGGCGAAGAGCACGAGCGCGAGCGCCAGGCCCGCGATCATGCGCGCCGCGTTGTGCACCTGCAGCGGCGGCGAGAACGCCTCGATGGCGATCGCACCGCCCACGTAGGCGAGCGGAGGGCGCGTGACGTAGGGCTCGCCCGCGAGGGTGGGCACCACGAAGTCGCCGCTTTGCGCCATCGCCGCGGCCACGCCGATCGACGTGGCGTCCTCCGTCTTCCACGGATCGTGCCCGGCCAGCCCCAATGCCACCCAGGCGGCGCACAGCAGCACGAGTCCCGCCTGCTTCCACGCGCGAAATGGCGCCGAGGGGCTTACGGCCTCGGGGTCGACGCTTTCGGGAATGGTGGGACGCGGGGCTTGCATGGTGTCGTGACGGTGTGGACCGCGCGTTGGAAGGTCGCGCGCGCAGCCGGGCGCTATTCTGGAACAGTTTGCATCCCGCCGTGCGCGCGAGCTTCATTTGGCCTGCGCACGCCAAGGACGCCACGAGCAAGGTGCAACAAAAAGGGCAGCCCGGAAGCTGCCCTCGGTGCCCGGCGCGACCGCGAGGCCACGCCGATGGAATGCCGGCTTTCAGTTGCTGGCGGCGGTCGTGCCCTTGGTGCCGTAGCGCTGGCGGAACTTGTCGATGCGGCCGGCGGTGTCCATCACCTTCTGCTTGCCCGTGTAGAACGGGTGGCATTGCGAGCACACTTCGATGTGCAGCGCCTTGCTGGACGACGTGGAGCGCGTGGCGAACGAGTTGCCGCAGCTGCAGTTGACCTGCACCGTGTCGTACTTGGGATGGATGGCGTCTTTCATGGTGATCCTCTCGTGGCGGACCCGCTGGCCAGGGCGACCTTGCCCGTGCGCGCTGTCCCGGTGAACTCTCGATTATCCGTGATTTTCACGGTTTCTGCAACATTGGGACGGATTCCGGGAGGACAATCGGCACCTCCGGGCGCCGTTCGCGCCGGATGTTACGGGTGTTACGTCCCGTTACAGAAACCTTCGGCCAGCCCGGCGTCAAAGCATGGGAACCTCATGTGAACCCGCGCCGAACTCCCTGGAACCGCATTTCGATGCCTGACCGCCCTCTTTTCCCGCCCATCGCCCTCCCGGCCACGGCCGCCCGCCGTCCCCGGCGGCGCGGCGCACCGCTTGCCGCCGTCCTCGCGGCGGCAACGCTGCTCGCCGGATGCTCGTCGCTGCTCATGCATCCGGACACCGATGCGAGCGGCGCCGTCGCCGTTCCCGCCGCGTGGGACCAGGGTGTGGCCACCGCCGATCCGGTCACGCTCGCGCAGTGGTGGCAGCGCTTCGGCGACCCGCAGCTTGCCGAACTCGTCACGCAGGCGCTGGCGCACAACAGCGACGTGCGCATTGCGCAGGCCGCGCTGCGCCAGGCGCGCGAGCAGCGCGTGATCGCCGCCGCCGGCCTCTATCCCAATGTGGGGGCGAGCGGCTCGGCTTCCCGCAGCCGCACGCGCGGCAGCGACGCCAACACGAGCTACGGCCTCGGCATCGACGCCGGCTGGGAGCCCGACATCTTCGGCGGCACGGCCGCCAGCGTGTCCGCGGCCGATGCCACGACCCGCGCCACCGCGCTGTCGCTTGCCAGCGTGCAGGTGTCGATCGCCGCCGAAGTGGCCACCACCTACATCACGTGGACGGGCCTCGTGTTGCGCCTGGCCATCGCGCGCGACAACCTCGCAAGCCAGGAGGAGACGCAGCAGATCACCGAGTGGCGTGCGCAGGCGGGGCTCGTGACCTCGCTCGACGTCGAGCAGGCGCGCACGTCCACGGAATCGACGCGCGCACAGATCCCCGCGCTCACCTCGAGCATCGCGCAGGCACAGAGCGCGCTCGCCATCCTCACCGGCGCCACGCCCGAAGCGCTCAATGCCACGCTGCGCAAGAATGCCGCCGTGCCGGTCGCCGACGAGGGGCTCACCTATGCGTTTCCCGCGCAGACGCTGCGCCAGCGTCCGGACGTGCAGCAGGCCGAGGCGCAGATCGTCGCGGCGGCCGCGCGGGTCACCGCCGCCGATGCGGCACGCTATCCCTCGTTCAACATCGCGGGCTCGATCGGCGTGGCGTCGCTGACCTTCGCCGGCCTCACGGGCGGCAGCTCGCTCGCCGCCTCGATCCTGGGCGGCGTGTCGATGCCGATCTTCAATGCCGGTGCGCTCGCCGCGCAGGTGCAGGTGCAGGACGCCGCGCTCGACCAGGCGCGCATCGCCTACGAGGCCACCGTGCTCGCGGCACTGAAGGAAGTCGAGGACGCGCTCGTGGCGCTGTCGAGCGCGCGCGAGCGTCTCGCCACGCTGCGCCGCGCCGCCGATGCCGCCAAGAACGCGTCGCTCCTCGCGCGCTTCCGCTACAACAGCGGCCTCATCGACTTCACGTCGGTATTGCAGACGCAGCTTTCGCTGCTCGCGACGCAGGACAACGTCGCCAACAGCGAGGCCGAGCTCGCCATCGCGCACGTCCGGCTGTACAAGGCGCTGGGCGGCGGCTGGCAGCCGGAGGCGGAGCCTGCGGCGGCCTCGGCAACTTCCTCCCCCACCGGCGCCGTCACGTCCCGCCCCGACCGCCTCGCCTTGCCCACCACATGAACAAGCCCGTCGACCTTCCCCTTTCCCAATCCGATGCCGCCGAAGCGCGCGCGCAGGCGGCCGCGAATGCATCGGCCGCCAACGCCGCGCCCATCGACATCGCCGAGCTGTCCGGCCCGCCGTGGTGGCGCCGTCCCACGCCATGGATCCTGCTCCTTCTGCTGGCCGGCGCAGCCGGCGGCGGCTGGTACTGGTTCCAGCGCCCACCCGCGAGCGCTACGCCCACGTTCGTGACGGAGCCCGTGACCAAGGGCAACCTGCGCGTCGCGGTGACCGCCAACGGCACGCTGCAGCCCACGCGCACGGTCAACATCGGCAGCGAGCTGTCCGGAACCGTCGCGCGCGTGCTGGTGGACGTGAACGATCGCGTGAAGAAGGGCCAGGTGCTGGTGGAGCTCGACACTTCCAGGTTCGCGGACCTCGTCACGCGATCCCGGGCGACGCTCGCCTCGGCCAACGCCAAGGTCGCGCAGGCCGATGCCACGGTGAAGGAAGCCGAGGGCAACCTCACCCGACTGCAGGAAGTGCAGCGGCTGTCCGGCGGCAAGGTGCCGTCTCCCGCGGAGCTCGATACCGCACAGGCGACCCTCGAGCGCGCGCGCGCCGATGCCAATGCCGCGCGCGCCAACGTCACCGATTCGCAGGCCGCGCTGCAAAGCGACGTGACCAACCTCGGCAAGGCGTCGATCAAGGCACCCATCGACGGCGTCATCCTCACGCGCACGGTGGATCCGGGCAATGCGGTGGCCGCGTCGCTGCAGGCCGTCACGCTCTTCACGCTCGCCGAGGACCTGACGAAGATGAAGCTGCAGGTCAACGTCGACGAAGCCGACGTCGGCATGGTCAACGTCGGACAGAAGGCGTCGTTCACCGTGGCGGCGTATCCGTCACGGCGCTTCCCGGCCACGATCACGCGCGTGGCCTACGGCTCGACCACCACCGACAACGTGGTGACCTACATCACGTATCTCGAGGTGGACAATCCCGAGCTCGTGCTGCGTCCCGGCATGACGGCCACCGCCACGATCAACGCCACCGAGCGCACCGACGTGCTGCTCGTGCCCAACACCGCGCTGCGCTTCACGCCGGCGCCGGCGCGCACACCCGGCGGCGCCGAGGCCAAGGCGGCGGGCGACGGCGGCGGCATCGTCGGCAGCCTGATGCCGCGCCGCCCGGTGTCGGGCGCGCAGCGCACGGCCACGCCTTCCGGACGCGGCGGCGCCGGCGGCGTGCGCCAGGTGTGGACCGTGCAGGATGGCCAGCCGGTCGCGGTGCGCGTGCAGACGGGCATCACCGACGGCCGCATGACGGAGGTGTCGTCGCCGGATCTCGCGCCCGGCACGCCGGTGATCGTGGACCAGCGCGCCGCGGAGAAATGATGCCGCGGCCCGTGACTGCCCACGGCGAGCCCCTCACGAAGGTCGAGGGCAACGCGCTCATCCGCCTGCGCGGCGTCACGCGTACCTACGGCCATGGCGAGACGCTCGTGCGTGCGCTCGCGGGCGTCGACCTCGACATCGCCGCGGGCGAATTCGTGGCAGTGATGGGTCCGAGCGGCTCCGGCAAGTCCACGCTCATGAACATCCTCGGCTGCCTCGATACGCCCACGGCCGGGGAATATGTCTTTCGCGGCGTGCACGTGGAGAAGCTCTCCCGCGACCAGCGCGCGCGCCTGCGGCGCAACCACATCGGCTTCGTGTTCCAGGGCTTCCATCTGCTCGCGCGTACCACGGCGCAGGAGAACGTCGAGCTGCCGCTGCTCTACCGCGGCGAGCCCGCGGCGGAGCGGCGTCGCCAGGCGCGCGCCGCGCTCGCGTCGGTGGGTCTCGAAGGCCGCGAGGACCACACGCCCGCCGAGCTCTCCGGCGGCCAGCAGCAGCGGGTGGCAATCGCGCGCGCGATCGTCACGCAGCCCGCCGTGCTCTTTGCCGACGAGCCCACCGGCAACCTCGACACCAGCCGCGCGCGCGAGATCATGGAGTACCTCGTGAACCTCAACGAGCGTTCCGGCATCACCATCCTCATGGTCACGCACGATGCCGCGATCGCGAGCTACGCGAGCCGCATCGTGCACGTCGTCGACGGCCGCATCCAGCGCGATGAGCGCAATGTCCGCCACCCCGACGCGTGGGCGCGTCCGGAGCCGGAGGCCGTGGCGTGATCCTCAATACCCTCTTCCTCTCGCTGCGCGAGATCCGGCGCAACCTGCTGCGCTCGTTCCTCACGATCCTCGGCATCGTGATCGGCGTGGCGGCCGTGATCACGATGGTCACCGTGGGCAACGGCGCGACCCAGGCCGTCAAGAACCAGATCTCGAGCCTCGGCAGCAACCTGCTCATGGTGCGGCCCGGGCAGCGGCTCGGCCCCGGCATGGGGGCGGCGGGGTCGCCCTCGTTCAAGCAGGCCGACGGCGACGCCATCGCGTCGCAGGTCGGCGGCATCCGCGCGGTCGCGCCCGAGCAGCGCTCCGGCGTGACCGTGATCGCCAACGGCAGGAACTGGCAGACGAGCGTCACCGGCACCACCAACGCCTACTTCGACACCAACAACTGGACGCTCGCCGCCGGCCGCAAGTTCGAGCCCGAGGAAGAGCAGGCGGGTGCGGCCGTGTGCATCATCGGCGACACCGTGCGCCGCGAGCTCTTCGGCAAGCCCGACGTGATCGGCGAGAAGGTCCGCGTGAAGCAGTTCTCCTGCGACGTCATCGGCCTTTTGCAATCGAAGGGCCGCGCGGCGATGGGCAACGACCAGGACGATACGATCCTCCTGCCGCTGCGCACGATGCAGCGCCGCGTCACCGGCAGCCAGCGCGTGGGCACGCTCCTCGTGTCGATGGAAGAGGGCTCGGACACCGCGCGCGTGCAGTCCGCGATCGGGCAGCTCCTGCGCGAGCGCCGCAAGCTCGCCAACGAGGACCCGGACAATTTCAACGTGCTCGACACGAAGCAGATCGCGGAGGCGGTGTCCGGCACCACGCGCGTGATGACCACGCTGCTCGGCGCGGTGGCCGCCGTGAGCCTCCTCGTGGGCGGCATCGGGATCATGAACATCATGCTGGTGAGCGTGACGGAGCGCACGCGCGAGATCGGGCTGCGCCTTGCCATCGGCGCGCTGGAGCGCGAGGTGCTGCTGCAGTTCCTGATCGAGGCGGTGGCGCTGTCGATGCTGGGCGGGTTGGTCGGCATCGTGCTGGCGACGGTCGCGTCGATCGTGATCGCGCAGATGATGCAGGTGCCTTACCTCTTCAATCCTGGCATCAACGCGCTGTCGTTCGCGGTGTCGGCGCTGATCGGGGTGGTGTTCGGATATTTCCCGGCGCGCAGGGCGGCGCAGCTCGATCCGATCGATGCGTTGCGGCACGAGTGACCTACGTGAGTCGCGAAGCAGCGCTCGCCTTCGACTGTCATTTCAACCGGATGGCAGACCCTCGTACGGCTCTCCCGTAGGCCATTGCAGATGCGCCGCATGCTTGCACCCGGAGAGGTACGTGTGCACGAAACGACACGCGAGCTCCACTGCCTGGAACGAGTCGATGCCCTGGATAGGGAGGATGTCGTCGATCAACCCTTCCATCTCCACAGTGCATCCGAAGGCCTCGCTCCCCGGCATCGGTACCGGCGCGGCAATGCGGATGGTCACCGGCGTTCTCGTTCCGGAGGAGGGATCCATCAGATGAAGCATTCGCTCGGCGATCCACATGGCGCTTCCATTGGCGCTATTGGCAGGACCGCGAGGATAACGCGCATTGCCGACGCGGCGACATGGCCCGAGAACCAGCGCACGCAAAACACGTGGCGGCACGCCAAAAGCAAACGCGCGCCCCAACCACGAGCGCGCGTCCCATCAAAGCCGTTTCGCCAGCGCTATCCGCGCCGCATCGAATCGAAGAACTCTCCGTTGCTCTTCGTGGCCTTGATCTTGTCGAGCAGGAATTCCATCGCCTCGAGCTCGTCCATCGGATAGAGGAGCTTCCGCAGGATCCACACCTTCTGCAGGATGTCGGGCTTGAGCAGCAGCTCTTCCTTGCGGGTGCCGGAACGATTGACGTTGATCGACGGATAGATCCGCTTCTCGGCCATGCGGCGGTCGAGGTGGATTTCCATGTTGCCGGTGCCCTTGAACTCCTCGTAGATCACGTCGTCCATGCGCGAGCCGGTATCGATGAGCGCGGTGGCGATGATCGTGAGCGAGCCGCCTTCCTCGATGTTGCGCGCGGCGCCGAAGAAGCGCTTCGGACGCTGCAGGGCGTTGGCATCCACACCACCGGTGAGCACCTTGCCGGAGGCGGGCACTACCGTGTTGTAGGCGCGAGCCAAACGCGTAATCGAGTCGAGCAGGATCACGACGTCCTTCTTGTGCTCGACCAGGCGCTTGGCC
>CAZUGY010000072.1:0-17338 GCA_964620265.1 uncultured Alcaligenaceae bacterium
CCGTACTCGAAGCTGTCGAATCCGAAGCTCGAGACGATGGCCCGTATCCGCGGCTCGAGCGACTCCCCCGCGCGCGCGGCGGCCACGAGCGAATCGAAGAATGGTGGAATGAACTGGCCGGGCGCGAGGTTGATCCTGTCGATTGCAAGCAATTCCATCATGGCCCACCTCGCGAAGTGCGTTGGATGCCGATTCGATGTAATGCACGCTCTCGGTGCGTCAGGAGCGTGATGACGGGTGGCAGGGCTGCGCGAGCGGTGAATCCGGAGACCTGGCGCCACGCGCTGCCTATCCTAGCGCCTGGCTTCCCGGGTCGCCAGCCCCGGTGCGGGGGAATTTTCCTGCGGAGCCACGGCGGGCTCCCCCGAGCTGCACGCCGCGCGGTCGCGCGTTCGTCTAACGCCGCGCCGCCGGCAACCCCCCCACCACCGCCCCCGGCCCGATCCCCCTCTCCGCGAACCACCCCTTCTTCATCTCGAGCGCATACAGCGCCGGCCCCTTCGACCAGTGCGAGTCCTCGGTGCGCGGCTGCATGTCCTCGATATTGATGATCTTGCCGTCGGCGGCGATGAAGGCGATGGACAGCGGGATGTGCGTGTTCTTCATCCAGAACGCGAGCGGCTCGGCGCGTTCGAATACGAAGAGCATCCCGTGGTCCGGTTGCAGGCTGAAGCGGTTCATGAGGCCCTGCGCGCGCTGGTCGGGCGTGCTGGCCACCTCGGCGGTGACCTTGTGCTTGCCGAGGGTCAGGCTCGTCCTGGGCAGGTCGGCGGCACTCGCGGGGAGCGCGAGCAGCGACGCCACGACAGCAACGGACAGGAAGGCAGCGATCTTCATGGGTGCATCTCCTTGGACGCCGAAAGGGGCAAGCGCCGGTAGGCGAGCCACGATACGCCGCTCGCCGCGATGAACGAGGCCATTCCCCACGCGAGCGTCGGCAGGGAGTGGGACAACAGCGGCGAGATCGAGCCCGCCACCACCGCGCCGAGCGCGAACTGCGCGAAGCCCTGCAGTGACGCGGTCATGCCGCGCATGGTGGGGAAGAGGTCGAGCATCGTGAGCGTGATGCTGGGCATGGCGAGCGCCCAGCCGAGCGTGCATACGAGGATGGGTGCGACGTTCCACACGACCCACGGCGCCAGCGCGTGGCTGATCGCCACGTTCATGACGGCGGCGAGCAGCATGAGCGCGAAGCCGATGCCCACGGTCCGTCGCGGCGAGATGCGCCCCGCGATGCGCCCCGAGACGAAGGCGCCCAGCATGATGCCGGTGATCATCGGCACGAAGAGCCAGCCGTAGCCCCACGTGGATACGCCGAGGAGACCCGACAGGAAGTAGGGCGCCGATGCGATGTAGAGGAACCATCCGCAGAACGAGAGCGAGGTCACGAGCGCCAGCAGCAGGAATGCGGGACGGCCCAGCACGGCACGATAGTTGCGCCACAGCGCCGCGGGATGCAGCGCCTGCCGCTGCGAGCGGGGGAGCGTTTCCGGCAGCAGGCGCAGGCACACCACGAGCATCACCAGCGTGTAGGCGAGAAGCGACCAGAAGATCCATCGCCAGCCGAGCAGGTTGAGGAATAGACCGCCGAGGATCGGGGCCACCGCAGGGCCGATGCCGAACACGAGCGTCACGTGCGACATCATGCGCTGGGCTTCGGCGCCGCTGTAGCGGTCGCGGATGATCGCCCGGCCCACGACCACACCGCTGCCCGCGGACAGGCCCTGCAGCACGCGGAAGAGCCACAGCGACTGGATGTTCCCGGCGATCGCGCAGCCCAGTGTCCCGATGGCGAAGATCACCAGGCCGGCGATGACCACGGGGCGGCGCCCGAGCGCGTCGGCCAGCGCGCCGTGCCACAGCATCATGAACGCGTAGGCGATCATGTACGCCGACAGCGTCTGCTGCAGGGCGATGGGCGGCACGCCGAATTCGGCCTCCATCGCGCCGAAGGCGGGCAGGTACATGTCGACCGCGAACGGGCCGAGCATGGCGAGCGAGGCGAGCAGCGCGGCAAAACCCCAGGAGCGGCGGTGCGCGGCGCCCTCCGCGTGGGTGCCGTGGCTCATGCGGCACGCTCCGCTTGCGCGCTCATGCAGCAAGCGTTCGCGCGGATGCGCTGCGGGGCGCAATCGCCCTGGCGGCGGACCTGCGCCCTCACTTGCTCGCGCGTTCCCCGAGCGCCGCGTCGATGGCGGCACGGTCGTAGCGTGGTGCGAACAGGGTGATGAAGTCGTAGACGTAGCCGCGCAGGAACACGCCGTGGCGCAGGCCCAGGCGGGTGATGGACGAGGCGAAGAGGTGGCTCGCGTCGAGCTTCTCGAAGGGTGCGTCGCGGACGGGATCCCAGGCCATCTGCGCGATGATGCCGACGCCCATGCCGAGTTCCACGTAGGTCTTGATGACGTCGGAGTCGAGGGCGGTGAGCACCACGTTGGGCTCGAGTCCCTGCGCGGAGAACGCCGCATTGATCGCCGAGCGCCCGGTGAAGCTGAAGTCGTAGGTCACGATGGGAAACTTGGCGAGTGCGGCCAGCGTGAGGGGCTGCATCTTCAGCAGTGGATGGCGCCTGGGCGTGATCACCACGCGATTCCACTCGTAGCAGGGCAGCGTCACGAGCTCCGGCAGGTCGGACAGCGCCTCGGTGGCGATGCCGATGTCCGCTTCCCCGTTGGCCGTCTGCTCCGCGACCTGGATGGGGTTGCCCTGGTGCAGCATCACCCGCACCTTGGGATAGCGCGTGGCGAACTCGCGCAGCACCTTGGGCAGCACGTAGCGCGCCTGCGTGTGCGTGGTGGCGATCGAAAGCGTGCCGGTATCCTCGCCCCGGAACTCGTCGGCCACGCGCTTCATGTTGGCGATCTCGCGCAGCGCGCGGCGGGCGGTGGCGACCACGACCTCGCCGGCCGGGGTCAGCGCGGCCAAACGCTTGCCCTGCCGCACGAACACGGAGAGGCCAAGCTCGTCCTCGAGCTGGCGCACCTGCTTGCTGATGCCCGGCTGCGAGGTGAACAGCGCCTCGGCGGCGTCGGACACGTTGAGGCCGTGGTCGACGACGGCGCACAGGTACTTGAGTTGCTGGAGATTCACGGCGTTATAACCCGAAGATCGATTTCTGCCACAATTATATATCCGACCGGCACAAGCGGCCGGCCCTCGTTGAATGGCGCAATTCTTTTCCGTCCATCCTGCCAATCCCCAGCCGCGACTCATCGGCCAGGCCGCGGAGATCCTCCGTCGCGGCGGCGTGGTCGCCTATCCCACCGACTCGAGCTATGCGCTCGGTTGTCACCTGGGCGACATTGCCGCGGCCGAGCGCATCCGTGCGATCAGGGGTCTGGGCGACCGTCATTTCCTCACGCTGGTGTGCGGGGACCTGGCCGAGGCGGCACGCTTCGTGCGGCTCGCCAACTGGCAGTTCCGCATCGTGCGCCAAGGCACGCCGGGGCCATTCACCTTCCTCCTGCCGGCGTCGCGGGAGGTGCCGCGGCGGGTGCTCACGGACCGGCGCCACACGGTGGGCATCCGCGTGCCCGATCATCCGGTGGTGCGCGCGCTGCTCGCCGAGCTGCGCGAGCCGGTCCTCTCGTCCACGCTCATCCTGCCCGGCGATGCGGCGCCGATCGACGACCCGCACGCGATCCGCGAGCGCCTGGAGCACGTGGTCGATCTCGTGATCGACGCGGGACCGTGCGCGGGCGAACCCACGACCGTGATCGACCTCACCGCCGAAGCGCCCACGCTGGTGCGCCTCGGCAGCGGCGATCCCCGCCGCCTCGGTCTTGCACCGTCCGCCGGACACGAACCGGCCGCGGAGCCGACTTGAGGTAGAATGCGCCGGCAATGGAGTTTTCGCTCGAGACCGCGCTGCTCGCGATATTGCCGGTGGTCTTCGCGATCGTCCTGCACGAAGCGGCACACGGATATGTCGCCCGCGTCTTCGGCGACCAGACGGCCTGGATGCTGGGTCGCGTGACGCTCAACCCGCTCAAGCACATCGATCCCATCGGCACGATTGCCGTGCCGGGATTGTTGCTCCTGACGGGAGCGCCTTTCCTGTTCGGCTGGGCCAAGCCGGTGCCGGTGAATTTCGGCAACCTGCGCCATCCCAAGCGGGACATGATCTGGGTCGCCGCCGCGGGTCCGGGCGCCAACTTCGTGATGGCATTGCTGTGGGCGTTGCTCGCGCAGGCCGCGGCACCTTCGGGTCCGTGGGCGAGCGAGGGATTGTTCCTCATGGCGCGCATCGGCATCTCCATCAACCTCGTGCTGATGGTGTTGAACCTCCTCCCCATCCCGCCTCTCGATGGGGGACGGATCGCAGTGGGCCTGTTGCCCGATCGCGCCGCCGGCGCGCTCGCGCGAGTGGAGCCCTACGGATTCATCGTGATCCTGGTGTTGTTGGTAACGGGTCTTCTGAGCGACCTCATGCGGCCGCTCCTGCAGGCCGCGGCATCCTTGCTGTACGCGATCGTCGGCTAGTCGCGCTCGCCTCGTGCGGGCCGCGTAAGGCCGCACGACAGGAAAATTTTCGATATCGCACATGTTCGCTGACCGCGTGTTGTCGGGCATGCGTCCCACGGGACGCATGCACATCGGCCACTACCACGGCGCCCTGAAAAACTGGGTGCGCCTCCAGCACGAGTACGAATGCCTGTACTTCGCGGCGGACTGGCACGCCCTCACCACGCACTACGAGACGCCCGAGGACATCGCGCAGATGACCTGGGAGATGATGATCGACTGGCTGGCCGCCGGGCTCGATCCGTCGCGGGCGACGCTCTTCGTGCAGTCGCGCGTCGTGCAGCACGCGGAGCTCTCGCTCCTGCTCGGCATGGTCACGCCGGTGGGCTGGCTCGAGCGCGTCCCCACGTACAAGGATCAGCAGCAGAAGCTCGCCGATCGCGACCTCTCGAACCTCGGCTTCCTGGCGTATCCCGTGATGATGTCGGCGGACATCCTCGTCTATCGGGCCAACATGGTCCCGGTGGGCGAGGACCAGCTCGCGCACCTCGAGATCACGCGCGAGCTCGCGCGCCGCTTCAATCACATCTACGGCCGCGAGCCGGGTTTCGAGGAGAAGGCGCGGGAGTCCATCCGCAAGCTCGGCGGCAAGAAGGCGAAGCAGTACGACGAGTTGCGCGTCGCTTACCAGGAGCGGGGCGAGGAGGCGGCGCTGGCCACTGCTCGCGCGCTCCTCACCGAGGCGCAGAACCTTTCCGCGGCCGATCGCGAGCGGTTGTCGGGCTATCTCGACGGCGGCCGGCGCGTGATCCTGCCGGAGCCCAAGGGGCTGCTCACCGAGAACGCCAAGGTGCCGGGCCTCGACGGCCAGAAGATGTCCAAGTCCTACGGCAATGCGATCCTGATGCGCGAGGATCCCGCCGAGGTGACGCGCAAGGTCCGCACGATGCAGACCGATCCCGCGCGCGTGCGCCGCACGGATCCGGGCAATCCCGAGAAGTGCCCGGTGTGGCCGCTGCACAAGATCTACTCGAGCGCGGAGACGCGCCAATGGGTCGTGGAAGGCTGCACCACCGCCGGCATCGGCTGCCTCGAATGCAAGCAGCCGGTGATCGACGGGATCATCGCGGAGCAGGCACCGATCATCGCGCGCGCGCAGAAGTTCATCGACGACCCGAAGCTCGTGCGCGACATCGTGGCCGATGGCTGCGACCGCGCCCGTGCGCTGGCCGAGGAAACGATGCGCGACGTGCGCGCCTCGATGGGACTGTCCTATGACTAGCCGGAGGCTGCAATGAGCGAGGGCGCGCTGGACCTCGAGCATCCGTCGCCGGATCCCAAGCCGCTGGCGCGTGTGTACGGCGAGGCTGTCACGCAGCTCCCGCTCGACCTGTACATCCCGCCGGAGGCGCTCGAGGTCTTCCTCGAATCGTTCGAGGGGCCGCTCGACCTCCTGCTCTATCTCATCCGCAAGCAGAACATCAACGTCCTCGACATCCCGATGGCGGAGCTCACGAAGCAGTACCTGGGCTACGTCGAGATGATGCGGCGCACGCAGCTCGAGCTCGCCGCCGAATACCTCCTGATGGCCGCGGTGCTGATCGAGATCAAGTCGCGACTCCTGCTGCCCAAGCCGCCCGCGCAGCCGGGACAGGAGGCGGAGGACCCGCGCGCCGAGCTCGTGCGCAGGCTCCTCGAATACGAGCGCATGAAGCAGGCCGCGCGCGAGATCGACGAGCATCCGCTCGCGCAGCGCGATTTCTCTGTGGTGCGCGTGTGGTTCGACCACGTCGCGGCGCAACGTTTGCCCGAGGTGAACCCCGACGACCTCAAGGCCGCGTGGGCGAGCCTCGTCGCGCGCGCCAAGGTCAATCGCCATCACCTCGTGACCCGCGAGCAGCTTTCGGTGCGCAGCGAGATGAGCCGGGTGCTGAAGGCGCTGGAGCGCGGCAAGTACGTGGAGTTTCCCGCGCTCTTTGCCGAGCACGCCGACGTCGCGCACCTCGTGGTCACGTTCCTGGCGCTCCTCGAGCTTTCGCGCGAGCAGCTCGTGTCCATCGCGCAGACCGAGCCGTATGCCCCGATCCACGTCACGCTGTCCGGCGCGCCCGAGTTCGCGCTCGCCGGCGACACGCCCTAGAAGACGCAACGCATGAACGACAACGAATCGAAGACGCCGGACGCCGAGGACGCGATGCCGACTCCCGCCGCGCCGGTTTCGCCCGAAGTTGCCGAAACTGCTGCGGCCGGCGCGCCGGTGGACGCGGCCGCCGTGGCGGATCTCGAGCCACTGGCGGGAGGACAGGCCGCCGCGGAAGCCGAAGCGATCGCCGACGCGCAAGCCCCCGACGCGCAAGCCGCCACCGCCGACGCCCAGTCGACCTCCGACGAATCGCAGTCCGTGGGCGACGTCGACGAAGTGAAGAGCATCCTCGAAGCCGCGCTCCTCATCGCCGGCGAGCCCACGAGCACCGCCGTGCTCGCGAAGCTCTTCGAGCCGCCGCTCGCGCAGGAGCTCGTGCGCAATCTCCTGACCAGCCTCGCGCAGGACTGGGAAGGGCGCAAGGTCGAGCTCGTGCAGGTCGCGAGCGGCTGGCGCTTCCAGGGCACGCGCGCGGTGCAGTCCTATCTCGATCGCCTGTCTCCCGAGAAGCCGCCGCGCTATTCGCGCGCGGTGATGGAGACGCTCGCGATCATCGCTTACCAGCAACCTGTCACCCGCGGCGATATCGAAGCGATCCGCGGCGTTGCCGTCTCCACGAACGTCGTCAAATCGCTCGAGGACCGGCAATGGGTGGAAGTCGTGGGCCATCGTGAAACGCCGGGCCGCCCGGCACTGTATGCCACCACGAAGCTGTTCCTGGACGACCTCGGCCTCCGCTCCCTCGCGGAACTCCCTCCTCTCGCCGAGCTCGACACGTCCCACCTCCTGGAGATGCCCGATGCCCCAACAAAGGCCGCCGAGGCGGCACTCGTCCTCGCGACCCCCCTCCTCGGTTCCGAACCCGGCGAAGCAGACGAACATGGCCCTGCACGCGATCCGGGAGAGCATGCCGCCGACCCGGATCAAACGCTCCACTGACGAGGTCTTCAACGAGCCGCAACGCCTGCACAAGGTGCTGGCGTCGTGCGGCTTCGGCTCGCGCCGCGCGATGGAGGAGATGATCCTCGCCGGCCGCATCACGGTGAACCGCGAGCCTGCCGAAGTCGGGCAGAAGGTCGGCCCCGGCGACGAGGTCCGCATCAACGGCGAGCTCGTGAAGGTGCGCTTCACCGAGCCGCGTCCGCGCGTGCTCATGTATCACAAGCCCACGGGCGAGATCGTCACGCGCGACGATCCCGAGGGACGTCCCACCGTGTTCACGAAGCTGCCGTCGATCGGCACCGGCAAGTGGATCAACGTGGGGCGCCTCGACTTCAACACCGAAGGCCTGCTGCTCTTCACCAACTCCGGCGAGCTCGCCAACCGCCTCATGCATCCGCGCTACGAGGTCGAGCGCGAATATGCGGTGCGCGTGCTCGGGCGCCTGAACGACGAGCAGCGCCAGCGACTGCTGGACGGCATCGCGCTCGAGGACGGCATGGCCAAGTGCGAGAAGGTCGAGGACGGCGGGGGTGAGGAGGAGGGCGCCAACCACTGGTATCACGTGGTGCTGAAGGAAGGCCGCAATCGCGAGGTGCGCAGGCTCTTCGAAGCGCTCGAGATTCCCGTCACGCGCCTCATCCGCACGCGCTACGGCACGCTCGCGATGCCGTCGTTGCTGAAGCGCGGCGATCTCCTCGAGCTCGAGGCACCCGAGGTCGCGGCCGTGATGGATGCCGCGGGGCTCAAGGGGCCGGCGGGTGGACCGCGGCCCGGCCAGCAGCGTCCGGGACAGCGTCCGCAGAAGGGCAAGCATCGCCACGCGCAGAACAAGGGGCCGCGACCGCAGGGCGCGCCGCTCGCGGCGCCGGGTGAAGGGGAAGGCCAGGTGCAGGGGCTGCCGGTCGAAGCAGGGGCGGATGCCCCGGCGCACGTGCCGCGGCACGGGCAGGGCCAGGCCCACGGCCAGCCGCACGGGCAGCAGGGCCAGCCCCATGTCCAGGGTCAAGGACAGCCGCGTCCCCAGGGCCAGGGCAGGGGTCCCGGGCCGCACGGCAAGCCGCACGGGAAGGGTCCGCGTCACAAGCAGCGTCCGCAGAAGTCGCCGCGGCCGGACTTCGAGACCACGCAGCCCGTGAGCAATGCCAACGCGATCGGCCTGCGTCCGCCAGGAGGGGGGAAGGCACGCCGCCAGGGCGGCTTCGGCGGCCAGAAGAGCTATGGCGGCCAGGGTGGCGGGTATGGCGGGCAAGGGGGTGGCTATGGCGGCCAAGGCGGCGGAAACGCGGGCGGACAAGGGCAGCGTCCCCATCGTCCGCGCGTGAACTTCGACGAGATCCAGCCCGTGAGCAATGCGAATGCATCGCCGTTCGTCACCACGCGCGGGTCCGCGCCGTACGGAGCGCCCCGTCCTCAGCAGGGGCAGGGCAACGAAGGTGGCTTCAAGGCGCGCAACCCTCGGGCGGGTCCGCCGCAGGGACGTCCCGGAGGCAAGGGCAATTTCCGCGGCAAGAACGGGCCGCGTCCGCCTAAGGGACCGCGTGAGGCCAATGGCAACGTCACGCGCGAGCCCAACGGCAATGTCGCGCCGCGTGGCGAGCCGGACGGCAACGTCGCACCCCGCGAGGTCAAGGTCGTATATCGCGAGGCCAACGGCAACGTGGCGCCGCGCGGAAGTCGCACGCCCGGACCGCTGCCGGACGACGAATAGCCCGTCGCGCGAATCGTCTTCGCGCCCGTCTAGAGGAAGAG
Source organism: uncultured Alcaligenaceae bacterium (assembly GCA_964620265.1). GTDB lineage: Bacteria > Pseudomonadota > Gammaproteobacteria > Burkholderiales > Casimicrobiaceae > VBCG01. Next base: position 9,299 of record CAZUGY010000072.1, read on the forward strand.
GTCCGGAAGCAGGTCCTGCCCGGGCTTCACTGCGTACTGCGTGAGGTCGGTGACCCCGGCTTCGCGCAACGCCTCCTCGTCGATGAAGAAGCGGCCCGTGGTCGTGCGCGCATCGCGCGTCAGGATCGCGTGCGCCGCATCGGCCACGATTTCGGGCGTGCGCGCGCGATCGATCTCCTCGCTCGCGCCGGGAATCATGGCGAGTGCCGCGGTCGCGATGATGGTCCGCGGCCATAGCGCATTGACCGCCACGCCGTCGGCACGGAATTCTTCCGCCATGCCGAGCACGCACATGCTCATGCCGTACTTCGCGATCGTGTAGGCCACGTGCGGAGCGAACCACTTCGCCGCGAGGTTCAGCGGCGGCGAGAGCGTCAGGATGTGCGGATTGCGTCCCGCACGTGCCGCAGACACGAGATGCGGAAGGCAGGCCTGCGAGCAGAGGAAGGTGCCGCGCACGTCGACGTCCAGCATGAGGTCGAAGCGCTTCATCGGCGTGGCCAGCGTGCCGGTGAGGCTGATGGCGCTCGCATTGTTGACGAGGATGTCGATGCCGCCGAAGCGTTCCACGGCGGTGCGCACGGCCGCGTGGACGGCGTCCTCGTCGCGGATGTCGCAGGCCACGGCCAGCGCGCGGCCGCCCGCGGCCTCGATCTCGGCCGCAGCGGTGTGAATGGTGCCCGGGAGCTTCGGATGCGCGGCCGTGGTCTTGGCCGCGATGACGACGTTGGCACCGTCGCGCGCGGCGCGCAGCCCGATGGCGAGCCCGATGCCGCGCGACCCGCCGGTGATGAAAAGCGTGCGACCGGCGAGGGTGGTCAAGACGCTGCCCCGGCGCGGGCGCGCTGCGGGCCCCGTTCGCCCACGGGGCGGCCCTTCCCGCTCACTGCGAATCCTGCCCGAAGCGGGCCGGCCGCTTCGCGATGAAGGCCGTCACGCCTTCCCTGAAATCGGATGTGGCGGCACAGGCGCCGAAGCTCGCGGCCTCCGCGGCGAGCTGCTCGCCCAGGCTGCGCCCCTGCGACTCGCGCAGGAGACGCCGCGTATTGCGGATCGCGAGCGCAGGCCCCGTGGCGAGGCTCGCGACCAGCGCCTGCACCGTCGCTTCGAGCTCGACGGCCGGCACCACGCGATTGACGAGCCCCCACGCGAGCGCCTGCTGCGCGTCGAAGCGATCCCCCACGAGCATGATCTCGAGGGCGCGGCGCAGGCCCACGAGACGCGGCAGCGACCACGTGCCACCGCCGTCGGGCGTCGTGGCGATCGACTTGTAGGCCGACGCGAAGTACGCGTTGTCGGCCGCGACCACGAGGTCGCAGGCATTCATGAGCGAGAGGCCGAAGCCCGCGACCGCGCCATGCACCTGCGCGATGACGGGCACCGGCAGCCGATGCAACGTCTCGATCACGGTGTGGACACGCCCGATCAGCACGTCGAAGTACGCCGTGCGCCCGGCGGGCTCGCGCTCGAGCTCGCGGGCGAAGGCGCGGATGTCGCCGCCGGCCATGAAGTGCCTGCCCGCGCCGCGGACCACGACCACGCGCAGGTGCTCGTCGGCCGCGAGCGCCGACGTGGCGGCCACGAGGCCGTCGATCATCGTGTCGTCGAGGACGTTGAGCGACTCGGGACGATTGAGCGTGAGCGTGGCGACGGCGCCGGCGCGCTCGACGATGAGCGTTTCCATGGGGTCGAAAGGTGTGCAGGGGATCGACCGGCGAGTCTAGCACCGGGGAACCGGGCACCGGGGCGATCAGGCGTCGGCGCGGGGCTCGCGGAAGGGCGAGGAGGTCGCGAGCTCGTCACGCGCATGCTCGACTTCGAGGCGCTCGCGCGCGCAGAAATCGGCGATCGCCGCCGCGAAGTCCTCGTCGCCCACGGCATGCAACGAGTGCGTGGTCACGGGACGCAGGCCGCGCGCGAGCTTGTGCACGCCCTGCGCGCCGCCTTCGAAGCGCGCGATGCCCTGCTCGATGCAGAACTCGATCGCCTGGTAGTAGCACGCCTCGAAGTGCAGGCCCGGCACCATTTCGAGCGTGCCCCAGTACCGGCCCCACAGCGTATCCGCATCGTGGATGTCGAGCGCGGCACACAGGCGCTGGCCGTCACGGTAGCCCAGCACGAGGAGGATGTGGTCGGGCAGCGCCGCGCCGATGCGCTCGAAGAACGCCGCGGACAGATACGGTGTGGCGTGATGCGCGCGGTAGGTGGTGGTGTAGCAGCGGTAGAAGAAGGCCCACTCCTCCGCCGTGATCTCGCGGCCGCGCCGGCGCTCGAAGGTGACGCCGGCCTCCGCGAGCTTGCGCCGCTCCTGCTTCACCTTCTTGCGCTTGTCGTGCGAGAAGGCTGCGAGGAAGCCGTTGAAGTCGCGATAGCCGTCGTTGGTCCAGTGGAACTGCACGCCGCTGCGGGCGGTGAGGGCCAGCGGCTGCGCGTCGCGCATCTCGTCGTCGGTCGGGAAGAGCACGTGCAGCGACGAGAAGGCTCCCTGCCGCACGAGCGCCAGCGCGTGGACGAGGAGCACGCGACGCACGGCGACGTCGGCCGCCAGGAGCCGCGGTCCGGTCACCGGCGTGAAGGGGATCGCCGCGACGAGCTTCGGGTAGTAGCGCCGGCCGTGGCGCCGGTAGGCCTCCGCCCAGCCCCAGTCGAAGACGTATTCACCGTAGCTGTGCGTCTTGGCATACAACGGCATCGCGCCGACCAGTGCCGTGCCGCGCCACGCCGTGAGATAGCGCTCGGTCCAGCCCGTGCGCGGGACCGCGCATCCGGTCTCGTGCAGCGCGGTGAGGAACGCATGCGTGACGAACGGCTGGCCGCGCGCTCCGGCCAGCGCATCCCATGCCGCGGGATCGATCTGCGCGAGAGCCACGTCCTCGCGGAGGACGGGAGCCGTCACCACGGGCAGGGGTGGCGGCACGAAGGGAACGGGAGAACGCATGAACGGGAGGATTGTCGCGTGAAAGGGCGGCGTGCCTCAAGCAGGTTTCATCGATGGCGTGCGCACCGGCCGCCCGCGCGGGACCCACAGCGCAAGCGGTGGCACTCACGGGGCATCGTGTAAGCTTTCTCCTGGCATCGCGGGGTCGGCGGCGTTCGCCGCATCCCGAAGACCCCGCCCCGTGTCGTCACTCGTGGACGTGCAACGCTTGCTGGAGTCTTACATGAAGAAAATCGAGGCAGTGGTCAAGCCCTTCAAGCTCGACGAAGTGCGCGAGGCGCTCTCCGAGCTCGGCGTCACCGGGCTCACCGTGACGGAAGTGAAGGGCTTCGGGCGGCAGAAGGGCCATACCGAGCTCTACCGTGGCGCGGAGTATGTCGTCGATTTCCTCCCCAAGGTCAAGGTCGAGGTGATCGTGCCGGAGAACCTCGTGGATCGCGCGATCGAGGCGATCGTGAAGGCCGCGCGCACGGGCAAGATCGGCGACGGCAAGATCTTCGTCACGCCGGTGGAGAACGTCGTGCGCATCCGCACCGGCGAGTCCGGCGAAAACGCCATCTGAAAACAACCGAAGGAATCCGATATGTCGCTGCTGCGTGACTTCCGCGATTTTGCGGTCAAGGGAAACGTCATCGATCTCGCGGTCGCCGTGATCATCGGCGCCGCCTTCGGCCGCATCGTCGATTCGCTGGTCAAGGACATCATCATGCCGGTGATCGGCAGGGTGATCGGCGGGCTCGACTTCTCGAACTACTACATCATGCTGGGCTCGCCACCCACGGGCTACGCGGGGCCGATGACCTACGACGCGTTGACCAAGGCGGGCGTGCCGCTGCTGGGCTGGGGGAACTTCCTCACCATCGTGCTCAATTTCGTGATCCTCGCCTTCGTGATCTTCTGGATGGTGCGCCAGTTTTCCAAGGCCAAGGCGAGGCTCGATCCGGAGGCCGCACCGCCCGCGGTACCCGAGGATGTCGCCCTCCTGCGCGAGATCCGTGATCTCCTGCGTACGGGCAGGTAGCTCCGCGGTGCGCGGCCTCCCGGCGCTGGCCGCCGTGGCCGCGCTGGTGTGCGCCGCGACCGCGCACGGGCTCCCCGTGCGCGCGCAGCTCGTGGCGGGAGGTGCCGTCGCTCCCATCGAAGTGCAGCACGCTGGCGACGGCTCGCCGCGACTCTTCGTGGCGGAGCAGGGCGGCACGATCCGCATCCTGCGCAACGGCAGCCTCGAAGGCACGCCCTTCCTCGACATGCGCCACCTCGTGGCCCAGGGAGGCGAGCGCGGCCTGCTGGGCCTCGCCTTCCATCCGCGCTACGCGAGCAACGGCACGTTCTTCGTCAACTACACGCGTGCCGGCGACGGCGCCTCGGTGATCGCCGCCTGGCAGGTGGATCCGGCCACTCCGGATCGTGCCGATCCCGCGTCGCGGCGCGAGCTCCTGGCGATCGCGCAGCCCTTCGAGAATCACAATGGCGGCGCGCTGCGTTTCGGCCCCGATGGCTACCTGTACATCGGCATGGGCGACGGCGGCAGCGGCAACGATCCCGGCAATCGCGCGCAGGATCCGCAGGAGCTCCTGGGCAAGATGCTGCGCATCGACGTCGATGGTGCCGTGCCCTACGCGATTCCTCCCGGCAATGCCTATCCGCAGGGTGGCGGACGGCCCGAGATCTGGGCGAGCGGCCTGCGCAATCCGTGGCGCTACGCCTTCGATCGCGCGACGGGCGACCTGTACATCGGCGACGTGGGCCAGAATGCGGAGGAGGAGATCGACTTCGTGCCGCACGGTGCGCCCGCGGGTGCCAACTTCGGCTGGCGCGTCGTGGAAGGCACGAGGTGCACGGGACTGCCGAACGGCGGGCCCTGTCCCTCGCCGGCGTTCACGCCGCCCATCCTCGCCTACGGCCACGACGACGGCTGCTCGGTGACGGGCGGGGTGGTCTACCGCGGCCGCCATGTTCCCGTGCTGCAGGGGCGCTACGTGTATGCCGATTACTGCGCAGGACGGATCTGGGCGGCGGCGCGTGATCGCGACGGCGCGTGGCGCACCGAGCTCGTCCTCGATACCGATCACCGCATCACGACCTTCGGCGAGGATGCGCAGGGCGAGGTGTACTGGGCCGACGCCGGGCGTGGCGAGATCCATCGCTTCGCGCCGGTGGCGTCCGCCCCCGTGGCGATCGAGTACTACAACGCCCACCTTGGCCACTACTTCGTGACGGCTTTTCCCGAGGAGGCGGCCGCGCTCGACGCCGGTGCCTTTGCCGGCGCATGGCAACGCACCGGCTTCGGCTTCGAGGTGTGGCGTGCCGACGATCCCGATGCGTCCGACGTGTGCCGTTTCCTGGGCGTGCCGGGCGCGGGACCCGACTCGCACTTCTACACCGCGCACGCTGCGGAATGCGCCGGCCTGCGCGCCGATCCGCGGTGGACCTTCGAAGCGATGGCCTTTCGCATGCGTCTGCCCGCGGCGGATGCGTGCGCACCGCCGTCACGCCCGATCTATCGCCTCTACAACGATCCCGCGACGGTGGCACAGGTGAATCACCGCTATACCGCCGATGGCGCGACCTACGCCGCCATGCGCGCGGCGGGATGGATCGGCGAAGGCGTCGCCTTCTGCGCGAAGTAGCGCGTCGCGACGCCGGACACGGCGCCGGGTCGATTTGACCCCCCGCCGGGGGTTTGCGAAAATCGAATGCTGGCCGCCCACGGGACCCCACGCGAAGTCCCGGCGCGGCACCGAAACCCTCCGGAGGAATTCCATGAAGCTTCGCACGTCATTGACCGCCGTCGCGGCGGCCGTGACCCTTTCGCTCACGCTCGGCGCGGCCCCTGCGCGGGCCGACGTGACCATCGGCGTCACCATTTCCACCACCGGCCCGGCAGCCTCGCTCGGCATTCCGCAGAAGAACACCGTCGAGCTCCTGCCCAAGACCATCGCCGGCGAGAAGATCAACTGGGTCGTGCTCGACGATGCCTCGGACACGACGCGGGCCGTGACCAATGCGAAGAAGCTCGTCACCGAGGACAAGGTCGACGTGATCGTGGGCTCGTCCACCACACCTGCGTCGCTCGCGATGCGCGAGGTTGCGGTGGACACGTCGACCCCGATGATCTCGCTCGCGGCCTCGGCGCAGATCGTCAATCCCGCCGATCCCAAGACGCGCTGGATCTTCAAGACGCCGCAGAACGATGCGCTCATGGCCGATGCGATCGCGGTCAACATGAAGGCCGCCGGCGTGAAGACGATGGGCTACATCGGCTTCGCCGACGCCTACGGCGACAACTGGCTCGCGGAGATCAAGCGTTCGGGCCAGCTCGCCGGCATCAAGGTCGTGGCCGAGGAAAAATTCAACCGCGCCGATCCGTCGGTGACGGGCCAGGTGCTGAAGCTCCTCGCCGCCAACCCCGACGCCATCCTGATCGGCGCCGCCGGCACGCCGGGGGCCACGCCGCAGAAAGAGCTCGCGGCACGCGGCTACAAGGGCAAGGTCTACCAGACGCACGGTGTGGGCAATCCCGACTTCCTGCGCGTGGTGGGCAAGGACGGCAACGGCACGATCCTGCCGGTCGGTCCCATGCTCGTGTACGAGCAGCTCCCCGACGGCCCGGTGAAGAAGGCGTCGCAGGAGTACGTTGCGCAGTACGAGCAGAAGTTCGGCGTGCGGGCGACGTTCGGCGGCCACCTCTGGGACGCGTGGCTGCTCCTCGCCCATGCGATTCCCGAGGCGGCCAAGAAAGCCAAGCCCGGCACGCCGCAGTTCCGCGCGGCGCTGCGCGATGCGCTCGAGACCTCCAACGTGACCGGGGCGCACGGCGTGTTCGTGATGAACGCCAACGATCACAACGGCCTCGACAACCGCGCGCGCGTCATGGTGCGCATCGACAACGGCAAGTGGGTGCTCATCAAGTAGCGGCAGCAAGAACGTAGAATGCAGTGCGCGCCGCCGGGTTCGTCCCGGCGGTTGCACATCGGAGCCTCGAAACGTGGACCTCACGATCGCCGCGCTGCTGGCGCAGGATGGCATCACCAACGGCGCGATCTATGCGCTGCTGGCGCTGGCGCTCGTGCTGGTGTTCACCGTCACGCGCGTGATCTTCGTGCCGTCCGGCGAATTCGTGGCCTGGGGCACGCTCACCCTCGCGGGACTGCAGCTCGGCAAGGCCTCCGGCATCGTGGGGCTCGTGGTGGGCATGGCCGTGCTCGCGGGGATCATGGAAACGTGGCGCTGCTGGCGCACGGGCGAGCTGGCGCGGTTGCCGCGGGCGCTGGCGCTGTGGCTCGCGCTCCCGCTCGCCATCGCGGCGGTGCTCTGGTTCGCCGCACCGATGCAGTTTCCGCTGCCGGTGCAGGTCGTACTCACGCTGGCGGCGATCACGGTGCTCGGCCCCTTGCTCTATCGCGTGGCCTACCAGCCGCTCGCCGGGGCGAGCGTGCTCGTGCTGCTCATCGTGTCGGTCGCGCTGCACTTCGCCATGGTGGGCTTCGGCCTGTGGTTCTTCGGCGCCGAAGGCTCGCGCACGCCGGCTTTCACGTCGGCGTCCTTCAGCATCGGCAACGTCAAGGTCAGCGTGCAGAGCCTGCTGGTGGTGGGGACGAGCCTCGCGCTCATCGGGGCGCTCGCGCTCTTCTTCGGCCGCACGCTCTACGGCAAGGCCTTGCGCGCCACCGCGGTGAATCGCGCCGGCGCGCGGCTGTGCGGCATCTCGCCCGAGTTCGCAGGCGCGCTCACGTTCGCCCTCGCGGCGCTGCTGTGCGCCTTCTGCGGCGTCCTGATCGGCCCGATCACCACGGTCTACTACGACTCGGGATTCCTCATCAGCCTCAAGGGCTTCGTGGGGGCGATCATCGGCGGGCTCGCGAGCTATCCGATCGCGGCGGCGGGATCGCTGCTCGTGGGGCTCATCGAGTCGTTCTCGTCGTTCTGGGCGAGCGCCTTCAAGGAAGTGATCGTCTTCACGCTGATCATCCCGGTGCTGCTGTGGCGGAGCCTGCGCACGCATCATCATGAGGAGGACGAGTGAGCGAGGCGGCGAGCGTTCAGCGAGCGAGGGCGGCCGACACGCTTGCGCCACGCATCGCGACGGCGGCACGGGGAGG
>CAZUGY010000072.1:17438-20049 GCA_964620265.1 uncultured Alcaligenaceae bacterium
GTGCTGCCCTTCGTGGCGCCCGCCTTCTGGATCACGCTCGCCAACTACATCGGCCTGTACAGCATGGTGGCGCTGGGCCTCGTGCTCCTCACCGGCGTGGCGGGGCAGACGTCCTTCGGCCAGGCGGCGTTCGTGGGGCTGGGCGCGTACACGAGCGCCTGGCTCACCACGCAGCACGCGCTCTCGCCGTGGATCACGCTCTTCATCGGGGCGGCCTTCACCTGCCTGGTGGCGCTCTTCCTGGGCTTCATCACGCTGCGCATGCGTGGGCACTACCTGCCGCTCGCGACCATCGCGTGGGGCATCAGCCTCTACTACGTCTTCGGCAACCTCGAGGCGCTGGGCGGGCACACGGGGATGTCGGGCATTCCCGCGCTGTCCTTCGCCGGCATCGAATTGAAGGACGAGCGGCGCTATTACTACCTCATCTGGCTCCTGACGCTCGCAGCCCTTTGGGCCACGCACAACCTGCTCGATTCGCGCCCGGGCCGCGCGGTGCGCGCGTTGAAGGGCGGGCTCGACATGGTCGAGGCGTTCGGCGTGGATGCGGCGCGCCTCAAGATCGTGGTGTTCGTCTACGCGGCGCTCCTGGCGTGCGTGTCGGGGTGGCTGTATGCCCACCTGCAGCGCTTCGTCAATCCCACGCCCTTCGGCATCAACCAGGGCATCGAGTATCTCTTCATGGCCGTGGTGGGCGGTGCCGGGAGCGTGTGGGGCGCGGTGCTGGGTGCCACCCTCATCACGCTGCTGAAGGAATGGCTGCAGGATCTCCTGCCGGTGCTCCTCGGACGGCAGGGCAACTTCGAGCTGGTCGTGTTCGGCATCCTGATGGTGCTGATCCTGCAGTTCGCGCGCGACGGCGTGTGGCCGTGGATCGCGCGGCTATTGCCTCCCCCGCCGCGCCGGCCGGTCCCGGACGCGCCGCCATTGCCGCCGCGCCCGCGCGTGCCGTCCGCCGGGCCGCTGCTCGAGGTCGAGGCCGTACGCAAGCAGTTCGGCGGCCTCGTGGCGGTCAACGACCTGTCCTTCGCGGTGCATGCGGGCGAGATCGTGGGACTCATCGGCCCCAACGGTGCGGGCAAGAGCACCACGTTCGCGCTGATCTCCGGCGCGCTGCCGTTGACGTCGGGACGCGTGCTGCTGCGCGGCGAGAGCATCGGCAGCCGTCCGCCGTACGAGATCGCGCGCCGCGGACTCGGCCGCACGTTCCAGCACGTCAAGCTCATCGGCACGATGAGCGTGCTCGACAACGTCGCGATCGGCGCCTACCTGCGCGGCACCTCGGGCGTGCTGCGCGCGGCGCTGAAGCTCGACCGGGCCGAGGAGGCGCGGGTGCGCGCGGAGGCGGCGCGGGCGATCGAGCGCGTGGGCCTCGGCGCGCACGTGCACGACCCGGCGGGAAGCCTCGCCCTGGGCCAGCAGCGCATCGTGGAGATCGCGCGCGCGCTCGCGAGCGATCCTGCGCTGCTGCTGCTCGACGAGCCGGCCGCGGGCCTGCGCTATCTCGAGAAGCAGGAGCTCGCGCGGCTGCTGCGCGCGCTCAAAGGCCAGGGGATGACCATCCTGCTCGTGGAGCACGACATGGACTTCGTGATGGGGCTCACGGACCGGCTCGTGGTGATGGACTTCGGCGAGAAGCTCGCCGAAGGCACGCCGGCCGACATCCAGCGCAACGAGGCGGTGCGCGAGGCGTACCTCGGGAGCGTGGCATGAGGTTGCACGGAATCCGCGCGAGCGTAACGGGCTGCCCCGGGCGTGCGCCGTGCAGCCGCGCGCACGGACTGCGGATCGCCTCATGACGACGCCGCTCCTGTCCGTGTCGAAGCTGTGCGTGAGCTACGGCAAGGTCCCGGCCCTGCGCGATGTCTCGCTCGAGGTGGGCGAGGGCAGCATCGTCACCGTGATCGGCCCCAACGGCGCCGGCAAGAGCACGCTCCTCGGTGCGATCATGGGCACGCTCCCGACGCGCGGCGGCGTCCAGTATGCGGGGCGGGACATCGGAAGGATGACCGTGGAGCAGCGCGTGGCCGCGGGCCTCGTGCTGGTGCCCGAGCGGCGCGAGCTCTTCGGATCGATGAAGGTTGCCGAGAACATCGAGCTCGGTGCCTTCGCCCGCCTGCGCGGCGGCGATCGTCATGCGCTGCGCGTGCGCGACGAGGTCTATGCGCGATTTCCCCGCCTTGCCGAGCGCGCGCAGCAGGAGGCGGGAACGCTCTCCGGGGGCGAGCGGCAGATGCTGGCGCTGGGACGCGCGCTCATGGCCCGGCCGCGCCTCCTCATGCTCGACGAGCCCTCGCTGGGCCTCGCCCCCCTCATCGTGCGCGAGATCCTGCACATCGTCACGGCGCTCAAGTCCACCGGCGTGTCGATCCTGCTCGTGGAGCAGAACGCGCGCGCCGCCCTCGAAGTCTCCGACCATGGCTACGTCCTCGAAACCGGCGAGTGCGTGCTCGAAGGCCCGAGCCGCGAGCTCGCCGCCAATCCCCGCGTCGCTGCCACCTACCTAGGGCAAGCCGCCCCCAACCCATAGCGCGCACACCTTGCTCCACACTCGCCTTCCGCACCTGTCCCCGCAAACCCCCATAATCTGTCCTCTGTCCTCTGTCCTCTG
>CAZUGY010000073.1:0-19825 GCA_964620265.1 uncultured Alcaligenaceae bacterium
GACTATCTCCCGGTGCCGCCGGCGTTCTCCCTGCGGTGGCTGTGGGGCGACTCGAAGAAGCCGGGACCGCTGCCGGAGTTGACGCCATCGGCCACCGGTGCCGTGTCGTGGCAGGCGGCCGTGGGCAAAGCCGTGCCCGGCTTCGCGCCCGCCGTGCTGCCCGACGCGATCTACGTCGCCTCCATCGACGGCAACCTGACCCGCCTCGATCCCGCCAACGGCCGCCAGGTGTGGCGCGTGGCGGTGGGCAAGAACCTGTCGGCGGGCCCGGGTGCCGATGCCAACACCGTCGTGGTCGGCACCGACAAGGGGGAGGTGCTCGCCTTCGACGACACCGGCAAGCCCAAATGGAATACGCGCGTGCCGACCGAGATCATGGCGCCGCCGCGCGTGGCTGACGGCGTGGTCGCGGTTTTCGTGGGCGACGGGTCCATCCACGCCTTCACCGCGGCCGACGGCGCCAAGAAGTGGGTCAACCAGCGCATCGCGCCCCCGCTCACGGTGCGCAACTACGCCGGTGGCACGTCCACGCGCGGCGGCCTCTTCGCCGGGACGGCCGGTGGCCGGCTGCTCGCCCTCGACATGGCCACCGGCATCGTGGGCTGGGATGCGACGGTAGCCAATCCCAAGGGCGCGACCGAGCTCGAGCGCATCGCCGACGTCACCTCGCTGCCGCTGGTGGACGGCAACCAGGCGTGCGCGGTGGCGTACCAGGGCCGCGTGGCGTGCTTCGACATCACGCGCGGCACGCTCAACTGGTCGCGCGACATCAGCAGCCTCGCCGGCATCGCAGGCGACGGCAAGAACATCTACCTGACCGACGACAAGGGCGCGGTGCACGCGCTCGACCGCAGCACGGGCGCGTCGCTGTGGAAGCAGGATCGCCTGGCCGAGCGCAAGATCGGCGGCCCGCAGGCCGTGGGCGATTTCGTGGCGGTGATCGACATCGAGGGTTACGTGCACTTCCTGTCCGCGACCAGCGGCGCCTACGTGGCGCGCCTTGCCACCGACGGCACGCCCCCCACCGGACAGCCGGCGCCGTTCCTGTCCAGCATCCTGTTCCAGTCGGCCGGCGGCAACGTGTACGCCGTCACCGCGAAGTAGCGCGACGCGGCAACCTCCTGGCGCGCCCGTGACGGGCGCGCGCTGCCACGGCGCCCCCTCCATGCTGCCCACCCTCGCCCTCGTCGGCCGTCCCAACGTGGGCAAGTCCACGCTCTTCAATCGCTTGACGAAGAGCCGCGACGCGCTCGTGGCCGATTTCCCGGGCTTGACCCGCGACCGCCACTACGGCCGCGCGCGCGCGGGCGAGCGCACCTACTTCGTGATCGACACCGGCGGCTTCGAGCCCAAGGCCACCACCGGCATCATGCATGCGATGGCGCGGCAGACGCGGCAGGCGATCGCCGAGGCGGACATCGTGCTCTTCATCGTCGACGGCCGCGAGGGTCTGACGGCGCAGGACTCGGTGATCGCCGACCTCCTGCGCAAGTCGGGCCGGCCGGTGCTGCTCGTCGTGAACAAGGCCGAGGGCCTGCCGCCGGACCGCACCGTGGCCGAGTTCCACGAGCTGGGGCTGGGCGACCCGGTGGCGATCTCCGCCGCGCACGGCGAGAACGTGCGCCTCGTGATCGACCACGCGCTCGACCTCGCCACCGGCGCGACCGACGGCGAGGACGAAAGCCCGGTGGCCAGGTCCGCCGACGGCGAGCGTCCCGACACCATCAAGGTCGCGTTCATCGGCCGGCCCAACGTTGGCAAGTCCACCCTCGTGAACACGATCCTCGGCGAAGAACGCGTGATCGCCTTCGACGAGCCCGGCACCACGCGCGACGCCATCACCATCGACTTCGAGCGCGGCGGGCAGAAGTACGCGCTCATCGACACCGCCGGCATCCGCCGCCGCGGCAAGGTCTTCGAGGCGATCGAGAAGTTCTCGGTGATCAAGACGCTGCAGGCCATCGAGGACACGCACGTGGTCGTGCTGCTCCTCGATGCCACGCACACCATCACCGAGCAGGACGCGCACCTGGCCGGCCACATCCTCGAGGCGGGCCGCGCGCTCGTGATCGCCGTCAACAAGTGGGACGCCGCCAGCGGCGAGATGCGCGAGCAGGCCAAGCGCGACTACGAGCGCAAGCTCGCCTTCCTCGATTTCGCGCCGCGCCACTTCATCTCGGCGAAGGACGGCGCCGGGGTGGCCGCGGTGTTGAAATCGGTGCGGGAAGTGTTCGCCGCGGCGATGGTCAAGCTGCCCACGCCGCGGCTCACGCGCACGCTGCAGCTCGCGGTGGAGCGGCAGCAGCCCGCGCGCGCCGGGCTCGTTCGCCCCAAGCTCCGCTACGCGCACCAGGGTGGGGTGAATCCACCGCTCATCGTGGTCCACGGCACCGCATTGAGGCACATCTCCGACGCATATCGCCGGTATCTGGAACATTTCTTCGCCGACGCGTTCCAACTGCGCGGGACTCCCCTTAGGATACAATTCAAGGTGGGTTCCAATCCCTATGCGGAATCCTCTCCGCGGCGTCGCTGAGATCCGTTTCTTGCGGATCGGCGCCCCGGCCGAACAATAAAGCGGAGCTCGCGACCATGAGCAACAAAGGGCAAATGCTACAAGACCCGTTCCTGAACACGCTCCGCAAGGAGCACGTCCAGGTTTCGATCTATCTCGTCAACGGCATCAAGCTGCAGGGCCAGATCGAGTCGTTCGACCAGTACGTCGTGCTGCTCAAGAACACGGTCACCCAGATGGTGTACAAGCACGCGATCTCCACGGTGGTCCCCGCCCGCCCGGTCGCGATGCCGCATCACGCGCCGGCCCACGACGCGGATCAGTAGTCAGTGATCAGTTGGCAGTTGACAGTCGCGGCGGTGTCTCCGGTGGCGGCGCATCGAGCGCCGACGCGCCTTTACTGTCAACCGACTCCTGACTCCTGACCTCTGAATGTTCGCGCGTCCCTCGCGCGGTAACCGCGCGCTCCTCGTCGCCCTCGATCTCGGTGGTGACGACGCCGCGTACCGCCGGCAGGAGATCGCCGAGCTCGCCACCTCCGCCGGCGCCATCGTGGCCGGCACGATCACCGGCAAGCGCTCGCGTCCGGATCCCGCCTTCTTCGCCGGGCGCGGCAAGGTGGAGGAAATCGAGGCGCGGCAACGCGAGAGCGGCGCCGATCTCGTGATCTTCGACCATGCGCTTTCGGGCGTGCAGCAGCGCAACCTCGAGGAGAGGCTGCAGTGCCGCGTGGTGGACCGCACGAGCCTCATCCTCGACATCTTCGCGCTGCGCGCGCGCAGCGCCGAAGGCAAGCTGCAGGTGGAGCTGGCGCAGCTCGGGCACCTCGCCACGCGACTCGCGGGCGGCTGGACCCATCTGGAGCGGCAGAAGGGCGGCATCGGCCTGCGCGGCCCCGGCGAGACGCAGCTCGAGACGGACCGGCGCCTGATCGGCAACCGCGTGAAGGTGCTGCGCGAGCGCATCGCGCGCGTGACCCGGAGCCGCGCCGTGCAAAGCCGCACGCGCCGCCGGCACGAGGTCCGCACCGTCGCGCTCGTGGGCTATACCAACGCCGGCAAGTCCACGCTCTTCAATCGCTTGACCGGCGCCCGCACCGTCGCGGTGGACCAGCTCTTCGCCACGCTCGACACCACGCTGCGCAAGGTCTACGTGCCGGGCGCGCAGCCGATCGTGCTCTCCGACACGGTGGGCTTCATCCGCGACCTGCCGCACGACCTCGTGGCCGCGTTCCGCTCCACGCTGACCGAGGCCGCCGATGCCGACCTCATCCTCCACGTCGTGGACGGCAGCTCCACCGAGCGCGAGCTCAAGGCCGCCGCGGTGGAAGAGGTCCTGGCCGAGGTCGGCGCGGCCGACGTCCCCCGCCTCCTGGTCGTGAACAAGGTCGACCTGACCGGCGTTTCCCCCGGGGTCGAGCGTGATCCCTGTGGTACCATTTCGACGGTTCGCGTAAGTGCCCAGAGTGGCGCCGGATGCGACGGCCTCCTGGCTGCGCTCACCGAACGCTTTCCCGCAGGCGCACACGCCGCGACCTCATCCGACAGGACGTCCGCCGGGATCGCCCGAGAGCCCCTCGACGATCCGGCAGCGCGCTTGCCTTGAGAGCAGCCCTGCGCGTCCTCATCTTCCGCATGTCACCCTTACCTCGAAGCAGGCCGTAGACGATGTCGCTCAACGATCCCCAATGGGGCAAGCGCGGTAACAACAGCGGAGGTAGCGGCGGCGGCGGGCCGCCGGATCTCGACGAGATCTGGCGCAACGTCAACCGGCGCATGAGTGAGCTCCTCAACCGTCGCGGTGGCGGCGATGGGGGCAGCAATGGCAGCGGCCCGCCGCGGCGCGGGCTCGCACTGGGCGGCGCGGGCCTCATCATCGGCCTCGTGGTCCTCGTCTGGTTCGCGAGCGGCTTCTACATCGTCGACGAAGGCCGCCGCGGGGTCGTCACCCGCTTCGGCAAGTACACCGAGACCACGCTGCCCGGCCCGCGCTGGCACCTGCCGGCGCCGGTGGAAGCAGTGGAGCTCGTCGAGTTCTCGCAGGTGCGCACGCTCGAGCTGGGCTACCGCAATTCCACGGCGAACCGCAACGCCAAGGAGGCGGTGATGCTCACCGAGGACGAGAACATCATCGACATCCAGTTCGCGGTGCAATACAACCTGATCTCGGCGGAGGACTTCGTCTTCAACAATCGCCGGCCCGAGGAAATCGTGAAGGTGGTCGCCGAGTCGGCCATCCGCGAGATCGTGGGCAAGGCCAAGATGGACTTCGTGCTCTACGAGGGCCGCGAGCAGATCGCGCAGAACACGCGCGACCTCATGCAGCGCTCGATGGATCGCCTCAAGACCGGCGTATCGATCCAGAAGGTCACGCTGCAGAGCGTGCAGCCGCCCGAGAAGGTGCAGGCCGCTTTCGACGACGCGGTGAAGGCGCAGCAGGACCGCGTGCGCCTCGTGAACGAAGGCCAGGCCTATGCCAACGACGTCGTGCCGCGCGCCCGCGGCCTCGCCTCGCGCCTGATGGAGGAGGCCAACGGCTACAACACGGAAGTGACGCAGCGTGCCGAGGGCGACGCGTCGCGCTTCCGCTCGATCGCCTCCGAATATGCCAAGGCGCCCGGCGTGACGCGCGATCGCCTGTATCTGGACATGATGCAATCGGTGCTCGGCAACACGAGCAAGGTGATCGTGGACCAGAAGGCGGGCAGCAACCTCCTCTACCTGCCGCTCGACAAGCTCATGCAGGCAGCGCCCGGCGTGGTGCCCGACTCGAGCGCGCGCGCCCCGGTCACGACCGTGCCCGACATCGCACCCACGGTGCCCGTCGACCCGGCGCGCACGCGCGAAACGCTGCGCAACCGCGAGCGCTAGGAGACCGCCATGCGACTCACCATGCCCCTTCTCGCCC
The DNA here is from genome assembly GCA_964620265.1 of uncultured Alcaligenaceae bacterium. Classification (GTDB taxonomy): domain Bacteria; phylum Pseudomonadota; class Gammaproteobacteria; order Burkholderiales; family Casimicrobiaceae; genus VBCG01. The sequence continues at coordinate 5,423 of CAZUGY010000073.1, forward strand.
TCGTCGTCGCGCTGCTGCTCGTGGCCTCGCAGGCGATGTACACCGTCGACCAGACGAAATACGCGATCCGCTTCCAGCTCGGCGAGATCGTCGACATCAACGACCAGGCCGGCCTGCACTTCAAGCTGCCGCTCGTGCAGAACGTGCGCTACTTCGACCGCCGCAACCTCATGCTCGAGAATCCGGACGTCGACCGCGTGGTCACGTCGGAGAAGACGCCGCTCGAGGTCGACTTCGTCGTCCTCTGGCGCATCACCGACGTCAAGCAGTACTACGTCGCCGTGCAGGGCAACGAGGATGCCGCCCGCTCGCGCCTGTCGCAGACGGTGCGCAGCAACCTCGCCGAGGAGTTCAACAAGTCCACGATGCACGAGGCGATCTCCACCGGCCGCGAGCGCATCATGAACGAGACCCGGCAGAAGGCCGACCAGGATGCCCGCAACATCGGCGTCGAAGTGGTCGACGTGCGCCTGCGCCGCCTCGCCCTGCCGATCGACGTGACCGGTCCCGTCTACGCGCGGATGGAATCCGAGCGCCGGCGCGTGGCCAACGAGCTGCGCTCGCTCGGCGCCGCCGAGTCGGAAAAGATCCGCGCCGATGCCGACCGCCAGCGCCAGGTGATCCTCGCCGATGCGTATCGCCAGGCGCAGAAGATCAAGGGCGAAGGCGACGGCAAGGCGGCGTCGATCTACGCCTCGGCCTACGGCACCAATCCGGAGTTCTTCGCGTTCTACCGCAGCCTCGAGGCCTACAAGACCTCGTTCAAGCGCAACGACCTCATGGTGCTCGAGCCGTCGGGCGAGTTCTTCAACTATTTCCGGCAATCGGGGTCGGGGCGCGGCGTGGCGCCGCGGGTTCCGGCAAGGTAGCGGACGGGCGCTGCGGCAGCTTGCGCCACGCGCCTCGTGGCCCGCGCGTGCTGCCCCGCGCCCTGACCTCACGACGAAGCAGAAGCGACTGACGTGGACTCGCTGTGGGCCGCCCTGGCCATGCTGCTGATCCTCGAGGGAATCCTTCCCTTCGTTGCACCGAGGCTGTGGCGTGACACCTTCCGGCGCATCGGCGAGCTCTCCGACGGTCAGATACGATTCATGGGACTCGCCTGCGTGGCCGCGGGCCTCATCGGCCTTCTCCTGATCCAGCATGCGTAACTGGCTCCTTCCCGAAGCGATCGAGGACGTCCTGCCCGGCGAGGCCGCGCGCGTGGAGGCGCTGCGGCGCACGCTGCTCGATCACTTCCGCGCCCGCGGCTATCGCCTCGTGCAGCCGCCGCTCGTGGAGTTCCTCGACTCGCTCCTCACCGGGACGGGCCGCGACCTCGACCTCATCACGTTCAAGACAGTCGACCCGCTGTCCGGCCGCATGCTCGGCCTGCGCGCCGACACGACACCGCAGGTCGCGCGCATCGACGCCCACCTCCTCAACGAATCGGGCGTGACGCGGCTCTGCTACGCCGGCAGCGTGCTGCGTACCGCCGCCGCGCCCGGCGAGAACCGGCAGGTGATCCAGATCGGGGCCGAGCTCTACGGCCACGCCGGCATCGAGGCGGACCGCGAGACGATGCGCCTCCTCGTCTCGAGCCTCACGGTGGCAGGCATCGGGGGCCTGCACCTCGACCTGGGTCACGTGGGCCTGTATCGCGCGCTCGCGCGCGCGGCAGGCCTCGACGGCAGCGGCGAAGGCGACGACGGCGAGCTCTTCGCGGCGCTCCGCGACAAGGACGGCCCCGCCGTGCAGGCGCTCACCGCCGCGCTCCCCGAGCCCGCACGCAGCGCGCTGCGTGCGCTCGCCACCCTCTACGGCCCCGCCGGCGAGACGCTCGAGGCCGCGCGCCGCGTGCTGCCGGCGCTGCCCGACGTGACCGCCGCGCTCGACGCGCTCGGCGCCCTCGCGCTGGCGACGGAAAGCGTCAAGGCGCTGCACGTGGATCTCGCCGACCTGCGCGGCTATCACTACTACACCGGCGCCACCTTCTCGGTGTTCGCGCAGGACGCCGGCGGCGCGATCCAGGACTGCGGACGCGGTGGCCGCTACGACGGCGTGGGCCGCGCCTTCGGCCGCGCGCGGCCGGCCACCGGCTTCTCGATGGACCTGCGCCACCTCGCCTCGCTGGCGACCGGGAACGGCGGCGCGCAGGTCATCGTCGCGCCCGACGGCGCCGATGCGGCGCTCGCGCGCACGATCGACGACCTGCGCGCGCGCGGCGAGTGCGTGATCGTGGCACTCCCCGGCGAGGCGCACGACGGCGCGCGCCGGCTGGTGCCCGACGGCGCCGGGTGGAAGGTCGAGGAAGCGCGCTGAGGGCGCGCGGCAACGGGCACCAACAGGAAAGGCATGACATGGGCAAGAACGTAGTCGTCATCGGCACCCAGTGGGGCGACGAGGGCAAGGGCAAGATCGTCGACTGGCTCACCGAGAGCGCGGCCGGCGTCGTCCGCTACCACGGCGGCCACAATGCGGGCCACACGCTGGTGATCGCAGGCCGCAAGACGGTGCTGCGCCTCATTCCGTCGGGCGTGCTGCGGCCCAATGTGGCCATCTTCCTCGGCAACGGCGTGGTGCTCTCCCCCGCGGCCCTGCTGCAGGAGATCGCCGAGCTCGAAGGCGCCGGCGTGGACGTGCGCTCGCGCCTCAAGATCTCGCCCGCGTGCCCGCTGGTGCTGCCCGTGCACGTGGCGCTCGACCAGGCGCGCGAGACCGCGATGGGCGACGAGAAGATCGGCACCACCGGCCGCGGCATCGGCCCCGCCTACGAGGACAAGATCGCCCGCCGCGCGCTGCGGGTACAGGACCTCCTCGATCCTGACCGCTTCTCGGCCAAGCTCGAGGTGCTGCTCGAGTTCCACAACTTCATGCTGGTGAACTACTACAAGCGCGATCCGGTGCACTTCGCCAAGACGCGCGACGAGGCGCTCGCGCATGCGCTCGAGCTGCGGCCGATGGTCGCCGACGTCGCGGGTTTGCTGCACGCCGCGCGCGCGCGCGGCGAGTCGCTGCTGTTCGAAGGCGCGCAAGGCGCGCTGCTCGACGTCGACCACGGCACCTATCCGTACGTCACGAGCAGCAACTGCCTCTCGGGCGCCGCCGCTTCAGGCAGCGGCGTGGGTCCGCAGATGCTCGACTACGTGCTCGGCATCGTGAAGGCCTACACCACGCGCGTGGGCACCGGTCCCTTCCCCACCGAGCTCATCGACGACGTGGGCGCGGGCCTTGCCACGCGCGGCAAGGAGTTCGGCTCCGTCACGGGACGTCCACGCCGCTGCGGCTGGCTCGACATCCCGGCGTTGAAGCGCTCGCTGCAGTTGAACGGCGTGAACGGCCTGTGCATCACCAAGCTCGACGTGCTCGACGGCATGTCCGAGATCAGGATCTGCACCTCGTATCGCATGGACGGCAAGGAGCTCGACCTCATTCCGACGGGCGCGGAGGCAGTGGCGAAGTGCGTGCCGCAATACGAGACGCTGCCCGGATGGAGCGAGTCCACCGTGGGCGCGCAATCGTTCGATGCGCTGCCCGCCCATGCGCGCGCGTATCTGCGCCGCATCGAGGCGCTCACGGGGGTGCCGATCGCGATGGTGTCGACCGGTCCGGATCGCGACGAGACGATCCTGGTGCATCACCCGTTTTCTTGACGCGAGCAAAAGTAAAAACCTGCTTTTGCTCTTTTGAGGTCACCCTGGAATCGCTGGCGGAGCCAGTCGATTCCAGGTAGAAAGAGCGACGAAAAACCCAGGGGGAGATGTTCGGCGATGAGCCTCAAGGTCACGTGGGACGAATACAACACGCTCGTGGAGCGCCTCGCGCACACGGTCCACGCGTCGGGCTTCCACTTCAACCAGATCATCTGCATCGCGCGCGGCGGATTGCGCGTGGGCGACGTGCTGTCGCGCATCTTCGACCAGCCGCTCGCGATCCTCTCCACCCACTCCTACACCGCCGAAGGCGGCACGATCCGCGGCGAGCTCGTGATCGCCGAGCACATGACCATGACCAAGCCGCGACTGGGCGATCGCGTGCTGCTGGTCGACGACATGGTGGATTCCGGCCACACGCTGGCGGCCGTGCACGAGGAGCTGCCCAGGCGCTTTCCCCATATGACCGCGCTCAAGACGGCGGTGCTGTGGTGGAAGGCGTGCTCGGTCTTCAAGCCCGACTACTTCGTGGACTACCTGCCCGACAATCCCTGGATCCACCAGCCGTTCGAGGTCTACGACAACCTGCGGCCGGAAGAGGTGGCAGCGCGCCTGCCCGGCAAGGCATGACGCGCGGATAATCCAGGGGACACCGGAACCCGCCCGGGCGTGGTGCCCGGGCGTTGGACGAGCGGGTCAGCGCTTCTTCGCGGCCTTCTTCGCCGTCTTCCTGGCGGCGGGTTTTCTCGACGGTGTCCGGCCGGCCGTTTTCTTCGCCGTTTTCCTTGCGGTCTTTCCGGTAGCCTTCTTCGCCGGCATCTTCGCGGCGACCTTCTTCGCTGCCTTCTTCGCGGCGGCCGCGGTCTTGCGCACGGCCGTCTTCGCCTTCTTCGCGACCTTCTTCGCCGTCTTCCTTGCCGTGGTCCTGGCCGACGTCTTCTTCGTGGCCGTCTTCTTCGCTGTCTTCGCCTTGGGTGCGGGCTTCATGCCCACGGCCTTCTTGACCTTGCCCGCCGCGTTCTTGGCTGTCTTCGCCGCCGATTTGGCGGTGCGCTTGACCGAGCGCTCGGCCTTGCCGTACATCGACTTGGCGTCCTTCTCCACGACCCTGGCCCGGCGCACCACGGCCACCTTGGTTGCCTTGGCCTTCTTCGCCACCGCGGTCGCCGCCTTGTCGGCCACGTCCTTCGTGTCGGCCATGGCGCTCTTGGCCCTGGTGCTCACGGCCGTGGCGGCCTTGTCGGCGACCTCCTTGGTATCGGTCATCGCGGTTTGCGCCTTGTCCGCGATGGCAGCGCCCAGCTCCTGCGCTTTTTCCTTGGCGGCATCCACCACTTCGCCAATCCTCGTCAAAAAGCTCTTCTCGTCGCTCATTGCGTGGTCTCCCGGTGAAGGTCAGCAGTGTCGGTGAGGATACCAACAAAGCACGCGCCGAAGTAACCACCGGGCCCGTCTCCGCGTGCTAACGTTGCCGCCCCGCGACATCGCGACATCGACGGAGGATCTCGTGCGCCACCTTCTCCTTCCTGCCGTTCTCGCCATGGGGGGTGCGCTCACCCTCCTCCCGGCAGCCGCCAGCGCCCAGACCGGGTACTTCCAGGGCATCACGCCGCGCCCCCACGATCTGTTCGTCCTGCCCGCGAGCCTGACCGTGACGCGCAGCGCGCCCGCGGGCGGGCGCGAGGGCGACGTGATCCCCGCGCTCTACACGCACGTGACCACCGATCCGGAGGCACGCACCTTCGAATGGGCAAGCCTGTCGATCCTCAAGAACTACAGCAACCATGGCGCCAACGTCGCATCCTACGGACAGGCGCACAAGTTCGGCCGCGGCACGTCATGGGCCGGCGTGCTCGAGCTGCAGGACACGCACGGCAAGGGCGGCTTCTACGCACTGGAGATCGACGCCTACACCACCGGTGCGAGCCCCGCGCCGGGAAGCCAGGAGGGCGATCGCATCGGCCTCGGCATCATCCTCGGCCGCGCCTTCAACACGGGACCCAAGGCCACGATCGACTACGGCGTGTTCATCGCCCCGCAGGCGCTCGACCATCGCGAGGCCGACCTCAACTTCGGGATGATGGTGTACGCCGATTGCCGCTACGCCTGCTACGCGATGCGCGCCGGCAACAAGATCGCCTACGACGAATCGGCAACGATCGCGAGCAAGTACGATCCGCACACCGGCCGCTGGGGGCTCTTCAACGGCGAGAAGCCGCTATTCGAGGTGGACGTGGCCACGGGGGAGCTGCGGATCAATGGGAGGGCGGTGGAGGTGAAGTACAAGGAGTGATGGGCGCGGTGGCGAGGGGCGTTCACGGCTCGCCCATCGAGTCCGCCGCGTTCACCTGCGAGGCCGCCATTCCTCGGCGTAGCGCTGGAATGCCTTGCTGACCCGCTGGGGTACTATCTCCCCAGAAGACGTGGGAGATCGAAACTCCCCACTTCTGCCATGAAAACGGCCCCACGAGGGGGCCGTCGTCATGCAGTCGTGGTGCCCAGGAAGGGACTCGAACCCCCACAGTGTTGCCACCGCTAGGACCTGAACCTAGTGCGTCTACCAATTCCGCCACCTGGGCGGGCATCACGAGAACTGCAACCTTCGATTGTATCTTTTCCAGAGAATCCTTGTCAAAAAAGCAGACCTTCCCCAGTAGCCGCCCCCCAGCATCCGGTGGCGATTCCCCCACGTCCTCCGGCAAGCGCCGCAACGACCGCGCGCCGCGACGCCCCAAGGACGACTTCGACCCCGCCCTGCTCCCGTCGCGCGACGCGATCCTGAAGGCCCTCACGGCCGCGGGCACGCCGCTGCCGCCCGACGAGCTCGTGCGCCTGCTCGATGCGCCCCCGGTCGTGCACGACGCGCTCGCGGGCCGCCTGGCCGCGATGGAGCGCGACGGGCAGGTGCTCACCAATCGCAAGGGCCAGGTCTGCGTCGTCGCGAAGCTCGACCTCACGGTCGGCATCGTGCAGGGCCATCCCGACGGCTTCGGCTTCCTCGTGCCCGAGGATGGCGGCACCGACTTCTTCCTCTCCGCCCGCGAGATGCACAAGGTGCTGCACGGGGATCGCGTCGTGGTCCGCATGGCGGGCCTCGATCGCAAGGGACGCCGCGAAGGCGAGATCGTCGAGGTGCTGACGCGCGCCAACAAGGAAGTGGTGGGCCGCCTCCACGTGGAGCGCGGCGTGCACTTCATCGTCGCCGAGAACCGGCGCATCAGCCAGGACTTCCTGGTGCCCGCCGACGGCATCGGCAAGGCGAAGGTCGGCGAGATCGTGGTGGCGCAGATCGTGGAGCAGCCCACCGGCGACCGCGAGGCCGTGGCCCGCGTCAGCGAGGTGCTGGGCAATGCCACCGACCCCGGGATCGAGATCGAGATCGCGCTGCGCAAGCACGCGCTGCCTTACGAATTCAGCAAGGAAGCGGAGCGCCAGGCCAAGCGCCTGCCCGCCGAGGTACGGCCCGCCGATCGCAAGGGACGCGTCGACCTCACCCCGCTGCCCCTCGTCACGATCGACGGCGAGACTGCCAGGGATTTCGACGATGCCGTCTACTGCGAACGCAAGGGTCGCAATTTTCGCCTCATCGTGGCGATCGCCGATGTCTCGCATTACGTGCGCGACAGCGATGCACTCGACAAGGATGCGCGCGAGCGTGGCACCTCGGTGTACTTCCCGCGCCGGGTGATCCCGATGCTGCCGGAGGAATTGAGCAACGAGCTCTGCTCGCTCAAGGGCAACGTCGATCGCCTGTGCATGGCGTGCGACATGGAGATATCGCCGCAGGGCGCCATCAAGCAGTACGCCTTCTATCCGGCCGTGATGCACTCGCAGGCGCGGCTCACGTATACGCAGGTGTGGTCGTGGCTGTCCGACCCGGCATCGGCCGCGTCCGCGGAGGCCAAGAAGCTGCTCCCTCACCTGCAGAATCTCCACAAGCTCTACGGCGTCCTCGCAGCGGCGCGGACGAAGCGCGGCGCCATCGACTTCGACACGCCCGAGCTCGCCATCGAGTTCGACGACCACGGCAAGATCACGCGCATCGTGCCCGCCCCGCGCAACGAGGCACACCGGCTCATCGAGGAGTGCATGCTGGCGGCCAACGTGTGCGCCGCGGACTTCCTCACGCAGAAGAAGCAGATGACGCTCTTCCGCGTGCATGAGCCGCCGCCGCCGGACAAGCTCGCGGTGCTGCGCGAGTTCCTGGCCATGTCGGCGCTGCACCTGGGGGGTGGCGAGCGGCCGAGCGCTTCCGACTACTCGAAGCTCCTCGACGCCGCCCGCGAGCGGACCGACTACGACCTCCTGCAGACGGTGCTGCTGCGCTCGCTCTCGCAGGCGCAATACCGCCCTGACAACGAAGGCCACTTCGGCCTCGGCTACGAGGCTTACGCGCATTTCACCTCGCCCATCCGGCGCTATCCCGACCTCGTCGTGCATCGCGGGATCAAGGCGGCGCTGGAAGGCAAGTCCTATTCCCCGGCGGGGATGACGTGGCAGCAGCTCGGCGTGCACACGTCGATGACCGAGCGTCGTGCCGACGAGGCCGCGCGCGACGTCGTCAACTGGTTGAAGTGCCACTACATGCAGGACCGCGTCGGCGAGGAATTCGATGGCACGGTCAGTGGCGTCACGAGCTTCGGCCTGTTCGTGACGCTCGATGGCCTCGCCATCGACGGCCTGGTGCACATCACCGAGCTCGGCCGCGATTATTTCCACTTCGATGCCGTGCGTCACGCGCTCGTCGGCGAGCACACGGGCGTCACCTACCAGCTGGCCGCGCGCGTGCGCGTGAAGGTGGCGCGGGTGGACATGGAGCAGTCGAAGATCGACTTCGTGCTGGCGGACGAAACGCCTGCCGGCGCGACAGGAGGGGGGCCCGCCGCCATGCGCTCGGCGGCGGCCCCGGCGAAAGGTGCCCGACCGGTGTTTACCGAGCCGCTGTCGCGTGAGAGTCCCCCGCCCAAGGGAAAGGGCAAGGCACGCCGCTAGCGCGGCGCCTGGCTGCCCTCCTTCCGCTCGTCCACCACGAAGCAGGCGCCCCCCACGGCGGGGCAGCGCACGTGGTAGGTCTTGCGCTGGTTGCAGCCGGTCACGTCGATCGCGTACTCCAGCATCACGTTGCCGGCGGTCGCACGCGACGGCGCCGCCTGCTGGCGATCGACGATGGCCGGCACCACGTTCGCGCACATCGTGTCGAGTTGCGCGCGGCGTACCGCCGCGTCCATGGCGTGCGGCTCCACGCTATCGAGGTTCACGCCCGGCGCCTGGCACCCGGCAAGCACGGCACACGCCACAACGACGACACTCCATCCCCTACGATCCACGATGCACTCCCGCAGTCAGGCGCCGATCCGCCGTCGCGCAGCATACTTCACCGGCACACGCTGCGCCTGCGCCCGCTGCGCCTGCGCCCGAATAGAAGAAGGGGCCGCTCGGGACCCCTTCACCTGCAACCGACGCTTCGCGTGACTACTTCGGCTGCGCCACGATGCGCAGGTACGGCTTGGGCGACTTCCAGCCGTCGGGATACTTCTGCTTCGCCTCGTCGTTGCTGACCGAGCCGGCGATGATCACGTCCTCGCCCGCGTTCCACTGCGCCGGCGTCGCCACCTTGTGCTTCGCGGTGAGCTGCAGCGAGTCGATCACGCGCAGCACCTCGTCGAAGTTGCGGCCCGTGGTCATCGGATAGGTGAGGATCAGCTTGACCTTCTTGTCCGGTCCCACGACGAATACCGAGCGGATCGTCGCATTGTCCGCGGCGGTGCGCGGCGCGTCACCGCTCGCGTTCGGATGGATCATGTCGTAGAGCTTGGCCACGGTGAGGTCGGCGTCGCCGATGATGGGGAAGTTGGGCGCCGTGCCCTGCGTTTCCTCGATGTCCTTGGCCCAGCGCGAGTGATCGTCGACCGGATCGATGGAAAGGCCGACGATCTTCGTATTGCGCTTGTCGAACTCGGGCTTGATCTTCGCGAGGTAGCCGAGCTCGGTGGTGCACACGGGCGTGAAGTCCTTGGGATGCGAGAAGAGCACCGCCCACTTGTCGCCGATCCAGTCGTGGAAGTCGATCGTCCCTTCGGTCGTTTGCGCCGTGAAGTTGGGGGCTTCGTCGCCGATTCGAACTTGCATGTCGTCTCTCCTTGGGATGGGTGCACTCCTACATGGGGATGCATCGGGCAACGTGCAACGGGCGGGCGCGTTGGAAAGGGATGCGTCGGGAGCGCGAACCCCTATACTATTGCATCGCAGCACGCTCCTTTGCTACCCCACGTGCTATCGATATTCCCCGCAGGGGACCTCCCGCCGGTGCGCGCGTCGTTCCCGCGCATCGTTGCTTCCGAGCTCCCGACGTGAAAGCGCAAGCGCCATGACCCAAGCCGTGGACGATCTCGTGGTGCAGGCCCCCGCCATCGCGACCGCCACTGTCGCGGCGCTCGCCGATCGCGCGGGCGCGGGCGCCATCGTTCCGGTGGGCTTGGGTGCGCCCGTGGCCTTTCGCCTGGTGGGCGGCGCCTCCGATGCCAGCTTGCTCGACGCCGCGCGCGCGGCGGGCTGCGATGCCGCGTTCGTCCCCGCCGGGCGCACGCTCGATCGCGTGCGCGTGGTGGCGATGGACATGGACTCGACGCTCATCACGATCGAGTGCATCGACGAGATCGCCGACATGAAGGGCATCAAGCCGCAGATCGCGGCAATCACGCAGAGCGCGATGCGCGGCGAGATCGATTTCGCGCAGAGCCTCACGCAGCGCGTGGCCCTGCTCCGGGGACTGCCGGTGGCGGAGCTCGCGAAGGTCTACGACGAGCGCCTGCAGCTGTCGCCCGGCGCCGAGCGCATGCTCGCCGCCTTCAAGGCCGCAGGTGCCGTGACCGCGCTGCTGTCCGGCGGCTTCACCTTCTTCACCGATCGCCTCGAGAAGCGCCTGGCGCTCGACTTCACGCTGTCCAACACCTTCGAGGTGCGCGGCGGCAAGCTCACCGGCCGCATCGCGGGCGCGATCGTGGATGCCAAGGCCAAGGCCCATGCGCTGCACAAGCTCGCGGCCCGCCACAAGAAGGCCGACGGCATCGCGGTCGCCATCGGCGACGGCGCCAACGACCTGCCGATGTTCGCCGCGGCCGACGTGTCGATCGCCTATCGCGCGAAGCCCGTCGTGCGTTCCGCCGCCACCTGCGCGCTCGACGTGTGCGGCCTCGACGGCGCCGTCAACTGGTTCGCCTGAGGCGTCGTCAGAGCTCGTCGATCCACGCGGCCTGGATCGCCTCGAGAACCTTCTCGCCGCTGCGCGCGGGATCGTCGTCGAAGCCCGGCAGTTCCAGCACCCAGCGATGCAGGTCGGTGAAGCGGATCGTGCGCGGGTCGACGTCGGGGTGCGCCTCCACGAGCTCGATCGCGATGTCGTTGACGTCCGTCCACTTCATCGTCAGCGCTCCTTGGCGTGATTGATCGTGTACTTGGGGATCTCGACCACGAGCTTCGCGTCGTCGACGATGGCCTGGCACGACAGCCGCGAGACGGGGGTCAAGCCCCACGCGCGGTCGAGCAGGTCGTCCTCGTCCTCCGTGGAAGGCGAGAGCGAGTCGAAGCCCTCGCGCACGATGACGTGGCACGTGGTGCAGGCGCACGACTTCTCGCACGCATGCTCCACGTCGATACCTTGCGCGAGCAGGTTGTCGAGGAGCGACTTGCCCTGCGTTCCGGGAAAGGTCTTGCCGTCGGGGCAGAGCTCGGCATGGGGGAGGACGACGATGTCGGGCATGGCGCGAAGCGTTTTCAGTCGGAGAGCGCGTCCACGCGCCGGCCCGTGAGCGCGCGGTGCACGCCACGGTCCATGCGCCGCGCCGCGAAGGGCTCGGTGACGCGATTGAGCGCGTCGGTGGCGGCGCGCAGGGCCAGGTGGTCATGCCCCTCGCGCAGCTGCGCGACCGCGGCCACGGCGGCATCGATCGCGGCGCGCTCGTCGTGCGGCACGAGGTCGCCGTCGGCCGCGAGCGCATTGCGCGTGGCATCGACGAGGCGATCGGCCTCGACCTGGGCCTCCGCGAGTGCGCGTGCCTGCATGTCGTCGGCGGCGTGCGCGAACGAATCCTGCAGCATCTGCGCGATCTCGCCATCGGAAAGTCCATACGACGGCTTGACGGCGATCTGCGCGGCGATGCCCGAGGTCTCCTCGCGCGCGCTCACCTCGAGGAGGCCGTCGGCATCGACCTCGAAGGTCACGCGGATGCGCGCCGCACCCGCGGCCATCGCCGGGATGCCGCGCAACTCGAAGCGGCCGAGCGAGCGGCAATCGGCCACGCGCTCCCGCTCGCCCTGCACCACGTGGATCGCCATCGCCGACTGGCCGTCCTTGAACGTGGTGAATTCCTGCGCCTTGGCGACCGGGATCGGCGAGTTGCGCGGGATGATCCTTTCGACCAACCCACCCATCGTCTCGAGCCCGAGCGAGAGCGGGATCACGTCGAGCAGGAGCCAGTCGTCGTTGCCTTCGCGGTTACCCACGAGCTTGTTCGCCTGCACGGCAGCGCCCAGCGCCACCACTTCGTCCGGATCGAGGTTGGTGAGCGGCGGCTGGCCGAAGAACTCGCCCACCGAGCGCCGTATCTGCGGCATGCGCGTGGCCCCGCCCACGAGCACCACGCCCTTCACGTCCGTGGGCGCGAGCCTGGCATCGCGCAGCGCACGCTTGACCGGCGCGAGCGTCTTGGCGACGAGGTTCCCGGTGATCGCGGTGAGTGTCTCGCGCGTGACCGTCACATCGACGGGCGTGCCGTCGGACAGCGTGGCAACGACGGGACACTCGTCGTGATCGGACAGGTGCTCCTTGGCCGCGCGCGCCTTCACCAGCAGCATGCGCGCATCGGAAGGCGAAAGCGGCGGCAGCTTGCCCGCCTCGATGATCCAGCAGAAGACGCGATGATCGAAGTCGTCGCCGCCGAGCGCCGCATCGCCATTGGTGGCGAGCACTTCGAATACGCCGCGCGACAGGCGCAGGATCGAGATGTCGAACGTGCCCCCGCCGAGGTCGTACACCGCGTACACGCCCTCGGAGGCATTGTCGAGGCCGTACGCAACCGCCGCGGCGGTGGGCTCGTTCAGCAGGCGCAGGATGGGCAGCCCCGCGAGGCGCGCGGCGTCCTTGGTGGCCTGGCGCTGCGCGTCGTCGAAGTAGGCGGGTACCGTCACGACCGCGCCGTCGACCGGGCCGCCGAGCGAAACCTCGGCGCGCTCGCGCAGCGCGCGCAGGAGGTCGGCGGAAATCTCCACCGGCGACTTCACGCCGGCACGCGTGGCGATGCGCACCATGCCGGGCGTGTCGACGAAGCGATACGGAAAGCGGCGATCGTCGTCGAGGTCGGAAAGCCCGCGGCCCATGAGCCGCTTCACCGACACGATCGTGTTGTGCGGATCGAGGGACTGCTTGGCCATCGCGGCGTAACCCGCCGTGACGCCCTCCTCGCCGTAGCGCACGATGGACGGTACCAGCGGCCGTCCTTCCGCATCGGGCAACACCACGGCAAGGCCGTGGCGCACGGTGGCCACCAGCGAATTGGTGGTGCCGAGGTCGATGCCGATCGCCCGCTTGCGCGCGTGCGGCACGGGCGACTCGCCGGGCTCGGAGATTTGCAGGAGCGCCATCGAGCCCGTTGCCTAGTCGAGCGCCGCGATCATCGCGTCGAGGTCGTCGGCGAGCTTCACGAGGAACGCGAGCTCGCGCACGCGCGGCTTGGCACCGGCATAGTCGGCCGCCTCGCGATCGAGCTCGCGCGCGAGCGCATCCTCGAGCTCGCGCGCCTCGGCGAGCGCCGCGTCGTGCAGCGACCCCAGCGTGCGCACGTCACCGGCGGCCTTCGCCGCCTCCGCCGCCTCGCGCCGCTCGAGCTGCCGCTCGAGGAAATCGAAGTCGAGCGCCGTGTCCCTTTCGTCGGCCGCATCCACCGCATGCAGGCCCAGCAGGTATTGCGCGCGCGACACCGGCGCCTTCAGCGCGCCATACGCCTCGTTCACCCGCGCCGACGACTGCAGCGCGAGCCGCCGCTGCGCATCGGTCCCGCCCGCGAAGCGATCCGGATGCACGTCCGCCTGCAACGCGCGATACGCCGCATCGAGCGCCGCCGGATCGATGCGATAGCGTGCCGGAAGCCCGAAGAGCGCGAAGTGATTGCGGGAGAAGTCGATCATCTGGGAGAAGAACGGAAGGCGGCTAGCAAAGAAAGTGAGTTGCACGCGGCTGCGGCGGATCCATTACCCGTCGACCGCACCCACAACCCGCCGCAAGACACTCGTCGTTATCAGAAGTTACCAGCGGTCGGCGTCGGGCCGCCCCAAGCCGACCGCCTGGCCGTGAGCTTCAACCGGCCACAAACGGCGAGACTCCGCCCTCTCTTCATCCACCACCAGTGCAACCCGCCGTTTGTGGACGAAGGGTTAGACGTTGAAGCTCTCCCCACACCCGCACTCGTCCTTCACGTTCGGATTCCTGAACTGGAACCCTTCGTTCAAGCCCTCGCGCGCGAAGTCGAGCTCCGTCCCGTCGATGTACGGCAGGCTCTTGGGATCCACCACCACCGTCACCCCATTGCTCTGGAAGGTGACGTCTTCCGGCTTGGCCTCGTCGGCGTACTCGAGCTTGTAGGCGAGCCCCGAGCAGCCCGTGGTGCGCACGCCCAGGCGCAGTCCCATGCCCTTGCCGCGCTTGGCGAGGAAGGCGCTCACGTGCTCGGCGGCGGCGGGGGTCAGCGTAACGGCCATCGTCGTCCTCGCTTCGTCA
>CAZUGY010000074.1:0-201 GCA_964620265.1 uncultured Alcaligenaceae bacterium
TCTCCACGCGCGGCGGAGGGCCGGTATCGGCGGATTGAATGGAAATGCACGTCATGAGGCACCTTGCCACGGCGAGCGGGCTTTGCCGTCATTTTGGAGTGTACAGCTTTGTGGCGGCCCCGGTTGAACGGGCGGCCACGGTTCCGTTGTCCGCCGCGCGGTTTCGGTCAGCGCTCCCCGGTACGGCCCGTCACCCATGCC
>CAZUGY010000074.1:211-17450 GCA_964620265.1 uncultured Alcaligenaceae bacterium
GACGCACCCCTGCGGGCGGCCGTGGCGAAGCTGCGCTGATGTGGATTCCTGATGCGAAAACTGATGGGACGGCGCGGCGCTCCTGCAACTTCCTGACGCGTCCCGCCCCTATGATGAGTGGTGCCGGCAGTAGGATTTGAACCCACGACCAACGGTTTACAAAACCGCTGCTCTACCCCTGAGCTATGCCGGCGATGCAGCCCGCGCGAAAGTGCGGAGCTACTTGATGATCTGCAGATGCGGCGGCCGCGGCTTGCGCTTGCCTTCCCTGGCCTCGCCCTTGTCCGGCTCGCGCGGCGCGGTGGCGGCCGCCAGCGAAGCCACGGGATCCGCCGGCGCGTTGAACGCGAACCCGTAGCCGGTCTCCTTGGCGAAGATCCCCGATACCGCAGTGATCGGCACCGCCACTTCCTGCGACGCGCCGTTGAAGCGCGCGGTGAACTGCACCCACTCGTTGTCGATGGTGAGCTTGCGCGTGGCGCTGGTGCTCACGTTGAGCACGATCTCGCCGTTCTTCACGTACGCCGCCGGGACCCTGGTCTGCTCGTTGACCTTGACCGCGAGGAACGGGGTGAGCGAGTTGTCGCCGCACCACTCGCAGATGGCGCGAATGAGGTAGGGCTTGGCGGATTGCTCGGACATGGCGCGAGAATACTACGCAGCCGGGCGGGAGCGTCAAGCGCGCGCCGTGCCGGCGGGCCGCTGCGGCGTGGGGCGAGGCGGTTGCCTCACCGGCGCCCGCGCCGCCCCCTTGCGGCGCCCTACTTGCGCATCCCCCGCTCGGCGGAGGTCAGCGCCTCCGAGAACGCCGGCCGCGCGAACAGGCGCTCGGCGTACTTCATGAGGGGTGCCGCCTGCTTCGGCATCTGGATGCCGTAGTAGTCGAGGCGCCACAGGAGCGGCGTGATCGCCACGTCGAGCATCGAGTAGTCCTCGCCCAGCATGTGCTTGTGCTTGGCGAACACGGGCGTGATCTGCAGGAGCGCGTCGCGGACCAGCGCGCGCGCCTTCTCCGCATTCTTCTGGTTGTTGCCCTCGAGCGCATCGATGTGCACGAAGAGCTCCTTCTCGAAGCGATGCAGGAAGAGCCGCGCGCGGGCGCGCATCACCGGGTCCGCGGGCATGAGCTGCGGATGCGGGAAGCGCTCGTCGATGTACTCGTTGATGATGTTGGACTCGTGCAGCACGAGGTCGCGCTCCACGAGCACCGGGACCTGGTTGTACGGATTCATCACCGCGAGGTCCTCGGGCTTGTGGTCGAGGTCGACGTCGATGATCTGGAAGTCCATGCCCTTCTCGTGCAGCACGATGCGGCAACGCTGCGAAAACGGGTCGGTCGTCCCCGAATAGAGGGTCATCATGATGGTGTCTCCTTGGCGCGCGGCGTATGGCGCGCGGGTCACGCTTGTCGGCGACGCGGCGGGTGAGGCGCCGCGTCGAAAGGCCCGCGCCGGCGGATGGCACCGATCGCGAGCCCGGTTTTTCTGCGGCCCTTCTAGTGCGGGACGTTCTTCCAGTACAGGCGCTTCAGCGCATACACGAGCGCGAAGAGCACGAGGAGGTACATCAGCACGGCGATACCCAGGCTGATGCGCTTGTTCTTGTTCGGCTCGGCGATGTAGTCGAGGAAGTTCACGAGATCGGCCACGAACGCGCGATACTCCACGGGCTGCATCGAGCCGGGCGCATCGGCATCCACGCCCACCTGCTGCACGATCCACTTCCCGCCGGACCCGGCCTCGACCCTGGCGAGGCTCTTGATGGCGATCGCGGTGGCGGCGGCCTTGCCGTGGTCGTCGAAGGTCTGCTCCACGAGCTTGCCGGGGCCGGAGAGCTGCCACAGCGCGTGCGGCATCCCCACGTTCGGGAACACGAGGTTGTTCCAGCCGGTGGCGGACTTCTCGTCGCGGTAGAAGCCCAGGAGGTAGTTGTAGAGCCAGTCGGCGCCGCGCACGCGCGCGATCACCGACAGGTCGGGCGGCACGGTGCCGAACCAGGCCTTGGCATCGGCGGGATTCATGGCCACCGTCATGGTCGAGCCGATCTTGTCGGTCCCGAACATGAGGTTGTCCTTGATCTGCGACTCGGTGAGGCCCAGGTCCTGCAGCCGCTCGTAGCGCATGTACTTCGCGCTGTGGCAGTTGAGGCAGTAGTTCACGAAGTTGCGTGCGCCGCGCTGCAGGGACTCGGCGTCGAGGCGATGGATCGGCGCGGGCGACATGCGCAGATCGGCGCCGCCGGCGGCGCCCGCGAGCGTGCTCATGCCGGCCAGCAAGGCGGCGGCGAGGGTGACGAGGGTCTTCTTCATCATTTTCAGCGCACCCGATCCGGAACCGGCTTCGTCTTGTCGCGCGCGGTGTACCACGGCATCAGCAGGAAGAAGAGGAAGTAGACGACGGTGAGGACGCGGGCGAGCACCGTGGCCTTGTCGGCACCGCCCAGCAGCGGCCAGGTATCGGGGAACTGGCCCCAGACCGTGACCGGCACGACGCCGAGATAGCCCAGGATCAGGAACGAGACCACGAACGCGGCGAGCCACGACTTGTACAGCGTGCCGCGGTAGCGGATCGACTTCACCGCACCGCGATCGAGCCAGGGCAGGAAGAAGAACAGCACCACCGAGGCTCCCATCGCGAGCACGCCCCAGAACTGCGAGCTGAAGAACGACGGGATCGCGCGCAGGATCGCGTAGTACGGCGTGAAGTACCACACCGGGGCGATGTGCTCGGGCGTCTTGAGCGGATCCGCGGGGATGAAGTTGTTGTGCTCGAGGAAGTAGCCGCCCATCTCGGGCATGAAGAACACCACGATCGAGAACACGATGAGGAACACCACCACGCCCATCAGGTCCTTGATCGTGTAGTACGGGTGGCTGTAGATGCCGTCGAGGTACAGGCCCGTCTTCGGATCCTTGGGCTGCTTCTTGATCTCGATGCCGTCGGGGTTGGACGAGCCCACCTCGTGCAGCGCCATCAGGTGCGCGGCCACGAGGCCGATCAGCACCAGCGGCAGCGCGATCACGTGGAAGGCGAAGAAGCGGTTGAGCGTGATGTCGGAGATCGTGTAGTCGCCCCGGATCCACACGCCGAGCCCCTCACCGATGAACGGAACCGTGGAGAAGAGGTTCACGATCACCTGCGCGCCCCAGTAGGACATCTGGCCCCACGGGAGGAGGTAGCCGAAGAAGGCCTCGCCCATCAGCGTGAGATAGATCAGGCAGCCGAAGATCCACACGAGCTCGCGCGGCTTGCGGTAGCTGCCGTACATGAGCCCGCGGAACATGTGCAGGTACACGACGACGAAGAAAGCCGACGCGCCCGTGGAGTGCATGTAGCGGATGAGCCAGCCCCACTCCACGTCCCGCATGATGTACTCGACCGAGTCGAATGCCTTGGCGGCATCCGGCTTGTAGTTCATCGTGAGGAAGATGCCCGTGACGATCTGCATCACGAGGCACAGTGCCGCGAGCGAGCCGAAGTAGTACCAGAAGTTGAAGTTCTTCGGCGCGACGTACTTGCCCCACTGCGATTCCCACAGTGCGGTGAGCGGGAAGCGCGCGTCGATCCAGTTCATGAGCTTGTCCATCAGGCGTTGCCTTCCTGGCTCAAGCCGATGACGACCTTGGTGTCCGTGAGGTACTTGTGGGGCGGGATCACGAGGTTGGTGGGGGCGGGCATGCCCTTGTAAACGCGGCCGGCCAGATCGAACTTGGACTGGTGGCACGGGCAGAAGAAGCCGCCGAGCCAGTCGGGACCGAGGTCGGGCGGAGCGACGTCGGGACGGAAGGTCGGCGAGCAACCGAGGTGGGTGCAGATGCCCACGGCGATCCACATCGCATCCTTGATCGACCGATGCTCGTTCTGGCAGTAGGGCGGCTGCTGCGGAACCTGGGAATTCGGATCCGCGAGGCGGGAATCGAGCTTGGGCAGTGTGGCGAGCATCGCCGGCGTGCGATTGAGCACCCAGCACACCTTGCCGCGCCATTCGACGGTGATGAGCTGGCCCGCCTCGACCTTGCTGATGTCGACCTCCACCGGCGCGCCGGCGGCCTTGGCGCGCGCGGAGGGCCAGAACGACATCACGAAGGGGGTGGCCGCGACCACCGCGCCGATCCCGCCCACGACACCCGCGGCGCCGAGCAGGAAGCGGCGCTTCCCATCGTCCGCGGATCGGTCGACGGATGGGTCGACGGATTGAGTAAGAGCGTCAGACATCCCGATATCCAAGAAAGGCGAGGAAGAGCTTTCGACGTGGCGGGCGCGCGGCATGGGGCGGCGGCGCCGGCCTGTTTCGAGGCGTCGTGCAAGGCGGTTCTCGCAAACCCCCTGCAAAACCGTTCGATTATAGCGGATTTGGCCCGTCCGCCGGAAGCCTTCGCTCTCAGGCCGGCGCAGAAGCCGCACAAGATCAATAGGTTGCGCGCGAAGAGCGAAACGGCGCGGCCAGGCGGTGGCGCCCGTTCCGGAGCCGCCCAGGGGAGACCCCCTGGCCCAAGCCCCCCTATACTTGACGGATGTTGCGCAAATTCTGGCTGATCTTCGCGCAGGCCTGCACCGTGTGCCTCGCGCTGCTCTTCGTCGTGGTCACGCTCCGGCCGGATCTGCTGCCCCGGGTCAACGATCCCGTGGGCAATGTGATCATCACGCAGGAGCGCGCCACCGAGGTCTCCGGTGCGCGCGTGGCGAGCTATGCCGATGCCACGAAGAAGGCGATGCCCGCGGTCGTGAACCTCTACACGAGCAAGGAGTTGCCGTCGCGCAATCCGCTCGCCGACGATCCCATGTTCCGCCGCTTCTTCTCCCACCCCGCGCCGCAGCGGCAGACGAGCCTGGGCTCCGGCGTGATCGTGTCCCCCGAGGGCTACGTGCTCACCAACCATCACGTCGTGCAAGGTGCGGACGACATCCAGCTCGTGCTCTCCGACGGCCGCCGCGTGACGGCGCACGTGCGGGGCAGCGATCCGGAGTCGGACCTCGCGGTGCTGAAGACCGACGAGGAGAACCTGCCGGCGATCACCTTCGCGACCGCCGATACGCTGCAGGTGGGCGACGTCGTGCTCGCCATCGGCAATCCCTTCGGCCTCGGCAACACGGTGACGCTCGGCATCGTGAGCGCGCTCGGGCGCAACTACCTCGGCGTGAATCGCTTCGAGGACTTCATCCAGACCGATGCGGCGATCAATCCCGGCAACTCCGGCGGCGCGCTCATCGACGCCGCAGGCAACCTCGTGGGCATCAACAGCACGATCTACTCGCAGACGGGTGGCTCGATGGGCATCGCGTTCTCGATTCCCGTGTCGCTCGCGCGCACGGTCTTCGAGCAGATCGTGCGCGATGGCGAGGTCACCCGCGGCTGGCTCGGGATCCAGCCGACACAGGTGACGGTCGCGATGGCGAAGGATCTCTCGCTCGCGCGTCCCGAAGGGGTGGTGATCAGCGGATTGCAGCCGGGCGGGCCTGCCGACAAGGCCGGCATGCGGCTCATGGACGTCGTCACCGAGATCGGCGGCAAGACCACGCGCAACGTGCCGCAACTGCTCGCGCGCATCGCCGAGCTGCCACCCGGAACCAATGCGAAGGTGCGCGTGGTCCGCGGCGGCGCCGACGTGGAAGTGGACGTCCTCGTGGGCAAGCGGCCGCCGCCCGAGCGCCAGTAGCACTACGTGGCGGACGCGACACCGCCGCTCGCGGGCCTCGCACCGCCCGACCGTCGCGCGCTGGGCGGGTGGCTGCGGGCGCGGCAGCGCGGCGCCCGCGGGCCACTTCGTCGCGCGGGCCTTCTCGCCGCCGCTTCCGGCGCGTTGGTGGTGCCGCAGGCGTGGTTCCTCGCGCATGCGATCGCCCCGGTGGTGGTGGCAAAGGCCACGCTCGCCGACGTGCTGCCGTGGCTCGTGGGCGTCCCCGTGCTCGTGGTGCTGCGCTTCGTGCTCGGCCAGGCAGCCGACCGTGCAGCGCTCGCGGCAGCGCTCGCCATCACGCAGGAATTGCGCATCGCGCTCGTGCGCAAGATGCAGCAACTGGGCCCCGCCTGGGTACGCGAGCGGAGCACCGGCGCGCTTGCCACCACGATCGTCGAGGGCGTGGAAGCGCTGCAGCCGTACTACCTGCGCTACGTGCCGAACCTCACCGTGGTGGCCGCGGTGCCGCTCGCGATCGTCGCGGCCGTGCTGCCGCGCGACTGGATCTCGGGCGTGGTGCTCCTCGTCACGGCGCCGGTCATCCCGGCCTTCATGATCCTGATCGGCCAGGGCACGGAGCGGCTCAACCAGCGCCAGTGGCGCACGCTCGCGCAGCTTTCCGCCCGGCTCCTCGATGCGCTGCAGCGGCTCACCACGATCAAGCTCTTCAATGCCGCGCAACGCGAGGCGGCGCTGCTCGCGCGCACCGCCGACGAGTACCGCCGCACGACGATGGCGGTGCTGCGCATGGCCTTCCTCTCGTCGCTGGCGCTCGAGTTCTTCGCGACGGTGGGCATCGCGCTCGTGGCGGTGCTCGTGGGCTTCCGGCTGCTCGACGGCGAGATGGCACTGGAGGCGGGCCTCTTCGCGTTGCTCCTGGCACCGGAGTTCTATGCGCCGTTGCGCAGGCTCGGCGCGGACCATCACGCGCGCATGGAGGCGATCGCGGCGGCCGAAGGCATCGTCGACGTGCTCGAGGCGCCGGTCCCTGTTGCGGGACGCGCACGGCCGCCGCTGGGCAGGCGCATCGACATCCGCATCGACGGCGTGGATTTCGCCTACGGCGACGACGCGCCCGTGCTGCAGGGCGTGTCGCTGTCGCTCGAGCCGGGACGTGCCACCGCGCTCGTGGGCGCGAGCGGCGCGGGGAAGAGCACGCTGCTGTCGCTTCTGACCGGCGAGCGGCGGCCCGCACGCGGGCGCATCCTCGTGGGGGGCCACGACCTGGCCGACCTCGATCCCGCCTTCTGGCTGGCGCATGTGGCGACGGTGCCGCAGCGGCCGCATCTTTTCGCCGGCACGATCCGCGACAACCTGTGCCTCGGGCGGCCCGATGCGACCGACGGACAGATCGCGGCCGCGGCGCACGCCGCGGCCGCGGCATCGTTCATCGCGGCATTGCCCGCGGGCTACGACACGCCGGTGGGCGAGCACGGGCACACGCTGTCCGGGGGACAGGCGCAACGGCTCGCCCTCGCGCGCGCCTTTCTCAAGGACGCGCCCGTGGTGCTCGTCGACGAAGGCACGGCCGGCCTCGACCGCGCGACGGAGGACGAGATCGGCGAGGCGATCGCGCGCCTCGCCCGCGAGCGCACGGTGCTCGTGATCGCGCACCGGCTGCGCACAGTGCTGCGCGCCGACACGGTGGCGGTCATGGACGAAGGGCGCATCGTGGAGAACGGCCGGCCCCGCGCGCTGGCCGCCGCCGATTCGCGCTTCGCGCGCATGGTCGCGAGCGCGCAGCTCATGCCATGAGCCGGGACCTCCACGTGCTGCTGCGCGTGCTGCGGCTCTTCCGTCCCTATCGCGGATGGATGCTGCTCGGCGCGCTCGTGGCAACGCTCACCGTGCTCGCCAGCGTGGCGCTCATGGCCACCGCCGGACACTTCATCGCCGCCATGGCGGTGGCAGGGCTTTCCGGCGTGCTCATGAACTACTTCCTGCCGGCGGCGGGCATCCGTTTCTTCGCCATCGTGCGTACCGGCGGGCGCTACGCGGAGCGCGTGGTCACGCACGAGGCCACGTTCAGGCTGCTGGCGGAGCTTCGCGTGTGGCTCTTCGAGCGGATGGTGCCGCTCGCCCCCGCGCGGCTCGCGCACGAGCGCGCGGCCGATCTCGTCGCCCGCCTGCAGGGTGATGTGGACACGCTCCAGCATGCGTACCTGCGGCTGTATGCGCCGGCGCTCACGGCGGCCGCGTGCACGGTCGCGGTGGTGGCGCTGTTCGCGTGGTACAGCCTGTGGGCCGCGCTCGTGCTGCTGGCGCTGTTGCTGGCCGCGGGGCTCGCGGTGCCGCTCGTCGTGCGGCGGGCCACGGCGCGGCCAGGTGCCGCGATCGTGGCGACGCAGGCGGCGCTGCGCGTGCGCGTGGTGGACGCCCTGCAGGGAATGGGCGACCTCGCGGTTTTCGGCGGGCAGGAGATCGCGGCGCGCGAGATCGCCACCCTCGCCGGCACGCTCGCGGCGCAACAGCGGCAGGCGGGCGCATGGGGCCTCGTGGCGGACGGCGCCGTGGGGCTGTGCGCGGGGCTCGCGCTGTGGCTCGTGGCGGTCGTGGCCATGGCCGGCGTGGACGCCGGGACGCTCGCCGCCGTCGAGGTGCCGATGCTCGCACTGGCGGCGCTCGCCACGTTCGAGGCCGTGCTGCCGCTGCCGCTCGCGATGCAGCGCGCAGGCGAAGTCGTGGCCGCGGCGCGGCGCATCTTCGCACTGGCCGACCAGGCGCCGGCGATCGCCGAGGGCGGTGCGCCCTCGCCGGTGCCGCTCGATGCGAGCGTGGTGCTGCGCGACCTGCGACTGCGCTATCCCGGCGCCACGCACGATGCGCTGCGCGGCGTCGACCTCGTCGTGGCCAGCGGGCGCCGCATTGCCGTGACGGGCCCGAGCGGCGCGGGCAAGAGCAGCATCGCGGGCGTGCTCGTGCGCTTCTTCGACTACGACGGCGAGGTGCGCGTGGGCGGCCACGACCTGCGCGCCTATCGTCCCGAGGATGCGCGGCGGCTGGTGGGCGTGGCCACGCAGTATTCGCACCTGCTCAATGCCACGATCCGCGAGAACCTGCAGCTCGCGGCACCGGAGGCCAGCGACGCCGCGCTGCGCGATGCCCTCGCGGCGGTGCAGATGGCGCCGTTCGTGGACGCCGCGCCGCAGGGTCTCGACACGCCCGTCGGCGAAGCGGGCCTGCGCCTGTCGGCCGGACAGGCCCGGCGCGTCACGCTCGCGCGGGTGCTGCTGCGTCCCACGCCCGTCGTGATCCTCGACGAGCCCACCGAGGGCCTCGACACGCACACCGGCCGCGCGCTCCTCGCGGCACTATGGCAACGGCTCGCCGGACGCACGGTGATCGTGATCACGCACGACGTGGCACAGGTGCGCGGATTCGTCGACGAGATCCTGACGCTGGATGGCGGCCGTGTGACAGGCACGCTGCCGGCCGTTTGCTTGACAGCATGGGCCCGCGGCGGAACACTGGGCCCATGCGCGAAATGATCCGCGCGCGTTGCCCGCTGGCGACGCGCCGTCTTGCGAGCGTCGCATCACCGCCGTTTCCGCCACCGCAGCCCCACCCTCCCCCTCGCGCCGCATGGTCGACGACACCGTAGTTGATCTGTCCCGCATCCAGTTCGCGGCCACGGCGCTGTACCACTTCCTGTTCGTTCCGCTGACGCTGGGCCTCACCGTGCTGCTGGCCGCGATGGAGACGGTGTACGTCACCACCGGGCGCGTGATCTACCGCACGATGACGCAGTTCTGGTCGAAGCTCCTGCTCATCAACTTCGCGCTGGGCGTGGCCACCGGGCTCACGATGGAGTTCCAGTTCGGCACCAACTGGTCGTTCTACTCGAGCTTCGTGGGCGACACCTTCGGAGCGCCGCTCGCCATCGAGGGCCTGATGGCCTTCTTCATGGAGTCCACCTTCATCGGGCTCATGGTGTTCGGCTGGGAGCGGCTGTCCAAGGCGCAGCACCTCATCGTGACCTATCTCGTGGCGCTGGGCTCGAACCTGTCGGCGCTGTGGATTCTCGTGGCCAACAGCTTCATGCAGCGGCCGCAGGGCGCGAGCTTCAATCCGATCACGATGCGCATGGAGCTCGACAGCTTCGCCAACCTCTTCTTCAACTCCGATGCGCAGGCCAAGTTCGTGCACACGAGCATCGCGGGTTATGTCGTGGCGGCGATCTTCGTGTGCGGCATCAGCGCGTATTACCTCCTGCGCAACCGGCACGTGGAGTTCGCGCGGCGGTCGTTTCGCATCGCCTCGCTCTTCGGCGTGCTCGCCACCGCCGGCGTGCTCACGCTCGGCGACGCGCTCGGCTTCGTCGGTGCGCACGCCCAGCCCAGCAAGCTCGTGGCGATGGAAGCGCTGTGGACCAGCGAAAAGGCGCCGATGGCCTTCAATGCGATCGCCTTCCCCTCGCAGGACGAGCAGCGCAATCTCTTCGCGATCCGCATCCCGGCGATGCTGTCCATCCTCGTGACGCACTCGTGGAGCCAGACCGTGCCGGCCGCCGACGTGCTGGAGAAGCGCGCCGCCGAGCGCATCCGCAACGGCATTCCGGCGCTCGAGGCGATGCGCAAGCTCTCTGCCGACCCCAAGGACGAGGCCGCGCTGAAGCAGTTCAACGCCCACCGCGAGGACATGGGCTACGCCACGCTGGTGCAGCGTTACGCCCCCGGCGGCGATGTCACCAAGGTCACCGACGCCGACGTCGCCCGCGCCGCGAAGGATGCGATCCCCGAAGTGTGGCTCGTGTTCTGGTCGTTCCGCGTGATGGTGGCCGCGGGCCTCCTCATGCTCGCGTACTTCGTGCTCGCCACCATCTTCACCCTGCGCAACAAGGTGGAATACCAGCGCTGGTTCCTGCGCTTCGCCGTATGGATGATTCCGGTGCCCTTCCTCGCGGCGGAGATGGGCTGGGTGGTGGCCGAGGTGGGCCGCCAGCCGTGGACGGTCTACGAGGTGCTGCCCACGTGGCTGTCGGCCTCCACGCACAGCGTGCAGTACATGATCTTCTCGCTCGCGGGCTTCATGATCCTCTACACGATCTTCGCGATCATCGAGGTCGTGCTGATGGTGCACTTCATCCGCAAGGGCCCCGAGGACCACGGCGCGCACGACACCGCGGCAGTGCCGGCCGGGGCGTACTAGGCGCGATCGTGGAAGCGTACCTCGCGCTCAAGATCACCTGGTGGCTGCTGCTCGGCGTGCTGCTCGTCGGGCTCGCCGTGATGGTGGGCATGGACATGGGCGTCGGCATGCTGCTCCGCTACGTCGGCCGCACCGACGACGAGCGCCGCGTGGCGATCAACATCATCGGCCCGCACTGGGACGGCAACCAGGTGTGGTTCGTCCTGGGCGGCGGCGCGATCTTCGCGGCGTGGCCGCTCGTCTATGCCACCGCCTTCTCCGGGCTCTACATCGTGATGCTCGTGCTGTTGTGGAGCATGATCGTGCGACCGCTCGCCTTCGAGTATCGCGGCAAGCGTCCGTCGCAGAAGTGGCGCAACGGCTGGGACTGGTGCTTCCTCGTGAGCGGCTTCGTGCCCATGCTGGTGTTCGGCGCGGCCATCGGCAACATGCTGCAGGGCGTGCCGTTCCACTTCGACTGGCGGCTCACGTCGTTCCACACGGGCAGCTTCGTCACGCTCTTCAATCCATTCGCGATCCTGTGCGGCGCCTTGTCGGTGGCGATGGCCATCTACATGGGCGGCGCGATCCTGATGAACGGCAGCGAGGCGCCGGTGCACGGGCGCGCGCGGCGCGCGGCGATGATCGGCGGCATCGCGGCGCTCGTGCTCTTCACCGTGGGCGGGGTCTGGGTATCAGCGCTCGAGGGCTTCCGCCTCGTGAGCGGACCCGACCCGGTGGCGGCGCAAACACCGCTGCACCAGACCGTGACGCGCGCGGCCGGCGCCTGGCTCGACAACTTCCGCGCGCATGGCGTGCTGTGGCTGGTGCCGGCGCTGACCTATGCCGGCGTGCCGGGCGGACTGTGGGCACTCGCGCGCGGACGCGCAACACTCGGCTGGTGGCTCGGTGCGGTGGGCTGGATCGGCATCATCGGCACCGTGGGTGCCGCGATGTTCCCGTTCCTCATGCCCTCGAGCACGAATCCTTCGCATAGCCTCACGGTGTGGAACTCGGGGTCGAGCGAGCGCACGCTCGGCTGGATGCTCGGCTTCACGCTCGTGTTCATGCCGCTCATCGTCTGGTACACGAGCTGGGCGTTCTGGGTGATGCGCGGCAAGGTCACGCCGAAGAGCGTGGAAACGAGCGAGCACGCGCTGTGAGCGCCGGCCCATGATCGTCCGCTATCTCGCGAGCCTCGCACTCGCCGTGATCATCATCGTGATCGCGGTGATCCTGGGCGACTACGGGCCGTGGTACTTCTCGTGGCTGCTGGGCACCGGCTTCATGATCCTCGTGTCGGTGTCCGGCGCGGTGCTGCTCGACTCGCAGGACGAGGAGCGCGAAAGGGAACGGCGGGAGCGAAGCGCCCCAGGCGAGACGCCGTCCGCGTTGCACGCGCCGAAGGAGCGGCCCGAGCGCAGCGGCGCAGGCGATGCGCCGCCGGCGTAGCACGCGGCGCTACTTGGCGGCGGCTTCCTCGCCGTCGCCTTCGCCCTCCGGCGCGGGCACGTTCACGAAGCGCGCGAGCACGAGGCCGAGCTCGTAGAGCAGCCACAGCGGCACGGCGAGCATGAGCTGCGACAGCACGTCGGGCGGCGTGAAGATCGCGCCCACCACGAAGGCGCCCACGATCACGTACGAGCGGATCGAGCGGAGCTTCTCGAGGCTGACCACGCGCATGCGCACGAGCACGATTACGATGACCGGCACCTCGAAGGTGAGCCCGAAGGCCAGGAACATCGCGAGCACGAAGGAGAGGTACTTGTCGATGTCCGTCATCATCTGGACACCGGCCGGCGTGTAGCCCGCGAAGAAGTTGAACATGACGGGAAACACGAAGAAGTACGCGAACGCCATCCCGATCATGAAGAACACGAACGACGACACGATCACCGGGACCGCCAGGCGCTTCTCGTGCTGGTAGAGCCCCGGCGCCACGAATGCCCAGGCCTGCCACATCACGTAGGGCAGCGCGATCAGGAACGCCGCCATCAGCGTGACCTTGAGGGGCACGAGGAAGGTGCCGGTCACGTCGGTGGCGATCATCGTCCCGCCTTGCGGCAGCGAGCGCAGGAGGGGTGCGGCGAGCAGCGCGTAGATGTCCTTGGCCCAGGGGAAGAGGCACACCATCACCACGAGCACGGCGATGATCGATCGCATGAGCCGCGAGCGCAGCTCGATGAGATGCGAGAGGAAGGTCTCCTGCGCCTCGGTGCCGGGCGTGGCTTGGCTCATCGACGCGACCTAGATCCGGTCGAAGCCCGGCAGCGACGGCTGGCGGGGCGGGTCGGCGGGCGCGGCATCGGCGAGCTCGCCGCCGGGCTCGCCCGCGAGCGGGACCGGCTCGGCCAGGCGGGCCACCTCGGGATCGACCGTGCCGGGCGAGTCCGCCACCGGCTCGCCGAGGCTGCGCTCCACGTCGCGGATGCCCGATTCCATGTCACGGCCGACGCTCTCCACCGAGGATTTCAAGTCGGCGGCGGCGGTCTGCACCTCGCGCTGGAGCTTGCGCAGGTCGTCGAGCTCCATCTCGCGGCTGATGTCCGACTTCACATCGTTGACGTAGCGCTGCAGGCGTCCGAACAAATGACCCATCGTGCGCGCTGCCTTGGGCAGGCGCTCGGGACCGATCACGACGAGCGCCACGACGGCGATCACCACGATCTCGGAGAAGCCGATGTCGAACATGGACGGCGGGAGTGCTCGGGGAAAAGGCGCCGGCGCGCGTCGCGCCGGCTCGTCGAGGACAGCGGCGGACGACGCGGGCGACCGTTACGACTTGTTGGCTTCCTTGCGGACTTCGGCGTCGATCGTCTTGCCGGACAGCTGCGACGGCGGGACCTGCGTGTCCGCCGCGGCCTCGTCGGTCTTCATGCCGTCCTTGAAACCCTTGACGGCGCCGCCCAGGTCCTTGCCGATGTTGGTCAGCTTCTTGGTCCCGAAGATCAGGACGACGACGAGAAGGACGATCAGCCAATGCCAGATGCTCAAGCCACCCATGGTGTGCTCCTAAGGATTTTTGCGCAGGATCATCGGGCCGAGCGGATCGGGTCCGCCGATGACGTGCACGTGCACGTGCCCGACTTCCTGATGGCCGACCCGGCCGGTGTTCACGATGGTCCGAAATCCGTCCGTGGCGCCCAGTTCGCGCGCGAGGCCTCCGGCGAGGGTCATGATCTTCCCCATCGCGGGTGCATCCCCGGGCGTGAGCTCGTACATGCTGGGTACGTGTCTCTTGGGGATCAGCATGAAATGCACGGGGGCGCTCGGGTTGATGTCATGGACGCCGATCACGTCGTCGTCCTCGTATACCTTCCGGCCCGGAAGCTCGCCGCGGATGATCCTGCAGAAGACGCAGTTGGGATCGGTAGCCATCCCGCTATTGTATCGTCCCTTAGGCCCGATGCCGGAGCGCTGCGGCGACGCGGCCGCCGGGTGGGGCTTCGAGTCAGGAACTGCCCTGCCCCCCGCCGCCCCGCGCGGCCTTCTCCGCATGGCCGGAGGTGCCTTCGCGCCGCGCGAGCTCGGCCAGCACGTCGGCCGGCGTCATGCCGTGCTGCGCCAGCAGCACGAGGCAGTGGAACCACAGGTCGGCCATCTCGCTCGCGATGCGGGCGGGATCGGCGTCCTTTCCGGCGATGACGGTCTCGGTGGCTTCCTCGCCGATCTTCTTCAGGATCGCGTCGTTGCCCCTGGCGAAGAGCGAGGCGACATAGGAGCTCGAGGGGTCGGCGCCCCGGCGCGAGGCGATCAGAGCCGCCAGCCGCGCGAGGATGTCTTCCGTGGAGCGGGCCTCAGCCATCCTTGTAGATCTCCCGCGGATCCTTCAGGACGGGATCGGTCTCGACCCATCTGCCATTGTCGAGCCGGCGGTAGAAGCAGCGCTCGCGCCCCGTGTGACACGCGATGCCGTCCACCTGCTCCACCTGCAGGACGATCGCATCGCCGTCGCAATCGAGGCGGATCTCGCGCACGCGCTGCACGTGCCCCGACGACTCGCCCTTGCGCCACAGCTTGCCGCGCGAGCGCGACCAGTAGTGGGCCTCGTGGGTGGCGTTGGTTTGCGTGAGCGCCTCGCGGTTCATCCACGCCAAGGTGAGCACGCGCTGCGTGGCGGCGTCCTGCGCGATGGCGGCCACGAGGCCGTCGGCATTCCAGCGGACATCGTCGAGCCAGGTGGTCATCGCGCGCCCGCGTTGGCGGGACCGAAGGCCGCGCGTCCGTCACCCGATGCGACCGGGGCGCTCATGCTTCCCTGATCTCGATCCCGGCCGCGGCCATCGCTGCCTTCGCCTGGCCGATCGTGTATTCGCCGTAGTGGAAGATCGATGCCGCCAGCACGGCAGCGGCGCCGCCTTGTTCGATGCCATCGACGAGGTCGGCGAGACTCCCGACGCCCCCGGACGCGATCACCGGCACGTCCACCGCCGAGGACACAGCGCGCGTGAGCGCCAGGTCGAAGCCGGTGCGCGCGCCGTCGCGGTCCATGCTGGTGAGGAGGATCTCGCCCGCCCCGAGCGACACCACCTGGCGCGCCCACTCGACCGCATCGAGGCCGGTCGGCGTACGCCCGCCGTGGATGTACACCTGCCACTTGCCCGGGCCGTCCTGCTTGGCATCGATGGCCGCCACGATGCACTGCGCGCCGTAGCGCGTGCCCGCTTCCGCGAAGAGCCCGGGGCGCTTCACGCCGGCCGTGTTGATGCTCACCTTGTCCGCGCCGGCATTGAGGAGCGCGCGGATGTCCTCCACCGCGTTGACGCCCCCGCCCACCGTGAGCGGGATGAATACCTGCGAGGCCACGGCCTCGATCATGTCGTAGAGAAGGCTGCGCGTCTCGACACTGGCGCGGATGTCGAGGAAGGCGAGCTCGTCGGCACCCTGCTCGTCGTAGCGGCGCGCGACCTCGACGGGATCGCCGGCGTCGCGCAGGTCCACGAAATTGACGCCCTTGACCACGCGGCCGTCCGCGATGTCGAGGCAGGGGATGATGCGCTTGGCGAGCATCAGGATCGCACGCGCATCAGCTCGCGCCGGCGGCCTTCAATGCGTCCTTGAAGTTGAGCGTGCCTTCGTAGATCGCGCGGCCGGCGATGGCGCCGATGATGCCGTCGGCCTCGTGCAGCACGAGCTTCTCGATGTCGGCGATCGTGGCGAGGCCGCCGGAAGCGATCACCGGCAGCTTGATCTCGCGCGCGAGCTTCACGGTGGCCTCGAAGTTGATGCCCGAGAGCATGCCGTCGCGGCCGATGTCGGTGTAGATGATGCCTTCCACGCCGTAATCCTCGAACTTGCGCGCGAGGTCCACGACATCGTGGCCGGTCATCTTCGACCAGCCGTCGGTGGCCACCTTGCCTTCACGCGCATCGAGGCCGACCATGATGTGGCCCGGGAATGCCGAGCACGCGTCGTGCAGGAAGCCGGGATTCTTGACCGCCGCCGTGCCGATCACGATGTACGTGAGGCCGTCGTCGAGGTAGCGCTCGATCGTGTCGAGGTCGCGGATGCCGCCGCCCAGCTGCACGGGAATCTCCTCGCCGATCACGCTCACGATCTCGCGGATCACGTGCTCGTTGCGCGGCTTGCCGGCCACGGCGCCGTTGAGGTCCACGAGGTGCAGCCGCTTCGCACCCTGCTCGAGCCAGTGCTGCGCCATCGCCGCGGGGTCCTCGGAGAACACGGTGGCCGAATGCATGTCGCCCTGCTTGAGGCGCACGCAGTGGCCGTCCTTGATGTCGATCGCCGGAATGATCTGCATGGCAGCGGAGAGGAGGCTGCTTAAGAGGGGAAAGGCGTAACGGTACTACGAAAGTGCCACCGCGCCGCGTGTGGCCGCAAACGATGCGCCGGTCAGGCGCGGCCGTCCCACGCGACAAAATTGGCCAGCAGCGCGAGTCCCGCGCGCTGGCTCTTCTCGGGATGGAACTGGGTGGCGAAGATATTAGCCCGCGCGATGGCGCAAGTAAACGGCGCGGGATAGTCGACGGTCGCCGCGATGAGCGCGGGATCGGCCGGCACCGGAAGGAAGCTGTGCGCGAAATAGAAGCGCGCACCGTCCTCGATGCCGCGCCACAGCGGGTGCGCGCGGGTGGGATGCACGCGGCTCCAGCCCATGTGCGGGACCTTGAGGCGCGTGCCGTCGGGCAGCGCCATCGCGTCCTCGCGGAAGCGCACCACGTGGCCCGGCAGCACACCGAGGCACGCCGTGGGCCCCTCCTCACTGTCGTCGAAGAGCATCTGCAGGCCGAGGCAGATGCCGAGGAACGGACGTTCGCTCATCACGGCGCGCACCGTGTCCACCAGCCCGCTCGCGACGAGCCCCTTCATGCAGTCGGGCATCGCGCTCTGGCCGGGCAGCACCACGCGATCGGCGCCCCGGATCGTGCCGGGATCGGACGACACCACCACCTCGCGGTCGGGCGCCACGTGCGC
>CAZUGY010000074.1:17550-19763 GCA_964620265.1 uncultured Alcaligenaceae bacterium
CGCAGGTTGTCCACGTGCAGGGTCACCTGCGCGTGATTGACGAAGCCCTGGAAGAACTCGTGCGCGAGATCCACGTCGAAGGTGCCGATCATGGCGCGCGTGAACGGCACGTGGAACTCGAGCCCCGGCCGGCCGGAGAGGTCGATCACCACGCGCGAGAGCGCCTCGTCCAGCGGCACGTAGGCGTGGCCGTAGCGGGTCACACCCTTCTTGTCGCCGGCCGCGGCCTTGAATGCCTGGCCGAGCGTGATGCCGATGTCCTCCACCGTGTGATGGGCATCGATGTGGAGGTCGCCGGCCGCCTGCACCGTGAGGTCGACCATGCCGTGGCGGGCGATCTGGTCGAGCATGTGGTCGAGGAAGGGCACGCCGGTGGCGAGGTCGGCGCGGCCGGTGCCGTCGAGATCGATCGTGACGACGATGTCGGTTTCCGCAGTCTTGCGTGCGATGCGGGCACTGCGCGGCGCGGCGGAGAGATCGGCAGGTGCGTTCATTGGGGGTTGGAGGCGCTGGCTGGGGCCATGGCCGGCAAAAATCGAAGGTTCAACCGGGCACTCTACACCGTCACGCGTAGCGCGACAGCGCCTCCAGCACCGCGTTGTTCTCCGCCGGGGTGCCGATGGTGATGCGCAGGCAGTTCTCGAGGACGGGATGCCAGCCATGCACGTTCTTGACCAGTATCCCGGCCTCGCGCAGCGTGGCGAACCACTGCGCGGCGTCCGGCACGCGGATCAGCACGAAATTGGCGTCGGAGGGAAAGACCGTGACGCGGCGCAGCCGCGCGAGCTCGCGCGCCATGCGCGCACGCTCGCGCCGGATGGCGGCTGCCTGCTCGGCGAGGAGCGCGTCGTGCCGCAACAGCACCGGCACGACCGCCTGGGTCAGCACGTTCACGTTGTACGGCGGACGGATCTTGTCGATCTCCGCGATCCAGTCGGGGTGCCCGGCGGCGTAGCCCAGGCGCACGCCGGCCATGCCGATCTTGGACACCGTACGCACCACGAGGAGATTGGGATATTCGAGCACGCGCGGCAGGAAGGTCGCGTCGGCGAAGGCGTAGTACGCCTCGTCCACCGCCACGAGGCCCGGCGTGGCCGCGATGATCCGCTCGATGTCCTCTACCGGAAAGAGCGTGCCGGTGGGATTGTTGGGCACCGCGAGCCACACGAGCGCGGGCTTCTCGCGCGCGATCGCCGCGAGCATCGCGTCGATGTCGAGCGTCAGGTCCGCGCGCAGCGCCACGCCCACGAAGCGCAGGTTGAAGACCTCCGCCTGCATGCGATAGAGCACGAACGAGGGATCGGGGGCGAGCACCGTGGCGCCGGGCTTGGCCACGAGCATGGTGAGGAGCTGCAGGAGCTCGTCTGAGCCGTTGCCGAGCACGAGGCCCACGTCGTCGGACAAGCCCAGCGAGCGGCGCAGCGCCGCCTTGACCTCGTCGCCGCTGCCGTCGGGATAGCGATTGATGCGGGCATTGGCCACCGCCGCCGCGATCTCCGCGCGCGCCTCGCCGGAGAGGCCGTAGGGATTCTCCATCGCATCGAGCTTCACGAGCCCGGTGGCCTTGGCCACGGGATAGGCGTGCATCGCGCGGATCTTGGGGCGCACCACGGCCTTCACGCGCGCGGCGACGTCGGCCGGATCGGCTACCCGGGCAGGTGGCAAGGGATCGTTCATGGCTTCGTCTCCGCGGCGCCGATGCGCGCCTCGGCCGAGCGGGCGTGGGCGGTGAGGCCCTCGCCGTGCGCGAGTGTCGCGGCGACGGGACCCAGCACCTGCGCAGCCGCGCGCGACAGGCGCAGCACGCTCGAGCGCTTCTCGAAGTCGTACACGCCGAGCGGCGAGGAAAAGCGGGCCGTGCGTCCGGTGGGCAGCACGTGATTGGGCCCGGCGCAGTAGTCGCCGAGCGCTTCCGAGGCATAGTGGCCCATGAAGATGGCGCCGGCGTGACGGATGCGCGGCAGCAGCGCCTCGGGATCGTCCACCGCGAGCTCGAGGTGCTCGGGCGCGATGCGGTTCACGACCTCGCAGGCCTGGGCCAGGTCGCGCACGAGGATGAAGGCGCCGCGTCCGGCAAAGGAGGCGCGGATGATGTCGGCCCTGGGCATCTCGGCCACGAGGTGCTGCGCGCTTTGCCGCACGCGCTCGAGCAATGCCGCGTCGGGGGTCACGAGGATCGCCTGCGCCATCTCGTCGTGCTCGGCCTGCGAGAA
>CAZUGY010000075.1:0-19585 GCA_964620265.1 uncultured Alcaligenaceae bacterium
TTGAAGGGCAAGCACGGCGTGCGCGTGTTCATGCTCTCGCCGCACGGCCGCATGAGCGACTTCCAGCGCGCGCAGATGTTCTCGCTCGCCGATCCCAACATCCACAACCTCGCCATCGAGGGCACCTTCGACGATTGCCAGGACATCGTGAAGGCGCTCAATGGCGACGCCGCGTTCAAGGCGCGCTACGCCATCGGCGCCGTCAACTCGATCAACTGGGGCCGCGTGGCGGCGCAGGTGGTCTATTACTTCGCGGGGTATTTCCAGGCCACCCGCGGCAATGGCGAGCCGGTCGACTTCGCCGTGCCGTCCGGCAACTTCGGCAACATCCTGTCGGGCTACGTCGCGCGCGCGATGGGACTGCCGATCCGGCGCCTGATCCTCGCCACCAACGAGAACGACGTCCTCGACGAGTTCTTCCGCACCGGCCGCTACCGGCCCCGCGTGGCGGCGGAGACGCAGGTCACGTCGTCGCCATCGATGGACATTTCCAAGGCGTCGAACTTCGAGCGCTTCGTATTCGACGTCGTGGGCCGTGAGCCTTCCGCCATGCGCATGCTGTGGACGATGGTGGAAAAGGATGGCGGCTTCGACCTCGCGGGCACGCCGTACTGGCCCGCCGTGCTCGCCGCCCACTTCGTATCGCGGCGGAGCACGCACGCCGATCGCATCGCGACGATCCGCGCCGCCCACGCGCGCTACGGCATCACGATCGATCCGCACACGGCCGACGGCCTGAAAGTTGCCCTCGAGGTACGCGATCCCGTCGTGCCCACGATCTGCCTCGAGACCGCGTTGCCGGTGAAGTTCGGCGCGACGATCCGCGAGGCGCTGGGTACCGATCCCGAGCGCCCGGCCGCATTCGCCGGCCTCGAGGCCAGGCCGCAGCGCTTCACGGTACTTCCTGCCGACGCCGCACGCGTGAAGGTCTTCATCGAGGAGCACGCGGCCGCCGCCTGAACGCAAGGACGGCCGCCCGCGCCACGCCCATGGGCCACGCGCTCGCCAACTTGAGTCGCAACCTTCGCGCCGGTATAAGGCTCGCCTGCCTCCTGCCGGTGAGCCGGCTCGCCTTCCGCATCGACCTCGTGCAGGCGGTGCTGCTCTTCGTGCTCTCGGCGCTGATCGACGTGGCCGGCGACTATCTCCGCGTGGCGCCCCCGCGCGTGTTCGTGCCGGCAGGAGCCGGCGCCGAGCTGTACTCCGCCGCGCTGCTCTTGCTGGGAGCCGTCATCATCGCGATCTCGGTGCGGCAGCGGCAGGCGACGCTCGCCATCGTGGTGCTGGTGATGGCCGCGCTGCCGATCGTCCAGGTGCTCCATTACGCGTGCCTCATCCTCGTGCAGGGCGATGCGTGGAGCGCATGGGGGGCGAGCCTCGAGTACTTCTTCCTGCTGTGGATCCTGCTGCTCCTGATCCGCAGCGTGGCGCTCGCGTTCTCGCCGCCGCCATCGTACCTGTGGCTGCGCGCGATCCTGGGCGGCCTCCTCATCGCCACGCCCATCTGGTTCGGCGATGCGATCTACGAGAGCGAGCCGTGGTGGCGGGGCGCCGGTGCGGACGGCGACGCGGCGCTTGCGCCGCCCACCGGGCTGCACGCCGGATCGGAGGCGGTGCTCGCGGCGCAATCCTATCTCCTCGAGAACGCGCTCGACGGCCTCGCCGACGCGCGCGAGAGCGAGACCGACCTCTACTTCGTGGGCTTCGCGCCGTCCGGCCGCGACGATGCATTCCGCCAGGGCCTCGAGGCCGCACAGTCCGCGATGGACAGCCGCTGGGGCACGCGCGAGCGCTCCGTGCTCCTCATGAACAATCCGCGCACGCTCGTCACGGCACCGTTCGCCACGGTGACGCACCTGCGCGAGGTGCTCGACGAGATCGGCGCGCTCATCGATCCGGAAGAGGACGTGGTGATGCTCTATCTCGCCGCGCCCACCGTGCGCGACGGCGGCTTGCAGGCCGACCAGCCGCCGCTGTCGCTCGTCGACCTGGGCCCCACGGGCTTGAAGCAGCTCCTCGACGACGCCGGCATCAAGTGGCGGATCATCGTCGTCTCCGCCTGCCACTCCGGCAACTTCATCGAGCCGCTCGCCGACGAGTTCACCCTGGTGATCACCGATGCCGCCGCGGATCGCGCGACGTTCGGTTGCGATGGCCGCACGCCCGTGAGCACGTTTCCCGATGCATTCTTCACGCAGGGACTCGGCAAGGCGACGTCCTTCGAGGCGGCCTTCGAAACCGCGAAGGCCGCGGTGGCGGCACGCGAGGCGAGCGCGGGGTACGCACCGCCGTCCTCGCCTCAGTGGTCGCTCGGCAGCGGGATGGCGCGGAAGCTCAAGTCGCTGCGCGGACGCGGCACGGGTGGCGCCACGGCCGGGGTCCGCGACCGCACCGGCAAGGCGTGACGCGTTCACCGGTAATGCAGCCCGGCCCGAATCGTGGTACTATTCGTGTGCGGGGTGGAGCAGTCTGGCAGCTCGTCGGGCTCATAACCCGAAGGTCATAGGTTCAAATCCTATCCCCGCAACCAGACCCAAAAACGAGCCCGGGCCCCGGCCTGGGCTTCGTTGTTTCTGCAGGCGATAACGGCATCGGGTGCGTAGCGACCTGCCTTGCGCCATGGAAATGCAGCGCGAACGGCCGCCGTGCCCACGACGGGCAGGCGCTCGGCGCTCTCCGCCCGGGCGCCACCGGCGGCACGCAAAATGAAGGGGGTAGCATGCAACAGGTACTCGACTGTCTTCGCAAGCACGGCCAACGGCTCGATCTCGAGATCGCCCGCGAGACCGGCCTGTCGCTCGCCACGGTGCGCAGCGACCTGGGCGCCCTTGCGGCCGCGGGATCGGTGATCACCTGCAAGCTCACGCGTTTCGAGGGCGGACGGCGCATCGAGGCCATGCAGTGCCGCGTGGCCGGGTACATTCCCCCGCCCGTGCCGGGCCGCAAGACGAAGTGACGAACGCGCGGATGGCCATTGGTTCCATGGCGCGGGGAGAAACAAATCGATTGCTATTTGGGCCGATAGCGCGCACGCTTCTGCCGCGATCTTCAAGTCAAGTGCCGTTGCAGTCTCGGGTGCCGCGTCCTGCGGCCCCTTCGTCAATGCCTCCACCGTCTTGATCTTCGTCCTCTCGGGGCGCATCGCGCTCCATCATTTACTCTAGGATATTCAAGACATGGCAACAGGCACCGTGAAGTGGTTCAACGAAGCCAAGGGCTTCGGTTTCATCACCCCGGAAGACGGCGGCAACGATCTGTTCGCGCACTTTTCCGCGATCCAGGAACAAGGCTTCAAGACCCTCAAGGAAGGCCAGCGCGTGACGTTCGACGTGGGCGCCGGTCCCAAGGGTCCGCAGGCATCGAACATCCGTTCGGCGTAAGTTCGACGCAGCGGGGCCGCAAGGCACCTGCCGCTTGATCCGCGATGCGCCCGGCCACCCGCCGGGCGTGTCGTTTCATCCACCTGACGACAAGGCAGGCATGGCAAAGGAAGAAGTCCTCGAAATGAATGGCGTGGTGTCGGAAGTGCTGCCCGACGCCCGCTATCGCGTCACGCTGGAGAACGGGCACGCCCTCGTGGCCTACAGCGCTGGCAAGATGCGCAAGCACCACATCCGCATCATCCAGGGCGACAAGGTGTCGCTCGAGGTCTCGCCCTACGATCTGACCAAGGGACGCATCACGTTCCGGCACATCGAGACGCGCGGGACCGGCTCGCCGCCGCCGCCGCGCCGCCGCTAGTCCCGCTGGCCGCAGGAACCGATGGGGCGTCGACTTCGCGACGTCCCGGGGTCGGCTAGCCTCCGTAGAACCGCTGGCATCCCGGCGCCATCTGCGCCCAGGCCCCGGCGCGGATCGGCCCTTCCGCCTTGCCCGTGGCCTCCACATGCGCGCTCCCGCTGCGCAGCAGGCCGGTCAACCGGCCACCGTCGACGGCGCCGGTGAACATGCGCGTGGCGCCCTTGTCGTCGTTGAAGGCGAACTTGAGCTCGTTGCCGCGCAAGGATGCGCCCACGAGCGTCTGCTTCTTCGCACCCGCGATCACCTCACCGCCCACGTTCTGGAAGGATTGCGTGAGCCGCACCGTCACCTTGGTACCGATGGAATCGGTAACGGTCCAGGTGCCCTCCACGCGCGCCGGTACGATCCACAGGTGCGCTTGGCGGAAGCTCTCCTCGAACGTGTCGTCGGACTCCCACTCGCCCATGCGGAAGTCGTGCGAGACCGCGCGCGTGCCCGGCGGCATCGCGAGGATGCGGTGGCGGATGCAGCGGTTGAGCTCCGGCAGGAGGTACATCGTCACGACGGTGGCCTTGCTGAAATCCTCCCTGAAGATGTCGCCCTCGATGATGCGCACCTTCTCGCCCATGTTCTCGGCCTCGACGAAGCACTTCGCAAGCCTCGCCATGGCGGGTTCGTATTCGATGCCCACGGCGGTGGCGCCGAGCTTGCCGGCCGTGATGGCGATGATGCCGTCGCCGGCGCCGAGGTCGTACACGACGTCGGTGGGCTTGACCTTGGCCAGACCGAGCATGCCCGACACGATGCCGGAGGGCGTGGGCACCCAGACGACGTCCTTGCCGGTCTGCCCCACCGTGGGCTTGTAGTCGCGCTCGCAGTCGGCGCGCGTGACCGCCGCTGCGTGGCCGGCCATGAGCGACGCCGCACAGGCGACGAGGAAGGACTGCAGGATGCGGGGACGCGGCGGCATCATGGACTCTCCTTGGCGTGGACTGTCGGGGCGCGGCGCGCGCCCGGACGGCGGTCGGGCGGCCTCGCGGCGAAGCGAGTGTACTCCGCCACGAGCGCGGCGCCACGTTCCAGCAGGTAGGCGCGGAAGGTGCTCGCCACGGGCGGCAGGCGCTTGCTGCGGTGGTGCACGACGTACCAGTCGAGCACGAGCGGAAAACCCTGCACGTCGAGCACCGCGAGATGGCCGACCTGGCACTCCAGCGCCACGGTGTGGGCCGACAGGAAGCTGATGCCGAGCCCGGCGATCACCGCTTGCTTGATCGTCTCGGTGCGGCCGATCTCCATCGCGACGTCGACTCTGGCGAACGCAGCGCCGAAGGCGCGCGGCATGACGTTGCGCGTCTCGGATCCGCGCTCGCGCACGATGAAGCGCTCCTGCAGGATGCGCGCCAGCGGGATGCGCTTGCGCCCGGCCAGCGGATGATCGGGACGCGCGACGATCACGTGCGGATGCGGCGAGAACGGCGCGCTGACGCCTTCGGAGCGCGGCGGCGGGCGCGTCATGATCGCCAGGTCCACGCGATTGTCCGCGAGCCGTGCCAGGAGCTCGCTGCGGTTGACGACCGCGAGGTCGAGCGTCACGCCGGGATGCGCGGCCAGGAAGCCCGCGACCACGCGGGGGAAGAAGTAGTCGCCGGCGCTGATCACCGCCACGCGCAACGTGCCGGCGTGGCCGCGCAGGGCCTGCATCGCGTCGTCGGCATCGCGGAAGCGCGCGATGATCGCGCGGCTGTGCAGGAGCATCTCGCTGCCCGCCATGGTGAGGTGGATGCGCCGGCCCACCTGCTCGAAGAGCGGCATCCCCACGTGGCCCTCGAGGTCCTTGACCTGCAGCGACACCGCCGGCTGGGTGAGGTGGAGCTCCGCCGCGGCACGGGTGAAGCTCGCGTGGCGCGCCACGCATTCGAACACCTTCAACTGGCGGAGGGTGGCATTGCGCATCGCGGGCCTTCCGGTCGATACATAAGTTATTTTATATGCCAATGATAAGTATCTTCAACTGGTGCTAATGGAATGACGTGACTAGGATGACCTCGAGCCCGTCCACGACGAGCGGCCACGAGAGGAGCAAGCGATGCGCATTGCAGTCATCGGAGCAGGAGCCATCGGCGGACTGGTGGGCGCACGCCTGGCGCTCTCCGGCCACGACGTCACCTTCATCGTGCGCGGCGCGCACCTCGATGCGATCCGGCGCGACGGCTTCACGCTGCTGGCCGCCGACGGCAGCGAGGCCGTCGCGCGCAACGTCGGCGTGACCGACGACTACCGCGCGGCGGGAGCGCACGACATGGTGGTGCTGGCCATGAAGGCGCACCAGGTGGAGGCCGTGGCGAGCCGCGTGCCGATGCTCCTCGGGCCGCAGACGACGATCGTCACGATGCAGAACGGCATTCCGTTCTGGTACTTCCAGGGCCACGCTGGACCGCTCGCGGGACATGCGCTGCGCACGGTCGATCCCACCGGCGCGTGCAGCCGTCATCTCGACGCCCGGCGCATCATCGGCTGCGTGGTGTATCCCGCCTCGGAGCTCGTAGCGCCCGGCGTGGTGCGCCACATCGAGGGCGAGCGGCTGCCTGTGGGCGAGCTCGATGGCAGCGCGTCCCCACGCGTCACTGCGATCGCGGAGGCCTTCACGTGCGCCGGCTTCAAGGCGCCGGTGCTTCCCGACATCCGTGCGGAGATCTGGCTCAAGCTCTGGGGCAACCTCACCTTCAATCCCATCAGCGCGCTCGCGCGGGCCACGCTCGAGGGTATCTGCCGCTACCTTCCCACGCGCAACCTCGCGGCGGCGATGATGACCGAGGCGCAGGCGGTGG
This sequence comes from uncultured Alcaligenaceae bacterium, assembly GCA_964620265.1. GTDB lineage: Bacteria > Pseudomonadota > Gammaproteobacteria > Burkholderiales > Casimicrobiaceae > VBCG01. The sequence goes on from CAZUGY010000075.1 coordinate 6,570, forward strand.
CAACGAAACTCGGCATCACCTTCCGCGTGGACCTCGAACGGCGCATCGCGGGAGCGGAGAAGGTCGGCGCGCACAAGACGTCGATGCTGCAGGACATCGAGGCCGGGCGCTGGCCCGAGATCGACGCGCTGGTGGGCTCGGTGGCCGAGCTCGGGCGCATGACCGGGACGCCCACGCCGCATATCGATGCGGTCTACGCGCTCACGCGCCTGTTGGCGGTGAACGTGGCCGATGACCCCCAGGCGGGGCCTATCACGGCCGCCCCCGTGGCACAGCCCGCACTCGCGAGCTGACGACGACATCACACGGCGCCCGCACGGCTCGCGCATCTCGCGCGCGCGGCAGGGCGCCTGACAACGGAGGAATCATGACGCGGATGCGAGCCATCGATGCGGCCGTGCGCGTGCTGGAGGCCGAAGGCGTGACGACGGCCTTCGGCGTGCCCGGTGCGGCGATCAATCCCCTGTATTCGGCACTGAAGGCGCGCGGCAGCATCGCGCACGTGCTCGCGCGCCACGTGGAGGGCGCCTCGCACATGGCGGAGGGCTACACGCGCGCGGTGGCGGGCAACGTCGGCGTATGCATCGGCACGTCGGGCCCGGCCGGCACCGACATGATCACGGGCCTGTACTCCGCCGCGGCCGATTCGATCCCGATCCTCTGCATCACCGGCCAGGCGCCACGCGCGCGTCTGCACAAGGAGGACTTCCAGGCGGTGGACATCGCCACCATCGCGCGGTCGGTGACGAAGTGGGCCACCACGGTGATGGAGCCCGCGCAGGTACCGGGCGCCTTCCAGCAGGCATTCCACCTCATGCGCTCGGGACGCCCCGGGCCGGTGCTCATCGACCTGCCGTTCGACGTGCAGGTGGCGATGATCGAGTTCGATCCCGATACCTACGCGCCGCTGCCCGTGTACAAGCCGCGTGCGACCCGCGCGCAGGTCACGAAGGCGCTCGCGATGCTGCAGGAAGCGCAGCGTCCGCTGATCGTGGCGGGCGGCGGCGTGATCAACGCGGATGCCTGCGCGCTGCTCGTGGAATTCGCCGAGCTCGTCGACGTGCCGGTGGTGCCCACGCTCATGGGCTGGGGTGCGATCCCCGACGACCATCCGCTGATGGCGGGGATGTGCGGCCTGCAGACCGCGCATCGCTACGGCAATGCCACGATGCTGGCGTCGGACTTCGTGCTGGGCATCGGCAACCGCTGGGCCAACCGGCACACCGGGTCGGTGGACGTGTACACGAAGGGTCGCACCTTCGTGCACGTGGACATCGAGCCCACGCAGATCGGCCGCGTGTTCGCGCCCGACTTCGGCATCGCCTCCGATGCGCGCGCGGCGCTCGAGCTCTTCGTGGAGGTGGCTCGCGAATGGCGGGCGCAAGGGCGACTGCGCGATCGCGTCGACTGGGTCACCGCGTGCGCGCGGCGCAAGCGGACACTGCTGCGCAAGACGAGCTTCGACGACGTGCCGATGAAGCCGCAGCGCGTGTACGAGGCGATGAACCGCACGCTTGCCACGCAGGACACCTGCTACGTGGCGGCGATCGGCCTCGCCCAGATCGCGGCGGCGCAGTTCCTGCACGTCTACCGCCCGCGGCACTGGATCAATTGCGGCCAGGCGGGGCCGTTGGGCTGGACGATTCCTGCGGCCCTCGGCGTGCGCGCGGCCGATCCCGCGCGGCGCATCGTCGCGATCTCGGGCGACTACGACTTCCAGTTCCTGATCGAGGAGCTCGCGGTGGGCGCGCAGTTCAAGCTGCCTTACCTGCACATCCTCCTCAACAACGCCTACCTGGGCCTGATCCGCCAGGCGCAGCGCAGCTTCGAGATGGACTACTGCGTATCGCTTGCCTTCGACAACGTCAATGCGCACGCGGCCGGCGGCTACGGCGTCGATCACGTCAAGGTCGTGGAGGGACTGGGCTGCAGGGCGATCCGCGTGCAGCGCCCCGAGGAATTCACGCCGGCCGTGGCGCAGGCGCAACGGTGGATGGACGAGTTGCGCGTGCCCGTGGTGATCGAGGTGATCGTCGAACGCGTGACGAACGTGGCGATGGGTGCCGAGATCGATGCGGTGGTGGAGTTCGAGCCGGTGGCGGCACAGGCGGCCGATGCGCCGACCGAGGCGATGCTGCAGGAGTAGCGCCGGAGCCGGGCGCGCGTCCGTTGGACAGGGGGTGGTCGCGGCTGCCGCTCGCCTATCCCGAGCGGCCGGTCGAGGTTTGGTAAGGTGTGCGGATGTCGCCCCCGGCTGCCGATCGTTTCGTGTCCGTGTTTCGCGTCGCCGCGGCGGCCGACACGATCGAGCGCCGTGCGCGTGCGATCGCCGTGGAGCAGAGCGTGGAGATGCCCGTGGCGGCGATCCGCGATCCGCGGATCCTGGACGGCATCGTGGGCCGCGTTGAGTCCATCGAGCCCGACGGACCCGCGCATTTCCGCGTGCGCATCGCGCTCGCCGTGGCGACCACGGGCTTCGAGCCGGGCCAGTTCCTCAACATGGCCTTCGGCAACACGTCGATGCAGCCCGACGTCGAGCTCGTCGACGTGGAATTGCCGGAAGCGCTCCTGGCCACCTTCCCCGGCCCGCGCTTCGGCATCGCGGGACTGCGCGAGATCACGGGCGCGCACGGACGCGCGCTCACGTCGAGCGCGTTGAAGCCCCAGGGGCTCGACGCGGCCGCGCTGGCCCGGCTCGCGGGCACGTTCGCCCGGGCGGGCATCGACGTCATCAAGGACGACCACGGCATCGCCAACCAGGCCTATGCGCCGTTCGCGCAGCGCGTGCCTGCCGTGCAACGCGCGGTGGACGCGGCCAACGCCGCCACTGGCGGACGTACGGTCTACGCGCCCACGCTCTCGGGAGGACCCGCTGCGATCGTGGCGCAGGCGCGGCTTGCGCAGGAAGCGGGCGCAGGCATGGTGCTGGTGGCGCCGATGCTCTCCGGCATGCCGGTCATGGCGGAGCTCGTGCGCGAGCACCTGCGCGTACCCGTGCTCGCGCATCCGTCGTTCGCGGGGGCATTGCGCATCGCGCCGCCGCTTCTCATGGGGGCGCTCTTCCGCCTCTTCGGCGCCGACGCCACGATCTTTCCCAATCACGGCGGGCGCTTCGCCTACGACCCGGATACGTGCCGTGGGATCGCGCTTCGCGCGACGCGGCCGTTTTCCGGCGTGCGTCCCGCGCTGCCGGTGCCGGCGGGCGGGATGCCGGTGGAACGCGTGGACGAGATGGTCGGCTTCTACGGGCCGGACGTGATGCTGCTCGTGGGCGGCGGATTGCTCGAGGCGGGAGATGCGCTGGCCGAGGTCGCCGGCGCCTTCGTGCGGCGCGTGCACGAGGTGTCCGCGAGGGTACAGTGACCAACGAGCCGATCGTGCGCCGCCATCGTGGCGACTTCCACTGGGACGACGTGGACCTGTTGCGCTACAAGCAGGAAGGCGAGGCGCCGTTCCGCGACGTCACGCGCCAGGTGCTCTTCGAGGGTGGGGAGATCCCCGCGCAGCTGCGCTACTTCGAGGTCGCGCCGGGCGGGTACACGACGCTCGAGCGGCACGAGCACGTGCACAACGTGATGGTCATCCGTGGCCGCGGGCACTGCATGGTGGGCGGACAGGTGCACGAGCTCGGGGCACACGACCTCGTGCGCGTGCCACCGATGACGTGGCACCAGTTCCATGCGGCACCGGATGCGCCGTTGGGCTTCCTCTGCCTCGTGCCGGCGGAGCGCGACCGGCCGCAGTTGCCGAGCGAGGAGGAGCGCGCGGTGCTGCTCGCTCCACCTCGCGCACGGGATCGCTAGGCGCGGCAGACCCTCGCACCGCGCGAATGCGTGGCGTTCGATGCGAGCCCTGTGGCATGACCCGCCTCGTGGCGACAGGCGAGCCGCGAGAGGCCGCGGATCCGGTACGCGTCTTGCAATCGTCGAAGTGCCGAGGCCCGCTTCCAGCGAGCGAGGCACCGCAGGTGCAATGTCGCGCTCCCGCGAGAGCAGATGCTGCAAGACGCCCAGGAATTTGCCTACGGAAAGGTTCTCCATCATGAATCGAGCCGCATTGACACCGCGGGCCCTCTGGGCGATGACGAAGGAAGCGGCCGGCGCCTGGAGCGACGACTTCGCGCCCAGCATGGGTGCGGCCATGCTCGCCTCGCTCGTGATCAGCGCGGCGCTCGCGATCTTGTCGAACTGGTGGGGTGGCGCGCGATGCGATGACCGTGTACGTGCGTCCCGAGCTCGTGGTGGAGGTCACGTTCAACGACCTGCAGGCGAGCACGCGCTATCCCGGCGGGCTCGCGCTGCGCTTCGCGCGCATCAAGGGCTACCGGCCGGACAAGGCGGTGGCGGAGGCCGACACGATGGACGTCGTGCGCGCGATCTACGCGACGCAGCCGGGGGGTGCGGCGCGGTAGGTCGCGCGGCAATGCTGGAGGTTCCTGCGAACCTGCGAACGGCGCCGCGCAGCCTCGACCCGCCGCGGCGCGCGCTCCGTCATGCGGGGGCCGGGCGCTGCGCGCGGATCGCCGCGCAGATCGCCGCGAAGCGTCCGTCGGCGTCCCAGTCTTCGAGGTCGAGCGGCGTCTTGCGCCGCCAGTTGGGTTGCATGTCTTCGGTGGTGGCGGGGACGTTGGCCTGCTCGGTCTGCCCGAAGACGTCCTCGAGCTGCAGCGTCATGAGCGCGCAGGGCGTGCGCGCGACGTAGGCGTGCACGCCGGCAACCTCGTCGCGCGTGAGCGCACGGGCGGTCGGGTCCGGTGCGGGCAGTCCCTCGCGGGCGAGCGCGCGCGGAAGGCGCTCGCGATCGGCGGCGCGGTCGGCAAAGAGCCGCTCGCGCAACTCGGGCGAGGGAAAGAGCGCGAGCGCATCACGCACGCCGAGGTCCGTGCCCTGCCAGTAGCCTTCGAGCGTGGGCAGGTCGTGCGTGCTGATGGTGACGAGTGCCTGGACGGGATACGCGGTGGGCGCGAGGAAGTCGCCGTCGGGCGCGCGCTCGAAGTAGAGCACGCGATAGGAGACGATGCCCGCGCCCGAGGTCGCCGCGCGGAAGTCGTCGGGGACCGTGCCCAGGTCCTCGCCCACCACCAGCGCCCCGTGCCGGCGGCTCTCGAGCGCGAGCACGCCCACCATCTCGCGCAACGGATAGCGCACGTAGGCGCCTTCGGACGCGGCGGCACCTTCGGGAATCCAGTACAGGCGCGCGAGTCCCATCACGTGGTCGATGCGCAGTCCCCCGGCATGGCGCATGTTGGCCGCCACGAGCTCGCGGAAGGCGCGGAAGCCATCGGTGGCGAGGCGATGCGGGATCCAGGGCGGCAGGCCCCAGTCCTGCCCGGCCTGGTTGAACTCGTCGGGCGGGGCGCCCACGTGCACGCCGCGCGCGAAGCGTTGCGGATCGTGCCAGGTCTCGGCCCCTCCGGGATTGGCACCCACGGCAAGATCGCGATACAGGCCGATGGCCATGCCGGCTTCGCGCGCGACCTGCGCGGCATGCGCGAGCTGCAGGTCGGCCTGCCACTGCAGGTAGAGGTGATAGTCGATGTCGGTGGCGAGCTCCGCGGCGAGCGCTTCCACGCGGGCGTGCGCGCGATCGCGATACTCGTCGCCCCATACCGGCCAGCCCCACGCGCCGTGCTCCTTCGCGAAGCGCGCCTGCAGCGCGTCGAAGCGCGCGGCATCGGCCAGCTCGCCGCGACGCTCGAGGACGAAGGTGCGGAAGGCCTGCGCCCGCGGCGTGTCGTGCGCGAGATGATCGCGGCGGAAGGCGGCGTAGAGCAGCGCCAGGACCTCCCGCTTCGCCGCGGCCACGGCAGCGTAGTCCACGAGCTCGGTGGCACGCAAGGCGGCAAGGCGCGCCGCGAAGGCTGGCTCGGAAACGAACGCGCGCGCCTCGCGCGTGGTCACGAATTCCTCGACGGCCTCGACGTCGACGTAGAGCGTGTTCACCGCGAGCCGGCTCGACGGGCTGTAGGGGCTGGCGACCTGCGGCCGGTCGGCGAAGAGCTCGTGCAGCGGATTGACGCCGATGAAGCTCGCGCCTTGCGCGGAGGCGATGCGCGCGAGGCTCGCGAGGTCGGTGAAGTCGCCAATGCCCCAGTTGCGGCGCGAGCGCAGCGAATAGAGCTGGATCGCCGGACCGAAATGACGCGCCCCTTCGGGACCGGGGATGGGCGAGCAGCGTTGGGGACAGGCGATGAGCTCGACGGTGTGCGCCGCGGCCGCGGACGCACGCGATCGGTGTGCGGTTCTGGCCGCGGTCGATCCGCCCGGACCCTCCGCCGCGTGGAGCGACAGGACGTGGTAGCCGAAGGGCAGGTCGGCGGTCACGCCGTTGCAGGTGACCTGCCACCGGCCACGCGCTGTCTCCGGCAAGCTGGCGGAGGCGTCCGCCGTGGCTGCCGCCACAGCGCTCGACCCGCCGCGCGCCGCCGCTTCCGCAGGTCCGTCCGGCGTGAAGCTCGCCTCGCATTCGCCTTCGCGCACTGCGCCGTGCTCGAGCGTGAGCTTCCAGCGCCAGGGGGCAGTGGTGGCCAGCGTGGACCCCGCGAAGGTGAGCACCGGCTCGGGATCGCCCTCGATGTGCACGAAAGCAGGCGTGCCCGTGGGCGGCATCTGTCCCGCATCCGGCCCCTCGAGCGGCACGCCCATCGCGGCGAGGAGCGCACGCTTGGTGGCTTCCGGCGTGGCATGGTCGTGGAACCAGATGTCGCGGTAGGACAGCGCGATGCCGTAGCGTTGGCACAGCAGGTCGAGGTCGGCAGCGGGAATCGGCGAGTCGTTCATGCGGTCGGGTGGGCGATGTGGAAGCGGACGTGCCACGCGTCGGCGTCGTCGGGCAGGTAATGCCAGAGCGCCTCCGCGGACGGCGGGAGGTCGGGCAGCGGATGCGCGCGGCCCGCCGGGAGGAGGAGGTCGAGGACGAGGACGCGCCCATCGTCGGCGGGCCACTCCACGCGCAGCGCGCCCTGCGTCACGACAGCGAAGCGCGCCGCGCCGGGCGTGAGCTGCGGCAGCAGCGGCACCACGTGCTGCGTGCGCAACGACAGGAGCTCGCGGTAGAGCGCGAGCCACGCCGCATGTTCCGGTGCATTGCGAGTGCTCCAATCGAGCGTGCTGCGCGTTCGCGCGGCCGCGTCGCAGGGGTCGGGAAGGTCGAGCTGTGCGGCGCCCCCTGCGAGCTCGGCGAATCCGGCGCGACGTGCGTTGCGCACGGCCTCCGCGAGCCCCGGCTCGAAGTCGCAGAAGAAGAGGAAGGGCGTGGCGGCGCCCTGTTCCTCGCCCATGAAGAGCAGCGGGATCGGCGGCGAGAGGAGCAGCACGCCGGTGGCCGCCCGCAGCGCCGGCGCGGGCGCGAGCGAGGTGAGCCGCTCGCCGAAGGCACGATTGCCGACCTGGTCGTGGTTCTGCAGGAAATTGACGAAGGCATCGGGCGGCAGCGTATGGCTGGGCTCGCCGCGCGGACGCTGGCGGCGATGCTCCGACGCCTCGCCCTGGTAGGCGAAGCCCTGGGCGAGGCAGCGACCGAGGTGAGCGAGCGGGGTCGCCGCATAATCGCGGTAGTAGTCGTGCCGTTCGCCGGTGAGGAGAACGTGCATCACGTGGTGGAAGTCGTCGTTCCACTGTGCCGTGAACGTGGTGGCGCGGCGCTCGCGGTCGCGCGCGAGGCGCTGCGCCTCGTTGCGGTCGTTCTCGAGCACGAGGTGGAGGTGGCGGTGGCGCCCGGGCCCGCACGCCACCGCGCGCGCGAGCTCGTTCAGGAGGTGCAGCTCCGACTCGTCGCGGATCGCATGCACGGCGTCCAGGCGCAGGCCGTCGAAGCGGAACTCGGTGAGCCAATAGAGCGCGTTGTGCACGAAGAAGTCGCGCACGGTGCGGCTGTCGCCGCCGTCGAAGTTGGGGGCGGCGCCCCACGGCGTGGCGTGGCCGTCGGTGAAGAACGCGGGGGCGAGCCGGTGCAGGTAGTTGCCTTCGGGGCCGAAGTGGTTGTACACGACGTCGAGGAACACCATGAGGCCCTGGGCGTGCGCTGCGCATACCAGGTGCTTCAATTCCGCGGGCGTGCCGTAGGATGCATCGGGCGCGTAGAGCAGCACGCCGTCGTAGCCCCAGTTACGCGTGCCGCGGAAGTCGGCGAGCGGCATCAGCTCGATGGCGGTGATGCCGAGCGCCTTCAATGCCGGCAGGCGGGCCTGCGCCGCGGCGTACGTGCCTTCGGGCGTGAAAGTGCCCACGTGCAGCTCGTAGATCACGGCCTCGTGCCATGGCCGGCCGGTCCACGCGTCGTCGGTCCAGTCGAAGGCCGCCGGGTCGATGACTTCGCTCGCGCCGTGCACGTCGCCGGGGGCGAAGCGCGCGGCGGGATCGGGGATCGCGAGGTCGTCGTCGATGCGATAGCGGTAGCGCGTGCCGGCCCGGGCGGTGGGGACGGTGAGCTCGTACCAGCCATTGCCGCGTGCCGGCATGGCAAGCGCGTGCGCGGGCTCCGAGTCGTCGAGGAGGAGCGCCACGTCGCGCGCGCCGGGCGCCCACAGCGCGAAGCGCACGCCGTCCGCCGTGGGCTGCGCGCCGAAGGGCATGGGATGGGCGGCGATCACGCGTCGCGCGAGCGCCGCAGGAGAACCAGCGAGCGACCCTGCAGGGGATAGTCGGCGCCGGGAGGATACGTGGCGGTGGCGCCGTGGCCCGTCTCGCTCGCGGTGTCGGCGAGCAGGTCCCACGCGGCGCCGCTGGCTTCTCCCAGGCGGAAGCCGATCGTCTCGTGATGCGCATTGAGGAGCAGCATGAGGTCGTCGTCCTCCACGGGCACGCCGTGCTCGTCGCGCTCGGAAAGCCCCCGGCCCGACAGGTGCGCGCCGAGGCAGCGCGCGTGGCCCTGCGCCCATTCCTCGTCGTCCATCTCGGGGCCCTGCGGATGCAGCCAGGTGATGTCCTTCTCGCGGTCCTCGTGCACGGCCCGGCCGCGGAAGAACGTGAGGCGGCGGAAGAGCGGATGGCGATTGCGCAGCGCGATCGCCCTGCGCGTGAATTCGAGGAGGCTCCGCGCGTCGTCGTCGAGATTCCAGTCGATCCACGAGGTCTCGTTGTCCTGGCAGTACGCGTTGTTGTTGCCCTGCTGCGTACGGCCGATCTCGTCGCCTGCCACCAGCATCGGCACCCCCTGCGAGAAGAAGAGGGTGGCGATGAGGTTGCGCATCTGGCGGCGGCGCAGTGCCGCGATCGTCGCGTCATCGGTGGGGCCTTCGATGCCGCAGTTCCAGCTGCGGTTGTGCGACTCGCCGTCGCGGTTCTCCTCGCCGTTGGCCTCGTTGTGCTTGTCGTTGTAGGTCACGAGGTCGCGCAACGTGAAACCGTCGTGCGCGGTGATGAAGTTGATCGACGCCGTGGGGCCGCGGCCTCCGGGCGCGAAGATGTCGCTCGAGCCCGAGAGCCGGCTCGCGAGCTCGCCGATGGTGCCGCCGTCACCTTTCCAGTAGGCGCGCACGGTGTCGCGATAGCGGCCATTCCAGTCGGACCAGCCCGGCGGAAAGCCGCCCACCTGGTAGCCGCCTTCGCCCAGGTCCCACGGCTCGGAGATGAGCTTCACATGGGAGAGGATGGGGTCCTGCCGGGCGATGTCGAGGAAGGCGCCGTTGGGATCGAAGGCGTGCTTCTCGCGCCCGAGGGCGGCGGCGAGGTCGAAGCGGAAGCCGTCGACGTGCATGTCGGTGACCCAGTAGCGCAGGCTGTCGAAGATCAATCGCAGCACCATCGGATGCAGCGTGGACAGCGTGTTGCCGGTGCCGGTGTAGTCGAGGCAGAAGCGCGGATCGTCCTCCCGCAGGCGGTAGTAGACCGCATTGTCGATGCCGCGGAAGGAGAGCGTGGGCCCCAGATGGTTGCCTTCCGCCGTGTGGTTGTAGACGACGTCGAGGATCACCTCGAGCCCCGCCTCGTGCAGGCGCTTGACCATCGTCTTGAATTCGGACAGCGACTCGCTCGCGGCATAGCGCATGTCGGGTGCGAAGAAGCCGAGCGTGTTGTAGCCCCAGTAGTTGCGCAGTCCCATCTCGACCAGGCGCTTGTCGTCGAGGAAGGTGTGCACGGGCAATAGCTCGACCGCAGTGACGCCGAGACGCTTCAGGTAGTCGATCACCGGCGCCGTGGCCAGTCCCGCATAGGTGCCGCGCAGGCGCGGCGGCACGTCGGGGTGGAGGCGCGTCAGGCCCTTGACGTGCGCCTCGTAGATCACGCTGTCCTTCCACGGCGTGCGCGGCGGGCGGTCGTCGCCCCAGGTGAAGGCCGGATCGACCACGCGTGCCTTGAACATCCCGGAGGCATTGTCGCGGGTGTCGGGGGTCAAGTCCTCGCGCTTGCCGCCCACGCGATAGCCGAAGTGCGCGTCGGACCAGCGGAAGGGGCCCTCGATCATGCGCGCGTACGGATCGAGCAGCAGCTTGTGCGGATTGAAGCGGTGTCCCTGCTCGGGAGCGTAGGGCCCATGCACGCGATAGCCGTAGCGCATGCCGGGAAAGCCTTCCGGCAGGTAGCAATGCCACACGAAGTCGGTGCGATAGGGGACGTCGATGCGCGCGATCTCGCGCCGTCCCGAAGGCTCGAAGATGCACAGCTCCACCCGCTCCGCATGCTCGGAGTAGAGCGCGAAGTTGACGCCCGAGCCGTCCCACGTGGCGCCCAGAGGCGAGGGCATGCCGCGCCACACGGCCTGGGGTGCGCGCGAGGCCCGTCCCCCCGCGGCCTTTTCCGCGGCCACGGTGGCCGCGATGTTCCCGGGGGGCGCGTCGTTCATGCCGTCCTGCCCCCGAAGGGTGCGAGCAGGAGACTGGTGATCGCGCGCAGCGGCACGCCTGCCCAATGCGGACGATGGTCGAGCTCGTAGCGGAGCTCGAGCAGCGCGCCTTCGACGATGAACGCATGGAGCAGATCCTGCGCCTGCGTCGCGGGCATGGAGGGCAGCGCCACGGCATGGTCGCGATAGCCCGCGAGAAAGGCCGCGGAGGCCTCCTTGCGCCATTGCTCGAGCGGTGCCGCCACGCGCTCGCGATCCGCGGCCGTGTGCGCGGTTCCATGGCGCGCGGCATAGTCGGCGGCATAGCCGAAGGAGCGGAGCATGCTCGCCACGTCGCGCAGCGGACTGTGCCTGGCGCGACGCTCGGCGAGCGGCCGCGCGGGATCGCCCTCGAAGCCGACGATGGCGAAGTCGTGCCGGATGAGGAGGACCTGGGCGAGGTGATAATCGCCGTGATAGCGCGTGCGCAGGGCATCGATGCGCTCGGGCACCAGTGCCATCAGGCGCTCGTGCAGGGCGTGGCGCTCGTCGAGCACGCGCCGCGCGGTGTCGGTGAGCTCCCGGGGAAGCGAGCTCATGCGCTCCGCCAGGGCGGCGAGCGCATCGTCGAGCTCGCTGGCGAGCGTGGCGCGCAACTCCTGCACGTCGTTCGCGGTGAATGGCTCGGGATCGAATGCGCTGTCTCCCGTGGTCACGGCGAGCGCGGCGTGAAGCTCCGCCGTGCGCTTTCCGAGCGTGGCCATGAGGCCCAGGAAGCCTTCGCGCAGCGTGCCGGGCTCGGCGCCCTGTGCGCCGGCAGCGCCGGGGCTCGCGTCCTGGGCGCTGTGACTGCTGCTCGCGAGCGCGTCCTCCACCAGGCGCTGCAGGTGCGCATGCGTGTAGTCCCAGCCGTTGCCCTCGTTGCCGACGTAGCCGAAGAGCACGGCCAGCGCCGTGCGCTCGCCGTCGGGCGTGACGTGCTCGAGGCTGCCCAGCAGCGGTGCCGCATTGGCAAAGGGCGACACGTCGGTGAGGTAGCGCCCCATCTCGATCTCGGGATTCAGGCCCGGGCGCAGCCGGCGGTAACCCTTCACCAGCAGCGACTCGCCGAATACCACGAGCGTATTGACTTGCTCGAAGGGGGGATGGCGGACGGGCTCGGCGAGTGACGTGGCGAGCGCGTCGCCCATTGCCACCAGCCGCCCGGTGCGCGAGTACACGAGCTCGCCGCCCTCGACCTGCAGGCGATCGCCACGCGCCATCGCCAGCGCGAGCGCGCGCACGAAGGCGTCGTCCCAGAAGGCGTCGTGGAGGATGCCCACGCGCGCGCGCTGACGGACCCGTGCCAGCGTGCAATGCGCGAGCGCGGCCAGGGCCGTGCCGTCGCCGGTCTCCCAGGCGAGCGCCAGCGGCAGCGAAAAGCTGCGTGTGCTGCCGTCGTCGAAGGTGGCATCGGCGATCGCGAGCAGCCACTGGCCATCGGGCTGCGTCCACTCGCCGCGCTCGCGGAGGTGGATCGTGGACAGCGAGTGGCCGCTCGCCGCGAACCAGTGCTGGTGCGGCAGCACCCGCGGCAGCACGTCGCGCTCGAGCTGGTCGCGCACGCGGCGCGCCAGCGTCGCGGACGGGGCAGCGGAGTCGTCGTGCACCGACAGCGCCGCCATGAGCCCGTCGGGGATCACGAGCACCGGCAGCTCGTCGGGGGCATTGCGCTCCACGTGCCACGCGGGCGCCGCGGCCGCCGCCTCGAGGCGGAACCAGTAGAAGCCGTACGGCGGCAGGGTCACGAAGTAGGGCAGGTCGCCGATCGGCGGGAACGGCGTGTTGCCGAGGATCTCCACCGGCGTGCAGCCCTTCCATGCCGCGAGGTCGAGCTCCACGGGCTGGCTCGTGCGCGCGAGATTGGCCACGCACAGGATCGTCTCGCCGTCGCATGCGCGCACGTACGCGAGCACCTTGCGATTGCCGGGGCGTACGAAGCGCAGCGTGCCGCGCGACAGCGCGCGATGCGCGCGGCGGGCGGCAATGAGGCGCTTCATCCAGTTCAGGAGCGACGCGTTGCTGCGCTGCTGCGCCTCGACGTTCACGGCGGCGTAGCCGAACACCTCGTCCATGATCGGCGGCAGGAAGAGCCGCTGCGGATCGGCGCGCGAGAACCCGGCATTGCGGTCGGAGGTCCACTGCATCGGCGTGCGCACGCCGTTGCGGTCGCCGAGGTAGATGTTGTCGCCCATGCCGATCTCGTCGCCGTAGTA
>CAZUGY010000076.1:0-7385 GCA_964620265.1 uncultured Alcaligenaceae bacterium
TCGGGCAGCCACACGTCGGGGCCGTAGACCTTGGTCGACTTCTCGCCGGCGTAGATCTCCATCCAGTGGATCTTGCGCTTGCCGCCGTAGGCCTTGGCCACCGCCGCGTCCACGACCTTGATCATCACGGGGGTGATGTCGAGACCCGTGCCGTCGCCCTCGATGTAGGGGATGATGGGGTTGTCGGGGACGTTCAGGCTGTAATCGGCGTTGACGGTGATCCTGGCGCCATCGGCGGGCACCTTGACGTGCTGGTAGGTCGACATGGAAGCTCCTGCTTGCTGCTTGGGATGGGGCGTCCGTCGCTTTGGGCCCTTGGGGGCTACCCGGGCCAGGCGCGGCGACGCTTGCGGAATGATCGCGCCACCCGGGGCGCGAAACCTTGATCGCACCGGGTGAAACCTCTCTCATTATCCGTGATTTCGACCCATCCCGCCATGATCGACCCGCTACCCGACCTCCGCGCGGGGCGCTCGGTCGTGCTGCTCAACAAGCCGTTCGGCATGCTGTGCCAGTTCACGGGCGACGGCACGCGCGCCACGCTCGCCGATGCGGTGCGTCTCCCCGACGTGTATCCCGCCGGCCGACTCGACGCCGACAGCGAGGGACTGGTGGTGCTCACCGCCCACGGTCGCTTGCAGGCACGCATCGCGAATCCGCGGCACAAGCTGCCCAAGACCTACTGGGTGCAGGTCGAGGGCGCGCCGTCCGGCGACGCACTCCAGGCCCTGGTCGAAGGCGTGATCCTGAGCGACGGCCCCGCGCGCGCCGCCAGCGCGCGCCTCGCGGACGCGCCGGGGTGGCTGTGGCCGCGCGTGCCGCCGATCCGCGAGCGCCGGGTCATTCCCACCGCCTGGCTGGTGCTCGCGCTCACCGAGGGGCGCAACCGGCTGGTGCGCCGGATGACGGCCGCGGTGGGGCTGCCCACGCTGCGGCTCGTGCGCCATGCCATCGGCCCCTGGACGCTCGACGGACTGGCCCCCGGGCAGTGTCGGGTGGCCCCCGTGCTATGATCGCGCGCCTTTTTCCCAAGGCTACGCACGCCGCGCCACCCGCGTTGCGCGGCACGCCTGCCCCACGCGCATTCCCACGATCGCCAGCCTCTCGTTGACCCGCCCGCCGGGCTTTCCGCCGCAATGATCCGTCGCCTGCTCGCGCGCCTGATTCCCGGCCGGCCGGCGCGCGTCCCGCGCATCTATCCGCCGTCGGAGCATCCGGTCCGCCGCGACCAGGTGCCGCGCGGCGCCCGCCAGGTGACCGAGAAGCTGCAGGAGGCGGGCTTCAAGGCCTTCGTGGTGGGCGGCGCGGTGCGCGATCTCCTCCTGGGGCTCACCCCCAAGGACTTCGACATCGCCACCGATGCCACGCCGGAGCAGGTGAAGCCGCTCTTCCGCCGCGCCTACATCATCGGCCGCCGCTTCCGCCTCGTGCACGTCCACGTGGGCGCGGAAGTGCTCGAGGTCTCCACCTTCCGCGCGCCGCAGAAGGCGGAAGAGTCCACCGACGAGCATGGGCGCCTCCTTTCCGACAATGTCTACGGCACGCAAGCCGAGGACGCCGCGCGGCGCGACTTCACGATCAATGCGCTCTACTTCGATCCCGCCACCGAGGCGATCTGGGACTACGTCGGTGGCGTGACCGATTGCCGCGCGCGACGCCTGAAGCTCATCGGACCGCCCGTGACTCGCTATCGCGAGGATCCGGTGCGCATGCTGCGCGCCGTGCGCCTGGCCGCCAAGGCCGGGCTCGCGATCGATCCCAAGACGGCGGCGCCGATCCCGAAGCTCGCGAGCCTCGTGCAGAACGTCCCGCCCGCGCGGCTCTTCGACGAGATGCAGAAGCTGCTGCTCTCGGGACATGCCACCGAGACGCTGCAGAGCCTGCGCGCGCACGGGCTGTCGCACGGCCTGCTGCCGCTGCTCGACGTGATCCTCGAGCAGCCGCTCGGCACGCGCTTCATCGAGGTGGCGCTCGCCGGCACCGATGCGCGCGTGCGCGAAGGCAAGACGGTGTCGCCGGCATTCCTCTTCGCGACCTTGCTGTGGCACGAGGTGCTGCAGCAGTGGAACACCGCCAAGGGTCGCGGCGACAAGCCGTTGCCCGCGCTGTACGACGCGATGGATCGCGTGCTGACCGCGCAGGCGCAGCGCATCTCGGTGCCGCGCCGCTTCGAGGCCAACATCAAGGAGATCTGGGGGCTGCAGCCGCGCTTCGAGCAGCGCGCCGGTGCGCGTCCCTATCGGCTGCTCGAGCACGAGCGCTTCCGCGCGGCCTACGACTTCCTGGCGCTGCGCGGCGCATCGGGCGAGGTGGCGCAGGACCTGGTCGACTGGTGGACGCGATTCCAGGAGGCGAGCGAAGGCGAGCGTGAGGCGATGCTGCGTCCGGACGAAGCGCCCAAGAAGCGCCGCTCGCGCGGACGCGGGCGCAAGAAGAGCGACGATGGCGGGGGCGCGCGCGGTGCGGGCGGAGCCACGCCCACCGGCACGCCCGAGGGCTAGCCGCAGGCCCGCAACGGGCCGCGGTGCATCGTTTCGCGACGTTCGCACGTCGATGACCACCGTCTTCGTCGGCCTCGGCAGCAACCTCGCGCATCCGCGCCGCCAGCTCGCGCGCGCCGTGCGCGCACTCTCGCGCCTGCCGCGCACGCGCGTGGTGCGCGTATCGCCGTCGTTCGTGACGGCACCTGTGGGTGCACCCGGCCCGCAGCCCGACTACGTGAATGCGGTCGCGATGCTTTCCACCGCGCTCGCGCCACGCGCATTGCTCGCGCGCCTGCACGCGATCGAGCGCCGCCAGGGACGCCGGCGCGACGCGCGCACGCCGCGGAATTCAGCGCGGACGCTCGACCTCGATTTGCTACTATTCGGGCGCCGTCGCGTGGCCTCCGCGGGGCTCGCGTTGCCGCATCCGCGCATGCACCAGCGAGCCTTCGTGCTGCGGCCGCTCGCGCGGCTCGCACCGGCCGTCACGATCCCCGGACGCGGCCTCGCGCGAAGGCACCTGCGCGACGTCCGTGGCCAGGCAGCGTCTCCGACCCGCTCGCATCACCTGCACCAGGAATAAGCCCGGCCATGGACCTCGGCCACTGCCGCTACGTCGTCGTCGAAGGCCCGATCGGTGCGGGCAAGACAAGCCTCGCGCGCCAGCTCGCCGGGCATCTCGATGCCGACATGCTGCTCGAGCAGCCCGAGGACAATCCGTTCCTCGCGCGCTTCTACGAGGACATGCCGCGCTTCGCGCTCCCCACGCAGCTCACGTTCCTGTTCCAGCGCGTGGACCAGCTCCGCGCGCTCGCGCAGCTCGACATGTTCAAGCGGCCCACGGTGAGCGACTTCCTGCTCGACAAGGATCCGCTCTTCGCGCGCTTGAACCTGAGCGACGACGAGTACGCGCTGTACGAAAAAGTCTACCGGCACCAGAAGCCGCACACACCCACGCCGGACCTCGTGATCTACCTGCAGGCGCCGGTGGACACGCTGCTCGCCCGTGTGCGCACGCGTGGCATCCGCTTCGAGCAGACGATCCCGGACGAGTATCTCGCGCGGCTCGCCGATGCCTACTCGCGCTTCTTCTACCAGTACGAGGACGCGCCGCTCCTCATCATCAACAGCGAGCGCCTCGACTTCGTGCACGATCCCGCGCACTTCCGCATGCTGCTCGACCGCGTGGCCAGCATGCGCGGCCAGCGCGAGTTCTTCAACCTCGGCCAGGGTTAGGGAGGCGTTCCCATGGAAATCGTCCACTCCGGACCGGAGCTCGCGCGGCGCCTCGAGAACGTCGGGCGCGTGGCCTTCGTGCCCACGATGGGCAACCTGCACGCGGGGCACTACACGCTGTGCCGCATCGCGCGCGAGCACGGCGACGCGGTGGTGACGAGCATCTTCGTCAACCGCCTGCAGTTCGGCCCCAACGAGGACTTCGACCGCTATCCGCGCACGCTCGAAGTGGACCGCGCCGGGCTCGAGCGCGAGGGCGTGGACTTCCTCTTCGCGCCGCACGAGCAGGAGATGTATCCGACGCCGCAGGTATATCGCGTGCTGCCGCCGGGGCTCGCCGACGAGCTCGAAGGCGCGTTCCGGCCGGGCTTCTTCGGCGGCGTGTGCACCGTCGTGCTCAAGCTCTTCAACCTCGTGCAGCCGGACGTCGCCGTGTTCGGCAAGAAGGACCGGCAACAGTTGAAGATCGTGCGCGGCATGGTGCAGCAGTTCAACATGCCGATCGAGATCGTGCCCGCCGAGACCGTGCGCGCCGACGATGGACTGGCACTCTCGTCGCGCAACAACTACCTCACGCCGGAGGAGCGCGCCGAGGCGCCGAACCTGTATCGCGTGCTGCGCGGCATCGCCGATGCCATCGCCGAAGGGCGCCGCGACTACGCCAACCTCGAGGCGGCGGGCCGCGCCGAGCTCGCCGCGCGCGGGTGGAAGGTCGACTACATCGCCATCCGCCACGGGCTCGGCCTGCGTATCCCGCATCCCGAGGGCTTCGACCACCCGAACCTCCTCGTGGTGCTGGGCGCAGCCAAGCTCGGCGCGACGCGGCTCATCGACAACGTGGACGTGGTGCCGCAATATGGGCGCGACTAGGGGCGCGTGTCACGCTGGCGTCATGCAACCGCGGCATTGTCGACGACTTGCCTCCCGCGTCTTGCCCTCGATCTTGCCTCACGATCCTGTCCCCAGCCTCCTTCCCGCCATGACCACCCTTTCCCGTTTCCTCCTCGCGGCCGTGGTGCTGGCCCTGGCCCCCGCCGTCCTCGCGCAGGATGCCGCTTACCCCGCCAAGCCCGTCCGCCTCATCGTGCCGTTCTCGCCGGGCGCGGGCACCGACACGATCGCGCGTTACATCGCGCAGAAGCTCGGCGAATCGATGAAGGCATCGGTGGTGGTCGAGAACAAGACCGGCGCGGGCGGGGCGATCGGCGCCGCGGAGGCCGCCGCCGCACCGGCGGACGGCTACACGCTGCTCTTCGTCGCCTCGCCGTTCACGACGGTCGCGGCGGCAGCGAAGAATCCCGGCTACGATCCGGTGCGCCAGTTCGCGCCGGTGGCGCCCATCGCCGCAGGTCCGCTCGCCTTCGTGGTGAACAAGGACGTCCCCGCCAACTCGATGCGCGAGTTCGTGGCGCTCGCCACAGTGCAGCAGGGCAAGCTCAACTACGGCTCGGCGGGAGCGGGCAGCGTCAACCACCTGGCCCTCGAGCTCCTCAATTCGCGCGCGCACATCGTGGTCGTGCACGTGCCGTATCGCGGCATCGCCGATGCGACGAAGGATCTCCTCGCGGGCACGATCCAGTCGATGACGGCCTCGATTCCCGCCACGCTCCCGCTCGCGGCGGAAAAGCGCGTGAAGGTGCTCGCGGTGACCGGCAACAAGCGCATCGCACAACTGCCCGACGTGCCGAGCTGGCAGGAGGAAGGCATCGAGAACGCAGCGGTGATCAACTACTGGGGCATCGTGGCGCCCGCCGGCACGCCGGCGCCGGTCGTGGCAAAGCTCAATGCCGAGATGCAGAAGGTGCTCGCGCAGCCCGACGTGCGCGAGCGTCTCGAGCGCGAAGGCGCCGAGGTGATCGCGGGTCCGCCGCAGCACCTGGGCGCGCTCATCGAAGGCGACCTCGCGCACTGGAAGAAGCTCATCGTCGAGGCGAAGCTGTCGTTCGAATGACGCCGGCGTCCGGTGCGCGCTGATGGCGCCACCACGCCGCACGCGCCGCCCGCCCGGCTGACGCCGTCACCGCGTGACGAACCGCGTGCGCGCTCGTGCAGCACCCACGCATTCGCGCAGGCTTTCCACCTCCGCGTCGAGCGCAGCGCGGAAACCGGCGTCGCGCGGGCGCTTGCCGGCAAACTGCACGTCGACGCCGAGCACGCCCTGCGTCACCGCCGCATTGGCCCAGCCCACGATCGCATCGCGCCACAGCAGCGGCAATGCGTAGTAGCCGAACTGGCGCTTCGCTGGCGGCGTGTAGGCCTCGAGGCGGTAGTCGAAGCCCCAGATGAGTGCGAAGCGCCGGCGGTCCCACACCACGGGATCGAACGGCGCGAGCAGGCGCACCCGCTCGTCGACCTCCTCCACCGGTGCGATGTCCGCGGGCCGCAGCCACGTGGCGCCGTCGACCGTCACACGCTCGATGGCGGGATCGGCGCGCAGGGCGTCGAAGGCGCGGGCCTTCTGTGCGGGCGTCACCGACGTTTCGGTGATCATGCGCAGAAGCTGGCGCAGCGTGGATTCGTGCAGCGGTGCGTAGAGCCCGACGAGCAGGTGCAACAGCGCGCGCGCCCGGGCGGCCGGTGCCAGCGGCTGCGCGGGAGGATGCGCCAGCGCGTAGACCTTGATACCGTTGACACGCCGCGCCACGCGCAGCTTGCCGCGGAAGTGCAAGGCCTCGAGGATGCGCGTGGTCGCGCTCGATTCGCCGCCCCAGCCGTTGATCGTGCGCTGGCCGCCGATGGCGGCGAGGTCGCGCGGGTGCGTGTCGCCGCGCTCCGCGACGTGCGCCAGCACGCGTGCGGGCAGCCGCGGGAACTCGCGCTCCACGCGGTAGCGATGGCTTGCCGGACGCGGATGCAGGAGATCGCGCACCGCATGCGGCATCACGCCGTACACGTGAAGGTAGTCCTCGGCCAGGTCGAGCGCGGGATAGGCGCAGTCGAGATCGCCCGCGCGATAGCCCGGCACGCGCTGGCGCAGGACGAGGTCGGCCGCGCGGGCCGGCGCGCGGATGGGGTCGAATTGCAGGAAGCGCAACGCTTCCACCGCGGCGTGGATCGATGCCGCGGGACGCAGCGAGCGTCCCACTGCGTCGGTGCGTAGTGCGCGAAGGGTCGCGGTGGTCATCGCCGGCCGTCGCGTCATTCGCCAAGGCCCTCCATCGCTGGCGGGCGTCAGCCCCGGTCGAGCTCGAGCTTGGAGAGGTCCGGCGCGGGGGTTTGCGTCATCGGCGGCGTGGCGAAACCGGGATCGGGACGGGCGCCTGTGAAACCCTGGATCGGCGCCGAGCCCGCGGCATTCTACCGCGCGGGCCGCCCGGCGCCCGGGCCGCCGCCTGGGCTTCCCGGCAAGGCGCGGCAATCACCTCCGAAAGAGCTGAATAGGAATGATTTGCGTTCATGCAATTTTGGGGGTATTCTCCTCTTCGATCCGCGACCCCACCCCAAGCGCCATGTACGTCTGCGTGTGCAACGCCATCACCGACCACGAGATCCGCTCCGCGGCGGAGCTCGGGTGCCGCTCGCTCGACGATCTTTCGGCGTGCCTCGGCGTGGCCACCTGCTGCCGCCGCTGCACCGACTGCGCACGCAAGGTGCTGTCCGACGCCCTGGCCGACGCCACGGCCTGCGCCGGCGCCGACTGACCGGTTCGCGCAGCGCGCGGACTGA
>CAZUGY010000076.1:7485-19126 GCA_964620265.1 uncultured Alcaligenaceae bacterium
CGCGCGGACTGATTCTCGTTTTCACGCTCGACTGATTCTCGTTCCTGCAGCGCAGCGCGCGCTGGGCTAGACTCGCGCCTCTTCAGCAACAGGCGGAGGCATCATGAAGGGCGATCCGGAGGTGATCCGTCACCTCAATGCGGTACTCAAGAACGAGCTCACCGCCATCAACCAGTACTTCCTGCACGCGCGGATGTTCCGGCACTGGGGCTTCGTGAAGCTCGGCGAGCACGAGTATCACGAGTCGATCGACGAGATGAAGCACGCGGACAAGCTCATCGAGCGCATCCTCTTCCTCGACGGCCTGCCCAACCTGCAGGACATGCACAAGATCCTCGTGGGCGAGAATGCGAAGGAGGCGCTGACCTGCGACCTGCAGTTCGAGATGGCCGCGCATCCCGCGCTCAAGGACGCGATCGCGCATTGCGAGCGCGTGGGCGACTACATCAGCCGCGAGCTCTTCGAGGACATCCTCGAATCCGAGGAAGAGCACATCGACTACCTCGAGACGCAGCTCGAGCTCGTGGACAAGATCGGGATCGAGAACTGGCTGCAGTCGCAGATCGGCGAGGGGCCGTCGAGCTAGCCGCCTTCGAGCGGCGTGGGCACCGTGGTCGCCTGCGCATTGCGCCGGCTCGCGTAGTAGCCATGCAGCGACACGATCGCCAGGCCCGCGCCGATGCACGCGATGCCGCACCACTCCGCGATCGTGAGCCGCTCGCCGAACACGGCCATGCTCGTGAGCAGGGCGATCACGGGAATCGCCATCATGTTGAGCGATGCGGTCCCTGCGGGCAGCCAGCGAAGGATCGCGATCCACAGCAGGAAGCCGAGCGCGGTGGACAGCACGCTCACGTACACCAGGATCAGCGCATACGACAGGCTCCACTGCGACGGCGGCAGGCCCAGGGCGAAGGGCAGCACGGTGAGGGGCAGCACGCCGGCGGCCATCTGCCAGGCGAGGTAGTTGAGGGGGTCGAAGGCGCGCTCGCGCTGGAAGTACTTGGTAGCGACCGTCCCCGCCGCCCACCCGAATCCCGACAGCACCGCCCACAGCTTGGGCACGAGGCTGCCTGACCAGTCCCACGGCTGGACCACGAGCACGAGGCCCGTGAGCGCCATGGTCACCGCGATCCATTGCGCGCCGCGCACGCGCTCGTGCAGCACCGGCCAGGCGATGAGCAGCGTCCAGAAGGGCATCGTGAACACGAGCACCGACGTGCGGCCCACGCCGCCGCCGGCCAGTGCCATCGTGGTGGAGCCGAAGTTGATCGTCGTCTGGAAAAGCCCCGTCACGATCACCGCGATCCACGACTCGGGCCAGAACGGCCGGCGCTGCGCGACGAGCACCGCGAAGAGGACGATCACCGCGAGCCAGGTGCGCTCGACGTTGAACACGACCGGATGCGAACGCTCGAGGCCGAGCTTCATCGCCATCCAGTTGCAGCCCCACAGCAGCGTGAGGACGATGAGCGCGACATAGGCGCCGCGCCGCGAGTGCACCACGAGGCGCTGCGCGATCAAGCGCACGCCTCCACGCTGCCCCGGTCCGTGCGCGGCCCGGGCACAGGGCTGCCATCGGCGCTCACCGGGTCTCTTGCGCCGTGAACGCCTCGATGAGCCGGGCGACGGCCTCCGGCTGGTCGTGATGCAGCATGTGGCCCGCATCCTCGATGCGGGCCAGCTCGCCGTGGCGCAGGTGCGCGAAGCGCCGCGCGATCTCGGCCTCGCCGTCGCCGCCACCATCACCCGCAAGCCACGGCGCGATGTGCGACTGCGCCGCCACCACCCACAGCACCGGGACCTCGATGGCGGCCCACAGGGCGCTCATCTCGTCACCACGGGCGAGCGTGGGAAAAGGGAGCTTGTGCCTGGGATCGGCGCGCAGGCGCGCGGTGCCGTCGGGCTGGAGCTGCGCCCAGTGTGGCGCCAGGAACTCCGCCCTGGCGCGGGACAGGCGCGGATTGGTCTTCTGCAAACGATCCGCCACCGCGGCGAGGTCGCGATACGGCGCAAAGCCCGGAGGATCGCGCAGCGCATCGAGCCAGCGGGCGAGCTTGTGCGGCGCGCGCGCGCCGGGCTCGGCGGGAATACCGAAGGCATCGAGCGAGATCAGGTGCGACGCCGCCCGCGGACGCGCACCCGCCCAGGCGAGTGCGACGTTGCCGCCGAGGCTGTGCCCCGCGATCACGACCTGATCGTCGCCCGCGAGTGCGAGCACGAGCGCATCGAGGTCGCCGACGTAGTCGGCGAACCAGTAGCCGTCCTGCGGTGTCTGCGAGAGGCCGAAGCCGCGCCAGTCGGGCGCCAGCACGTGCCATCGCTGCGCGAGCGCGTCGACCAGGAACTGGAACGACGCCGACACGTCCATCCAGCCGTGCAGCAGCACGAGCTTGCGCATTCCCGGCTCGCCCCACGTGCGCACGTGGTACGACAGGCCGCGGATGTCGAGGAATTCCGAGCGCGACGGTGTCATCGCGCAAGCGCGGCCGTCACTTGGCCTTGCATTGCGACATGCCGTCGAACCAGCCCACGCGATAGTTGCCGTCGCCGCCCATGCGGTTGCCGTCCTTGCGCTCGGTGCCGCGCGCGGTGGAGCAGCCGTCGTCGAAGCCCTGGCGATAGGCGAGCGGAAAACCCTGGAGATTGACCGGCGGCGGCGCAGGTGCGGCGGCCGGATTCGACGCGGGTGGCGCCGCGGGCGAGGTCGTGGCGCAACCGCCGCACAGGATCACCAGCGCGAGTGAGCCCGCACTCGCGACTCGAAGCAGCGCGCGTGCGGGGACCGCGCCACACCGTGCTCGCCATGACGCGTTTCGTGAGTCCCGGGCGCCCATATCGAAGTAGAATTGTAGCAGTCCGCGACTCCTCGCTTTCCCTCAGCCCCCACGCGCCTCCCGACGCTTCGCTTCGATGCCGGCTCCGTCGTTCGTCCACCTGCGCCTGCACAGCGAATACTCCGTCGTCGACAGCACGCTGCGCATCGACGATGCCGTCGCCGCGGCAGCGGCCGACGGCATGAGCGCGCTCGCGCTCACGGACCTGTCCAACGCCTTCGGGCTCATCAAGTTCTACAAGGCGGCGCGCGGCAAGGGACTGAAGCCCATCGCCGGCTGCGACGTGTGGATCACGCACGATGCCGAGCGCGATGCGCCGCATCGCGCGATCCTGCTCGCCGCCGACCGCGCAGGCTATCTGCGCCTGTGCGAATGGCTCTCCCGCGCGTTCCGCACCAACCAGCATCGCGGCCGCTGCGAGCTGCGCAGCGAGTGGTTCGACGAGGGGACCGACGGCATCATCGTCCTGTCCGGCGCGCGCGACGGCGACGTGGGCGCCGCGCTGCTGCAAGGCAATGCGCGCGCGGCGGAGCGTGCCGCGCTCGCGTGGGCCGCGCGCTTTCCGCAGCGCTACTACCTCGAGGTGCAGCGCGCAGGGCGCGGCGACGACAACGCGCTCGTGGCAGCCACCGTGGCGCTCGCCGGCGAGCTCGCGTTGCCGGTGGTGGCCACGCATCCCGTGCAGTTCGTGCGCAAGGAGGACTTCCGTGCACACGAGGCGCGCGTGTGCATCGCGGAAGGGCACGTGCTCGCCGACACGCGCCGCCCGCGCCGCTTCACCACGGAGCAGTACTTCGTCACGCAGGCGGAGATGGCCGAACGCTTCGCCGACCTGCCCGAGGCGCTCGCCAACAGCGTGGCCATCGCGCAGCGCTGCAATCTCGCGATCCCGCTCGGCAAGAACTACCTGCCCGCATTCCCCACGCCCGAAGGCGTGACGATCGACGACCACCTGCGCAACGAGGCGGCGGCCGGCCTCGAGCGACGGCTCGCGCGGCTCTATCCCGACGAGGCGCTGCGGACACAGAAGCGCCCCGAGTATGTCGCGCGGCTCGACTACGAGACCGCCACCATCGTGCAGATGGGCTTTCCCGGCTACTTCCTCATCGTGGCCGACTTCATCAACTGGGCGCGCAACAACGGTGTGCCGGTGGGCCCCGGCCGGGGATCGGGCGCGGGCTCGCTCGTGGCGTATTCGCTCGGCATCACCGACCTCGATCCCTTGCGCTATGCGCTCATCTTCGAGCGCTTCCTCAATCCCGAGCGCGTGTCGATGCCCGACTTCGACATCGACTTCTGCCAGGACGGGCGCGATCGCGTGATCGACTACGTCAAGCAGAAGTACGGTGCCGACTCGGTGTCGCAGATCGCCACCTTCGGCACGCTCGCCGCCAAGGCCGCCGTGCGCGACGTGGGGCGGGTGCTCGACCTGCCCTATTCCTTTGTCGACGGCATCGCCAAGCTCATCCCGTTCCAGCCGGGCAAGGTGGTGACGCTGAAGCGGCGCGAGGGCGAGGGCGAGTCCAACGTCATCTACGCCCGCGAGGTCGAGCCGCTCATCGACGAGCGCGAGAAGGCGGAGGAAGAGGTGCGCGAGCTCCTGTCGCTCGCCGAGGAGCTCGAGGGCTTGCCCCGCAACGTGGGCATGCACGCGGGCGGCGTGCTCATCGCTCCGGGCAAGCTCACCGACTTCTGTCCGCTGTACGTGCAGCCGGGGGCCGACTCGCTCGTCTCGCAATTCGACAAGGACGACGTCGAAGCCGTGGGGCTCGTGAAGTTCGACTTCCTGGGCCTCACCACCTTGACGATCCTCGACTGGACGCTGCGCTACGTGCGCAAGCTCGATCCATCGGCGGCGATCGACCTCGACACGCTTCCCCTCGACGACCAGAAAGCCTTCTCGATCTTCCGCGCGGGCAACACCACGGCCGTGTTCCAGTTCGAATCGCGCGGCATGCGCGAGCTTTTGAAGCAGGCGCCGGTCACGCGCTTCGAGGACATCATCGCGCTGGTGGCGCTTTACCGGCCCGGTCCGATGGAGCTCATTCCCGACTTCGTCGCCCGCAAGTCGGGCCGCGAGCGCGCCGTGTACACCGATCCGCGCGTGGAGCCGATCCTGTCGCCCACCTACGGCGTGATGGTGTACCAGGAACAGGTGATGAAGATCGCGCAGGAGATCGGCGGCTATACGCTGGGCGGCGCCGACCTCCTCCGTCGCGCGATGGGCAAGAAGAAGCCCGAGGAGATGGCCACGCACCGGACGATCTTCGTCGAAGGCGCGGCGAAGAACGACGTGCCCGCCGCCAAGGCCGAGCAACTCTTCGATCACATGGAGAAGTTCGCGGGCTACGGCTTCAACAAGTCGCATGCGGCGGCGTATGCGCTCGTGGCATACCACACGGCGTACTTCAAGGCGCATCATCCCGCTGCGTTCATGGCCGCCAACCTGACGCTCGTGATGGACGACACCGACAAGGTGCGTACCTTCCGCGACGACGCGCTGGCGCAGGGCCTGGCGCTGCTGCCGCCGGACGTCAACGCATCCAACTACCGCTTCGAGCCGGTCGACGTGAAGCGCATCCGCTACGGCCTGGGCGGCGTGAAGGGCACGGGGCAGGCGGCGATCGAGGCCATCGTCGAGGCGCGCCATGCCGGCGGGCCGTTCCGCGACCTCTTCGACTTCTGCAAGCGCATCGACAAGCGCCTGGTGAATCGCCGCGCGATCGAGGCACTCGTCAAGGCGGGGGCCTTCGATTCGATCGAGCCGCGGCGCGCGGCGCTGCTCGCCACCGTCGGCATCGCGCTCGACGTCGCGCAGCGCGCGCAGGCCACCGCCGCGCAGGTCTCGCTGTTCGGCGAGGAGGACGCCGGAAGTCCGGCGAACACGCTCGTCGACACGCGCGACTGGACCGAGGCCGAGCGCCTCACGCAGGAAAAGACCGCCATCGGCTACTACCTCTCCGGCCATCCGTTCCACGCCGACGCCGCGGAGATCGCCGAGATCACGCGCACCACCCTCGCGAGCCTGGCCCCGCGACCGGAGAAGGTGCTGGTGGCCGGCATCGTCACGCAACTGCGCGTGCAGTCGAGCCGGCGGGGCAAGATGGCCTTCGTGACGCTCGACGACGGTCATGCCTCGCAGGAGCTCATGGTCTACAACGAGACCTTCGATGCCGTGCGTCCGCTGTTGCGCGAGGACCAACTGTTGATCGCCGAGGTGAAGGTCTCGCAACGCATGAGCGAGGACGGCGAGGCGCAGGGCCTGCGCATCATCGTCGACAACATGTATGACTTGGCCACCATGCGGAGGATGAAAGCCAAGCGCCTGCGCATCGCCTTCAACGGCAACGCCTCCGCCGCACGCCTGGAAGCGATCCTCGCGCCGCACCGTCCCGGCGACAAGCCCATCACCATCGCCTATCACAGCGATCGCGGCATCGAGGGCGAGATCGAGCTCTCGCCCGAATGGCGCGTGAACCTCGACGATGCGCTCGTCGACAGCCTGCGGGCCTGGCTCGATCGCGCGAACGTCGAGATCCGTTACTCCTGAAGGACATCATGACCCTGCCTGCCACGATGCGTCACGTCGATTTCCGCGAGCCCGGGCCGCCCGAGGTGCTGGTCATGGGTGAAGGTCCCGTGCCACAGCCCAAGGCCGGTGAGGTGCTGATCGAGGTGGCGTATGCCGGCGTGAACCGGCCGGACTGCATCCAGCGCTCGGGGAACTATCCGCCCCCGCCGGATGCATCGCCAATCCTCGGCCTCGAGGTGTCCGGGCACATCGCCGCGCTGGGGGAAGGTGTCACCGAGTGGAACGTGGGCGACGCCGTGTGCGCGCTCACGCCCGGGGGCGGCTACGCGCAGTACTGCACGACTCCGGCGGGCTTCTGCCTGCCGCTGCCGGCGGGACTGTCACTGCGCGAGGCCGCATGCGTCCCCGAGACGTACTTCACCGTCTGGTACAACCTCTTCGAGCGGTTGCATTTCGACGCCGGCGAGTCGGTGCTGATCCACGGCGGCACGAGCGGCATCGGACTCACCGCGATCCAGCTCTGCAAGGCCTTCGGCGCGGTGGTCTACACGACCGCCGGCTCCGACGAGAAGGTGGCCTTCTGCCGCGAGATGGGTGCCGACCACGCGATCAACTACAGGACGCAGGACTGGGCCGCCGAGGTGTGGCGCCTCTCGCAGAAGAAGGGCGTGAACGTCGTGCTCGACATGGTGGGCGGCGACTACGTGGCCAAGAACCTCCGCTCGCTCGCCGCCGACGGGCGCCTCGCGCAGATCGCCTTCCTGCAGGCTTCCACCGTGGAGCTCGACATGCGCGCGATCATGATGAAGCGGCTCATGGTGACGGGCTCCACCCTGCGCGCGAGCCCGGCGGCGCGGAAGGTGAAGCTCGCGCAGGCCTTGCGCGAGAAGGTGTGGCCGCTCTTCGCCGCGGGCAAGCTAAAGGTCGTGATGGCGCAGACGTTTCCGCTCGCGGAGGCCGCGAAGGCGCATGCCCTCATGGAGTCGGGCACGCTCATCGGGAAGATCGGCCTCGAGGTGAAGGGCAGCTGACGCGCCCGCACATCGCGCTCGCGTTTACCGGCGAGCGCGATTGCCGATCACCGTCAAAGGATGATCGCGGGCGGGTCAAACCGGCTTCAGTAAGTCGCCCGCCCCCCCGACAGATCGAACACCGCCCCCGTCGAGAACGAGCACTCCTCGCTGGCGAGCCAGCCGATCAGCGCTGCGATCTCCTCCACCAGCCCGAAGCGTCCCACCGGGATCTTGGACAGCATGAAGTCGATGTGCTGCTGCGTCATCTGGTCGAAGATGGCGGTGCGCACCGCCGCCGGCGTGACGCAGTTCACGCGGATGCCTGTGGCCGCGAGCTCCTTGCCGAGCGACTTCGTGAGGCCCATCACCGCCGCCTTCGACGCGCTGTACGCCGACGCATTGGGATTGCCTTCCTTGCCCGCGACCGAGGCCACGTTCACGATGCGGCCGTAATTCTTCCGTTTCATGATCGGCACCACCGCGCGATTGCACAGGAACACGCCGTTCACGTTCACGTCGAACACGCGCTTCCATTCGTCCACGGGATAGTCGGCGAGCGGCACGTTGGGGCCGGTGATGCCGGCGGAGCACACGAGGACGTCGATGCCGCCGAGCGCGTCTGCCGTGGCGTTCGCCGCGGCATCGACCCCTGCCGCATCCGCCACGTCCACGCGCTGCGTGTGCGCCGCGCCGCCCAGCGCCTCGCGCGCTGCCGCGAGTGCGCGCTCGTCGCGGTCCCACAGCGACACGCGCGCCCCGCTCGCCACGAGTCGTTGCGCGACGGCCAGGCCGATGCCCTGCGCGCCGCCGGTCACGGCCGCGGTGCGTCCCTCGAAGTCCAGTGCGTTCATGCGATCTCCTCCGGATGTTCCGCGAGGATAGCAAACGGATCGCGGGAGCGCGCGCGGCGATCAGCGCACGAGCGTCGCGACGCCGAGCGCGAGTGCCGCAAGGGCGACCACCGCGAGCACGCACACGAGCCCGAACATGGTCGTGCGCGTGTCGCTCTGGAAGGTGAGCATGTCGTCCATCATCTCGGCCACCTGCGCGTTGGAGGCCCACGATGTGGCGGCCGCGCTCGCCTCGCGCGGCGATGCACCCGCCTCGCCGGGGACTTCCAGCGGCAGGATCATCACGAAGTGCGTCACGGGCAGCACGCGCGCCGCGACGTTGTCCCACAGCTTCTCGCGCCGCTGTCCGCGCCGGCGGTAGGCAAGTCCGCGCCCGGCGTCGCCGGCGTCGACCATGAAGCGGGTAGGCATGCGGCCGGCATTGGCGGCACGCAGGAGGTGCGCGAATTTCTCCGCGGCCATCGTGACGTCGATCTGGAACTTGGCAGGCGCGACGTCGACACCCTCGCCGCTTTCCGGAACGTAGGCGAGCGTGCCGATCCTGGGCCGGCGCCCGGCCGCGAGCCCCTCGCCGCCCGGCGTGGCATCGACTTTCGCATCGGCGGGCGAGCCGCCGTTCGCCTCGCGGATGCGCAGCACCCCCGTGAGGTCGGCGAGGCTGCCGCCCGTGGCGAGCAGCACCGCGTCATCGTCGAGCGTGACCTTCAGCACGAGCACGCTCGCGCGCGCGTTCTCCACGACGAGTCTCGCCCTGGTCGGCCGGAACCCCACTAGCGGCATGCCCGTCCCCTGTCACGCAAGCCATCGACCGCACGGCCCGCGGCGCGGACGGCGCGGGCGGCGCGGGCAAGGGCGCGTCCGCGGCGGATTCTAAGGCATCCGACCGCTATCGGCGGACCCACGTGTCGCGGATCGTCCGGGCGAGGTCCACGCGGGGCGCGCCCGCGCCGCCCGGCCGCCCATCCACGCCCGGCGCGGCCGGTGGCCACGCCACCTCGTCGAAGTGCCTCGCCACCGACGCGCCGAGGAAGCGGCTGCGCGAGGCATGGACGTGGCGGTCGCCGTGGCGCGGCTGCGACGTCACGTGGAATTTCTGCGGGACGAGCACGGTGAGCCGGTCGCGCGCCCGCGTGAGCGCCACGTAGAGCAGCCGCCGCTCCTCCTCGATCTCCTCCAGGCTGCCGGTGGCCATGTCGGAGGGCAGGCAGCCGTCCACCACGTTGAGCACATGCACGTTGCGCCACTCCTGTCCCTTGGCGGAATGGATGGTGGAGAGGACGAGGTAGTCGTCGTCGATCGACGGGGCGTCGGGGCGACCGGATGTGGCCGACGGCGGATCGAGCGTGATCTCGGTGAGGAAGCGTTCGCGCGAGGGAAACGTGCCGGCGATGCGCACGAGCTGGGCCAGGTCGCCGGCGCGCGCATCGGCGTCGTCGTGGAGGCGGGCGAGCTGCGGCTCGTACCACGCGACGACATCGTCGAGGTCACGCGGCCACGCGGCTTGCGGCGAGCGCAACGCTTCGCGCAACGCGACGAGCCCCGCCCAGTCCACCGCGGCTGCGGACGGCACCTCCGCCGCGCGCATCGCCACGGCCGTGTCGGGGGCTTCGTCGAGCGCATCGAGGAGGCGGCGCGCTGTCGCGGGGCCGATGCCGGACACGAGCCGCACCGCGCGAAAGCCGGCGAGGCGGTCGCGCGGATTGTGCGCCCAGCGCAGAAGCGCGAGCACGTCCTTCACATGCGCGGCCTCGAGGAACTTCAGGCCGCCATATTTCACGAAGGGAATGTTGCGGCGGACGAGCTCGAGCTCGAGTGGCGCGCTGTGGCTCGCGCTGCGGAAGAGCACGGCCTGCGACTTGAGCGCCGTGCCTTGCTCGCGCTGCGCGAGGACGTCCTGTGCGACGAAGCGCGCCTGGTCCGCCTCGTCGCGGAGCGTGACGAGCTGCGGACGCGCGCCCTCGCCGCGCACCGCATCGAGCGTCTTGGCGAATCCCTGCGTTGCCTGCGCCATCACCGCATTGGCGGCGTCGAGCACGGGCTGCACCGAGCGATAGTTGGCCTCGAGCTTCACCACGCGCGCGGGTGGCGTGAAGAGCGACGGGAAGTCGAGGATGTTGCGCACGTCCGCAGCGCGGAAGCCGTAGATCGCCTGCGCGTCGTCGCCCACGACCGTGACACCGCGGCCGTCGGGTTTCAGCCGGCGCAGGATCGTCCCTTGCAGGCGATTGGTGTCCTGGTACTCGTCGACGAGCACGTGATCGAAGAGCTCGCGCACGCGCGCGGCGATCGCCTCGTCGGCGAGCATGCCCGCCCAGTAGAGCAGCAGGTCGTCGAAATCGAGCACGTGCTGCGCCTGCTTGGCATCGACGTAGGCGCCGAAGAGGGCGTGCAACGCGTCTTCCCACTCCACGCAACGCGGGAAGCAGTTGCGCAGCACATCGGTGAGGCGCGCCTCGGCATTCACGAGGCGCGAATAGATGGCCATGCAGGTCGCGGACGTGGGAAAGCGCCGCTGCGTGACGTCGATGGCGATGCCGTTGCGCACCAGCGCCATCAGGTCACAGGAGTCGCCGCGGTCGTGGATGGTGAAGTTGGAGGCAAGGCCCACGTCCTCGGCGAAGAGGCGCAGGAGCTTCGCGCCCGCGCTGTGGAAGGTGCCGGCCCACGGCAGCGCGATGGCCGCATCGAGCCCGCGCTGTGCGAAGTGGCGCGCGACCACGTGCCCGGCACGGCGCTCGAGCTCCGTCGCGGCGCGGCGCGTGAAGGTGAGGAGCAGGATGCGCGAGGGATCGGCGCCATCGCCGATGAGCCGCGCCACGCGGTGGGCGAGCGTGCTGGTCTTGCCGGTGCCGGCGCCCGCGATGACCAGCAGGGGTGCATCCCCGTGGGCCACGGCCTCCTGCTGCGCTGGCGTGAGGCGGGTGCGGGAGCCGGGAACCGCGGTGTCGAGGGGGGTCAAGGGCGCAACCGACATAGAACGAACGTTCTATATGGTACGCACCCCTGCCCGTGCTTCACAAGGCTCGCAGGATTTTTCTAACGCGCGACCCCTGCCTGGCGGTCCGGTCCCGACGGTGGCACGCTGGAAACGGCCCCGATGGCGGCGACGCGGATCTCGATGGCATCGAGCTGCCGCCGGATGCGCCCGGCCTGGCGGAACGCGCTGCGCTGCCGGTGGGGATCGAGCTGGAGGAGCTTCTCGTCGGCGCCGTCGAGCTCGGCACGGGCGTGCGCCACGAGCGCGGTCAACGCCGCGGTGTCGGCCCGCGCCGCGGCCCGGTCGCGCGCATGCGCGAGCGTGGCCACCAGGCGGGCCAGCTGGCCCGTGAGATCTTCATGGCGCGAGGGGACGATCTCCACGCGCGGCGGAGGGCCGGTATCGGCGGATTGAATGGAAATGCACGTCAT
>CAZUGY010000077.1:0-19094 GCA_964620265.1 uncultured Alcaligenaceae bacterium
CGCGCGCAAGGCGCGATGGTGATCGTGCGTCCCGACCAGTACGTGGCGAACGTGCTGCCGCTCGACGCCCACAAGGCATTGCGCCGGTTCTTCGGTGCGTTCCTGCTGCCGCGTCGGGCGGAGTAGCCTAGGCCCAGACCTTGGCCATCGCGTCGGCCACGTAATCCACGTTCTTCGTATTGAGCGCGGCAACACAGATGCGGCCGGTATCGACCGCATAGATCGAGTATTCGCTGCGCAGCCGCGCGACCTGCTCCTTCGTGAGTCCGGAGTAGGAAAACATCCCGCGCTGCGCGAGCATGTAGCCGAAGTCGCGGCCCGGCACGCGCGCCGACAGACGCTCCACGAGCAGCGCGCGCATCGCCTTGATGCGGTCGCGCATGCCGGCGAGCTCGCTTTCCCACAGGCCGCGCAACTCGGGCGAGGCGAGCGTCATCGCCACGATCTCGCTGCCGCGCGTGGGCGGATTCGAGTAGTTGGCGCGCACGAGGCGCTTCACCTGCGAGAGCACGCGGGCGGCTTCGTCCTTGTCGGCGGCCACGATGGAGATCGCGCCCACGCGCTCGCCGTACAGCGAGAAGGACTTGGAAAACGAGCTCGACACGAAGAGCGGCCCGGGCGTGGCGGCGAACTGGCGCACCACGGCGCCGTCGGCGTCGATGCCGTCGGCAAAGCCTTGATAAGCCATGTCGAGGAAGGGCACGAGGCCGCGCTCGCGCACCGCCCCGAGGATCTTCTGCCATTGCGCGGGGGTGGGATCCACACCCGTGGGATTGTGGCAGCACGCATGCAGCACGATCACGTCGCCGGCGGGGATCTTCGCCAGCGAGGCCAGCATCCCGTCGAAGTCGAGGCCGCGCGTCTTCGCGTCGTAGTAGGCGTAGTTGTTGACCGTGAAGCCCGCGTTCTCGAAGAGCGCGCGGTGGTTCTCCCACGACGGATCGCTGATCCACACCTTGGCCCCCGGCGCGAACTTGCGCAGGAAGTCGGCACCGACCTTCAATCCACCCGTGCCACCGAGCGCCTGCACGGTCACGGCACGTCCTTCCTTGATCGCGGCACTGTCGGCGCCGAAGAGCAGCGCCTGCACGGCGCGATCGTAGGTGGCGAGGCCGTCGATGGGGAGATAACCACGCGGCGCGTTCTTTTCCACGATCGCCTGCTCGGCACGCTTGACGCATTCGAGCACGGGCAGCTTGCCGTGGTCGTCGTTGTACACGCCCACGCCGAGATTCACCTTCTTCGGATTCGGGTCGGCGACGAAGGCTTCGGTGACGCCGAGGATGGGATCGCGCGGGGCGAGCTCGACGGCGGCAAGGAGCGAGGCGGCAGAGGAAAGCGGAGCGTTCATGGCGGGGGCGGTCGCGGGAGGAAGTTGTACGGGAGCAAACCCGGCATTTTACGCCATCTGCCCCCTGCGCCGGGACGCCACGCCCGGCGCGCCACCCCACTCACGCAAAGCCGATCCAGCGCACCACCGCCGCGAGCGCTGCCGACCACGTGATCGCCATCGTGATCGTGGCGATCGAGAAGCCATAGCGGCGCTGCCGCGCCTCGCGCCAGTAACCGATGGCGAACACCACGCGGCCCACGAGGTACACGCCGCACGCGAGCGCCGCCAGCCGCGGATTGCCGAACCACGCGAAGATCCACATCGCGGGCAGGAAGGCGACGAGGTTCTCGAGCTCGTTCATCTGCACGCGAAAGGCGCGCTCGAAGGCGGGATCGCCCGTGGTCGCAGGGGCGGGCACCTTGTATTTCCCGCGGGCGCGCCCCACCATGAATCCGGTGAAGAGCAGCCACAGCACGGCGAAGAGCGTCATCAGGGCGGGCAGGGACAGCGGCATGCGTTGCTCCGTGGAAACGTGGGAGACGCAACGCGCGCGGTCGGCGCGCGCCGCCTCCGGAAAGGGAAGCGTCCATCATGGCACGTGACACCGCACGGGGTCCGCTGCCCGACTACAACGCCCCCAAGCCGCCACCGCTCGCCGCATTGCGCACGTTGCGCCGCGTATGGCGCTTCGTGCGTCCCTATCGGCGGCAGGTGATCCTCGCGGCTACGGCGCTCGTGGTCGCGGCGGCGGCCGTCCTCACGATCGGGCAGGGCCTCAAGTTCGTGATCGACCAGGGCATCGGCGCAGGCAGCCAGGGCACGCTCGATCGCACGCTCGCCTTCATGCTGGGCGTGATCGTGGTGATGGCGCTCGCCACCTACGCGCGCTTCTACTACGTCTCGTGGCTCGGCGAGCGGGTGACGGCCGACCTGCGGCGCGCGGTCTTCGATCACCTGCTGTCGCTGCCGCCGGGCTACTTCGAGCTCACGCGCACGGGCGAGGTCATCTCGCGGCTGACCAACGACACCACGATGCTCGAGACCGTGATCGGCTCGTCGGTGTCGATGGCGATACGCAACGTGCTGCTCATGATCGGCGGCCTCGCGATGCTGGCGCTCACGAGCCCCAAGCTCACGCTGCTGGTGCTGGTGGGCGTGCCGGTGGTGCTGGTGCCGATCCTCTTCTTCGGGCGTCGCGTGCGACGCCTGTCGCGCGCGACGCAGGACCGCGTGGGCGACGTGAGCGCGTACGTCGACGAGGCGCTGCACGAGATCCGCACCGTGCAGGCCTATGGCCACGAGGACGAGGATCGCCGCCAGTTCGGCTCCCGCGTGGAGAATGCATTCGCCACCGCGCTCGCGCGCATCCGGCAGCGCGCGTTCCTCGTCGCGGTCGTGATCCTGCTCGTCTTCGGCGCGGTGGGCGTGATCCTGTGGATCGGTGGCCACGACGTGGTGACAGGACGCTTGAGCGGCGGCCAGCTCTCCGCCTTCGTGTTCTACGCGGTGCTCGTGGCGGGCGCGGCCGGCGCGATCAGCGAGGTGGTGGGCGACATCCAGCGCGCGGCCGGGGCCACCGAGCGTCTGTTCGAGCTGCTGGCGATCGAGCCCGACGTGCGCGCGCCATTGCAACCCGTGCCGCTCCCCGCGCTGGCCAGGGGCAACGCCACGGGCACGGTGAGCTTCGACCGCGTCACCTTCCACTATCCGTCGCGTCCCGACACCGCAGCGCTTGCGGACTTCTCGCTGGCGGTATCGCCCGGCGAGAAGATCGCGCTGGTGGGACCGTCGGGCGCGGGCAAGACCACCGTCTTCCAGCTCCTGCTGCGTTTCTACGATCCGCAAGCGGGCCACGTGACGATCGACGGCGTGGACCTGCGTGCCGCGGATCCGGCACAGGTGCGCGCGCGTCTGGCGCTGGTCCCGCAGGAGCCGGTGATCTTCGCCGCGAGTGTCGCCGATAACGTGCGCTACGGCCGCCCCGATGCCACCGACGACGAAGTGCGCGCGGCCTGCGAAGCCGCCTTCGCCACCGAATTCATCGAGCGCCTCCCCGAGGGTTACGCGAGCTTCCTGGGCGAGCGCGGCGTGCGGCTGTCGGGCGGCCAGCGGCAGCGCTTGGCCATCGCCCGCGCGATCCTCGCCGACCGGCCCATCCTGCTCCTCGACGAGGCCACGAGCGCGCTCGATTCGCACAGCGAGCAGATGGTGCAGCTCGCCCTCGAGCGCCTCATGACGGGGCGCACGGTGCTCATCATCGCGCATCGCCTCGCCACGATCCGGCACGCCGACCGCATCGCGGTCATGGAGCACGGACGCATCATCGCCACCGGAACCCACGACGAGCTCACGCGCTCCAATCCCCTCTACGCGCGCCTGGCGGCCCTGCAGTTCGGTCCGTCCGCCGGGGCCGACGACGCTATCGCGTCGCCCCACGGCGCGGCATTACAATGACCGGTTGCCCTCGGCGCGCGTAAACCATGTCCATCACCTATCCCGGCAGCCCCTACGAATTGCACCAGCCATTCCCGCCGGCCGGCGACCAGCCGCAGGCGATCGAGAAGCTCGTGGAAGGCCTCGCCGACGGCCTCTCGTTCCAGACGCTCCTCGGTGTGACCGGCTCGGGCAAGACGTACACGATGGCGAACGTGATCGCGCAAACGGGCCGCCCCGCGCTCGTGATCGCGCCCAACAAGACGCTCGCCGCGCAGCTCTACTCGGAGTTCCGCGAGTTCTTCCCCACCAATGCTGTCGAGTACTTCGTCTCCTACTACGACTACTACCAGCCCGAGGCCTACGTCCCCTCGCGCGACCTGTACATCGAGAAGGACAGCTCGATCAACGAGCACATCGAGCAGATGCGCCTGTCCGCCACCAAGGCGATCCTCGAGCGCCCCGACTGCGTGATCGTGGCCACAGTGTCCGCGATCTACGGCATCGGCGACCCGTCCGAGTACCACAGCATGATCCTGCATCTGAAGCAGGGCGACCGGATGTCGCAGCGCGACGCGATCAAGCGCCTGACCGAGATGCAGTACACGCGCAACGACACCGACTTCCGCCGCGGCACCTTCCGCGTGCGCGGCGACGTGCTCGATATCTTTCCGGCAGAGAATGCCGAGAATGCGATCCGCGTCTCGCTCTTCGACGACGAGGTCGAGATGCTGCAGCTCTTCGATCCCCTCACCGGGCATCTGAAGCAGAAGCTCGCACGCTTCACGGTGTTCCCGTCGTCGCACTACGTGACGGGCCGCCAGAAGGTGCTCTCGGCGATCGACCAGATCAAGGTCGAGTTGCACGGGCAGAAGGAATTCTTCGTCGGCCAGATGAAGCTCGTCGAGGCCCAGCGCATCGAGCAGCGCACGCGCTTCGACCTCGAGATGATGACCGAGATCGGCTACTGCAAGGGCATCGAGAACTACTCGCGCTATCTCTCCGGACGCGGCGCCGGCGAGCCGCCGCCCACGCTGATCGACTACCTGCCGCCCAACTCGCTCATGTTCATCGACGAGTCGCACGTGACCGTGCCCCAGGTGGGCGGCATGTACAAGGGCGACCGCGCGCGCAAGGAAAACCTCGTCAACTACGGCTTCCGGCTGCCGTCGGCGCTCGACAACCGTCCGCTGCGCTTCGACGAGTTCGAGAAGCTGCTGCCGCAGACGATCTTCGTCTCCGCCACGCCGGCCGACTACGAGAGCAAGCACAGCGGGCAGGTGGTGGAGCAGCTCGTGCGGCCCACGGGGCTCGTCGATCCCACGCTGTCGATCCGTCCCGCTGCCACGCAGGTGGACGATCTCCTCTCCGAAATCCGCCTGCGCGTGGACCGCAACGAGCGCGTGCTCGTGACCACGCTCACCAAGCGCATGGCCGAGGACCTGACCGACTACCTGGCCGAGAACGGCGTGAAGGTGCGCTACCTGCACAGCGACATCGACACTGTGGAGCGCGTCGAGATCATCCGCGACCTGCGCCTGGGCGAGTTCGATGTGCTCGTGGGCATCAACCTCCTGCGCGAAGGCCTCGACATCCCCGAGGTCTCGCTGGTGGCGATCCTCGATGCCGACAAGGAAGGGTTCCTCCGCGCCGAGCGCTCGCTCATCCAGACCATCGGCCGCGCGGCGCGGCATCTCCACGGCATGGCGATCCTCTACGCCGACCGCATGACCGACTCGATGACGAAGGCGATCGGCGAAACGGATCGCCGGCGTACCAGGCAGCTCGCGCACAACACCGCGATGGGCATCACGCCGACCGGTGTCAGCAAGAAGATCAAGGACATCATCGAGGGCGTACAGGACGTGGACGAGGCGCGCCGCGACCTGCGTGCCGCGCAGGCCAAGGCGCGCTACGACGCGATGCCCGAGAAGGACCTCGAGCGCGAGCTGAAGCGCCTCGAGAAGGAGATGCAGGACGCCGCGCGCAACCTCGAGTTCGAGAAGGCCGCGGAGCTGCGCGATCGCCTGGCCGAGTTGAAGCAGAAGATGTTCGGTGTCAGCTTGCCGATGGAGACGTAGGCGCGAGGCAGGCATGCCTCTGGCCCGCTCCCCCTGGGCCGTGGGGCTCCCGGCGAGGCCGGCCAAGCCGGCGGGCCGGATGCTGCATAGCAGCATCCCCCGTTATACTTGCGCTTCCACGGCGCTGTTGCCGGCCACTTCCCGGGTCATCCCATGAAGCTCAAGGACAAAGTCGCCCTCGTCACGGGGGCTGCCAGCGGCCTCGGCAAGGCCATCGCCGCCCGCTACGCGGAGGAGGGGGCCAGGGTCGCGATCGCCGACCTCGACCCCGGGCAGGCCGAAGCCGTGGCGCGCGAGATCGGTGGCGGCAACGCGCTGGGCGTGGCGATGGACGTGACGAGCGAGGAAGCCGTCGACGCGGGTGTGGCGAAGGTGGTCGCGGCGTTCGGCGGCGTGGACATCCTCGTGAGCAACGCCGGCATCCAGATCGTGCATCCGCTGGAGGAGTTCACGCTGGCCGAGTGGAAGCGCATGCTGGCCATCCACCTCGACGGCGCCTTCCTCACCACCAAGGCCTGCGTGCCGCACATGTACAAGTCCGGGCGCGGCGGCAGCCTCATCTACATGGGCAGCGTGCACTCCAAGGTGGGCTCGCAGCTCAAGGCCCCTTACGTGACCGCCAAGCACGGCCTCATCGGGCTGGCCAAGGTGATGGCGAAGGAAGGCGCGGTGCACGGCGTGCGCGCCAACGTGATCTGTCCCGGCTTCGTGCGCACGCCCCTCGTGGATCGGCAGATTCCGGAGCAGGCCGCGCAGTTCGGCATCTCCGAAGACGACGTCATCAAGAAGATCATGCTGAAGGACACGGTGGACGGCGAATTCACGACGCTCGCGGACATCGCCGAGGTGGCGCTCTTCTTCGCGGCGTTCCCCACGAGCGCGCTCACCGGCCAGTCGCTGGTGGCAAGCCACGGCTGGCACATGGAGTGATCGTCGCCGCGCGTCGGTCGGCACAACCACGTCGGGCCGCTCCGGCCTGACCGTCGCCGGAACGCGCGGCGCACGGCCGCCACCAACGGCCGCCGCCACCTGCCGCCGCCACCTGCCGCGGCGCGCTGATACGAATGGATACAAAGCATCCGGGCCAAACCCTGCCCGGGGTGTTATCCTTCGCCTTCTTATTGCGAATAACTCTCATTCGTGTTGTTGCACCCATGAGCGCGGCCCCGGACGCGCGGCGGCGCGGTTTCTGGCTGCGTCATCTCCATCAGTGGCACTGGATCAGCGCCGGGCTTTGTCTCGTGGGCATGCTCCTCTTCGCCCTCACGGGCATCACGCTCAACCACGCCAATGTCATCGAGGGCAAGCCGGTGGTCACCACCCGCGACGCGGTGCTCCCGGCGGCGCTGCAGGCGAGCCTCGAGTCCGCGGCACCGGTGGCGTCCGGCGCTTCGCGTGCGCAGAAGGCGGCCGCGCCGTTGCCGGAGGCCGTCGCAGCCTGGCTGCGGTCGACCTTCGGCGTGGTCGCCGTCGCCGATCGCGTGGAGTGGTCGCCCGGCGAGGTATACGTGGGCCTGCCGCGTCCGGGCGGCGATGCCTTCGTCACCATCGACCTCGCCTCGGGCGAGGCCACCTACGAGCGCACCGACCGCGGCTGGATCGCGTATCTCAACGACCTGCACAAGGGGCGCCACACCGGCACTGCCTGGATGCTGTTCCTCGATGCCTTCGCCATCGCGTGCATCGTCTTCGCGGCCACGGGCTTCCTGCTGCTCACGCTGCATGCGCGTCAGCGTCCCCGTACCTGGCCGGTGGTGTCGTTCGGCTTCGTGCTCCCGCTCGTGCTCGCACTTCTCTTCATCCACTGACCCCACGCCTTCGCACCCATGCGCCACTGGTATCCCCTGATCGTCGGCAGCGCGCTTGCCGCCCCCGTCGCCGCGGCGGACCTCGCCGTGAACATCACCATTCCGCGCCTCGAGGTGGCGGAATATCACCGTCCCTACGTCGCCTTCTGGCTCGAGAAGCCCGACCAGACGTTCTCCGGCAATCTTGCCGTGTGGTACGACACCAAGCTCAAGGACAAGGAAGGCACCAAGTGGCTGAAGGACATGCGCCAGTGGTGGCGGCGTAGCGGCCGCGAGCTCGCGATGCCCGTCGATGGGCTATCGAGCCCCACGCGCGCACCCGGCCAGCACGCGCTCACCTTCGCGGGCAATGCCGCGCCGCTCGCGCAGCTCGCGCCCGGCGACTACGTCGTGGTGGTCGAGGCGGCGCGCGAGGTCGGCGGCCGCGAGCTCGTGCGCATTCCCATCAGCTGGCCCCCCAAGGCCGCGCAAGGCGCGAAGGCGCAAGGCGAGCACGAGCTCGGCGCGGTCACCGTTTCCCTCGCACCCTGAAACCCCCAAGGAACCATATGCCAAGGCAACTCTTCCTGCGTACCCTCGTGCTGGCGGCGGCGCTCGGCGCCACCACCGCGCACGCCCATCGCGTATGGCTGCTGCCGTCGACCACCGTGCTCTCCGGCAATGCCGCGTGGGTGACGGTGGACGGCGCGGTCTCCAACGACATTTTCATCTTCGAGCACCAGCCGCTGCGCCTCGACAACCTCGTCATCACCGCGCCGGACGGCTCGCCGGTCACGCCGGAAAACAAGCAGACGGGCAAGTTCCGCAGCGTGTTCGACGTGCCGCTCGCGCAACAGGGCACGTATCGCATCGCCGTCGCCAACGACGGCGCGTTCGCGAGCTGGAAGGTCGACGGGCAGCAGAAGCGCGCGCGCGGCTCGATCGAGTCGCTGCAACGGGATATCCCGGCCAATGCCACCGACGTGACGATCACGCAGTCGCAGTCGCGCGTCGAATCGTTCGTCACCCGCGGCAAGCCCACGCGCGAGACGTTCAAGATCACCGGCCGCGGCCTCGAGATCGATCCCGTGACGCATCCGAACGACCTCGTCGCCGGCGAGACCGCCACCTTCCGCATGCTCCTCGACGGGCAGCCTGCCGCCGATGCCGAAGTGCAGCTCGTGCGCGCGGGTGGCCGCTACCGCGACAAGCTCGGCGAGCGCACGCTCAAGACCGATGCCGACGGCAAGTTCGCCGTGAAGTGGGAAGAGCCCGGCTGGTACTGGATCGAGGTGGAGTTGCGTGAGCAGAAGACCGTGCAGCCGCCGGTGAAGGAGCGCCGCGCGGCCTACGTGGCCACCTTCGAAGTGCTGCCTCCCTGATCGCATCCTGATCGACCGCCGATGCGACGGGTCCTCGTTCCGTTCGCGCTGTCGCGGCGTCCACCGAGCCCGCATCCGGTCCAGCGCCTGGCGGGCGAGAGCATGGGCACCACGTGGAGCGTGCTCGCGTGCGCCGATCCTGCGCGCACCCGGGCGCTGCACGCGCGGATGGCGGGCGAGCTCGCGACGATCGATGCCGAGATGAGCACGTGGCGCGCCGACTCCGACCTCACGCGCTTCAATCGCGCGATCCCCGGCACGTGGGTGAGGTTGCCCGAGCGCACGCTGGCGGTGCTCGCCTTCGCGCTCGACGTCGCCCGCGAGACGCGCGGCGCCTTCGACCCGACCGTGGGCGAGCTGGTGGACCTCTGGGGCTTCGGCCCTTCGGGCGCAGGTCCCGCGCCGTCCGCCGCCGCCGTGGCGGCCGCGCGCGCCGCCGCGGGTTGGCAGCACGTGAGTGTCGACGCCGCGGGTGGCCGCGCGCGGCGCGCCGCCGCGGGCAGGCTCGACTTCTCCGGCGTCGCCAAGGGCTATGCGGCTGACCGGCTCGCCGCGCTCCTGCACCTCGAAGGCATCGGACATCACCTCGTGGAGGTGGGCGGCGAGCTCCGCGGCTCGGGGCAGCGTCCCGACGGACAGCCGTGGTGGGTCGCCATCGAGCGGCCGCCCGCGCACGCGGGGGAGAACGTCTCCGCGGCCGGCGTGGAGTCGCTCGTCGCGCTGCACGAGCTCGCGGTGGCCACGTCGGGCGACTACCGGCGGTTTCGCGACGTCGACGGCGCGCGCTTCGCGCATACGGTGGATCCGTCGACGGGACGTCCGCTCGCCAACGACATGGCGGCGGTGACGGTGCTGCACGAGCGGGCGATGGCGGCAGATGCCTACGCCACGGCGCTCATGGTGATGGGGGCGACGGCGGGGGCGCGCTTTGCCGGGGAGGCCGGCCTCGCCGCGCTGCTGGTCGCGCGCGAGGGGAATCGCCTCGTGGAGCACGTCACCGCGCGCTTCGCGGCGATGGCCGCCGACACGCCCGCCTGAACGCCATGATCGGGAGCAGTGTGCAAGCCGCCATGGCGGCGGCCGTGGTCGTGGCGTGGCTCGCGCTGTGCGTGCTCACGGAACGCGCGGCCCGTCGCCGTGCGGCACGGGCGATGCCGGCCAGCGCGACCGGGCTGACGGTGCTCGTCGTGCATGCGTCCCAGACCGGCGTGGCGGAGGAGGTCGCGGAGGCCACGGCGCGTGCGCTGCAGGCGGGCGGCGTCGCGACCCGCGTCGTCGCGCTGGGCGAGCTCGATACGGACACGTTGCGCAGCGCGAGCCTCGCCTGCTTCGTGGCGAGCACCACGGGCGAAGGCGATCCCCCGGACTCCGCTGCCGCCTTCATGGCCGTGATGGAGGCGATGCCGCCGCCCGCCCTCACGAGCCTGCGCTACGGACTCCTGGCCTTGGGCGACCACGAATACGCGAACTTCTGCGCCTTTGGTCACGCGCTCGATGCGTGGCTCGCGGGCCGCGGCGCGCAGCGCGTCTTCGAGTCCATCGACGTCGACAACGTGGACCCGGCGGCGCTCGACCGCTGGTACCGCAGCGTGCGGCTCGCCAGCGGCATGGAGGCGGATGCACCCGTGGAGCAGCAGGCGTTCGCTGCGGTCGAGCTCCTCACGCGCGAGCACGTCAATCCGGACAGCCCCGGCGGGCGCGCCTATTGCCTGCGCTTCGCCCGGGGCGATCTCGCATGGGAAGCGGGCGACATCGCGGTCGTGGCGGTCGGCGACGGCGAGCACGCGCCGACGCGCGAGTACTCGATCGCCTCGGTGCCCGACGAAGGCCTCGTGCTGCTCGTGCGCGAGATGCGCGGCCCCGACGGCACGCCCGGCGTGGGCTCGGCCCATCTCCTGCATGCGGTGCGACCCGGGGATCGCGTGCGCGTGCGCGTGCGGCGCAATCGCAGCTTCCATGCGCCGCCGGATGCGCGTGCGCTGCTGCTCGTCGGCAACGGCACCGGCATCGCCGGCCTGCGCGCGCTGCTCGCCCAGCGCGCGCGCGCCGGCCGGCAGCGCAACTGGCTCGTCTTCGGCGAGCGCACGCGCGCGCACGACCTGCACTTCGGCGAGGATCTCGCGCGCTGGCGCGAGGACGGCACGCTCGCTCGGGCGGACTTCGCGTTCTCGCGCGAAGGGGCCGGGCGCACCTACGTGCAGCATGTCCTCGCACGCAACGCCGACGCGGTGCGCGCCTGGGTGGCGGGGGGCGCTGCGATATACGTGTGCGGCAGCCGCATCGGGATGGCGCCGGCGGTGCATGACGCCCTCGAGGACATCCTGGGGGAGGGCACCCTCGACAGGCTGCGACGCGCCGACCGCTACCGCCGCGACGTCTATTGAGCAGAAAAGCGACAGGTTCCCTATAAAACTACAAACAAGAATGATTCGTATTGCCATTATTATTTATATCGATCAATAATCCCGGCTGGGGAAAAGCACTCGTTCGAGGGAGAGAAATGCCGAGGAAGACCAAACTCGCGCTGGCGATCGCCGCCGCGCTGACCGCGCCGTTCGCCACGACCGGCTTCGCACAAACCACCACTGCGCCGCGAACCGATCCCACGCTTCCAGCGGTGACGGTCACGGACCGCAATCCCAACGATTTCGACGTGAAGGCGTCCGACAATCCGGTCTTCACGGCCCCTTTGCTGGATACGCCGAAGTCGGTGGTGATCATCCCGCAGGCCGTCATCCAGCAAACCAATTCCATCAGCCTGACCGATGCCCTCCGCACGGTGCCCGGCATCACCTTCGGTGCGGCCGAGGGTGGCAATCCCGTGGGTGACCGTCCTTTCATCCGCGGTTTCGATGCGCAGAGCAGCATCTTCGTCGACAACGTTCGTGACACCGGCTCGCAGACCCGCGACACCTTCGCGATCGAGCAGATCGAAGTCATCCAGGGGCCGGGCTCGGCGTACACGGGTCGCGGATCGGTGGGCGGCTCGATCAACCTCATCAGCAAGCTGCCACGGG
This sequence comes from uncultured Alcaligenaceae bacterium, assembly GCA_964620265.1. Taxonomy (GTDB): domain Bacteria; phylum Pseudomonadota; class Gammaproteobacteria; order Burkholderiales; family Casimicrobiaceae; genus VBCG01. The sequence continues at coordinate 12,034 of CAZUGY010000077.1, forward strand.
CGGAAAACTTCACGCAGGGCACCTTGAGCGTCGGCACGGACAACTATGTCCGGGGTGTGGTCGATGCCAACTACACGTTCGACTCCGGCAACGCCGCCGCGCGGATCGCGGCCATGGGCTACACGGCCGACGTGCCGGGACGTGAGGCGGTCGACGGAAATCGCTGGGGGATCGCGCCGTCGGTCGCGTTCGGCCTCACCGGCAACCTGAAGGTGACCGCCAGCTACTATCACCTCGACGATCGCAACATGCCGGACTACAGCACGCCGTACGATCCACGCACCGGCGAGCCGGTCGACGTCGATCGCGAGAATTTCTATGGTCTCAGCGACCGGGACTTCCGCAAGGCGCAGACGGACATCGGGACCCTCCAGCTCGAGTACAAGCTGGCGCCGAGCGCCAAGCTCATGAACACGACGCGCTACGGCCGATCCACCAACAACTACATCGTGACCAATCCCGACGATAGCGCGGGCAACGTGGTCAATGGCATGGTGTGGCGGAATACCAAGAGCCGCAATTCGGCTACGGAAACGCTCACCAACCAGACCGACCTGGTCGGCGACTTCATCACCGGCACGTTCAAGCACAGCTATGTCGTGGGCCTGGAGCTCACCAGCGACGAGACCTTCAATCGCGCCTATGTCGTGCCGACCGGGAACCGGAATTGCGCGCTCGAGCCCGTCACGAGCTTCAATTGCACGAGCCTCTACACGCCGAACCCGAGCGATCCGTGGCGGGGAACCATCAATTCCGCGCCGAACTCCACGACGAGCAAGACCAATATCACGTCGATCTATGCCTTCGACACGATGGAGATCACGTCGCAGTGGCTCGTGAATCTGGGGCTGCGCTGGGATGACTACCGCACGACGTCCAATACACCCACCTACGTGAACGCGGCCGGTGCCACGGTCGCGGCGGTCAACCTTGCCAACGACTCGAGCTTCGTGAACTACCAGGCCGGCGTCGTTTTCAAGCCCGTGCCCGAAGCGAGCATCTATGCCCAGATCGGCAGCTCCTCCCTGCCGCCCGGAATCAGCAATGGCGACGGCGCCGACAACATCACCGTCACCAATCAATCACTCAAGCCCGTGGAGGCCACGGGGTACGAGCTCGGCGTGAAGTGGGCGTTGTTCGATGCGAAGCTCACGCTCACCGGTGCCGTGTTCCACACCGATGTGGACAATGCGCGCGTGCAGATCGATGGCAGCACCTTCGCCAATGTCGGCAAGCAGCGCATCACCGGCTTCAGCGTGGGTGCCGCGGGGATGCTCACCGACAAGTGGAGCGTATTCGGCGGGTATACGTTCCTCGACAGCACGCTTGCCAACAATGGTCCTTTCGGCGCCAACCCGGCGAACGACGGCAACCAGTTCCCGAATACGCCCCGCAACAGCTTCAGCCTGTGGACCACGTACGAGGTGCTGCCCAGGTTCGTCGTGGGTGGTGGCGCGTACTACGTCGACAAGCAGTATGGGAACGTGACCAACACGCGCTGGATCCCGTCCTACTGGAGGTTCGACGCGATGGCGGCCTACACCTTCAGCCCCAACCTGTCGCTCCAGCTCAATGTCCAGAACCTCGCGGACGAGAAGTACTGGGACCAGGCGTACGCTTCGCATTACGCCCACCAGGCTCCCGGCATACAGGGCATCCTGTCGCTGAACTACAGGTTCTAGACGCTTCGCGCTGCGCAATCTCTCCTCTTGCCCCGTCCACCTTCGAGTCCGGACGGGGTTTTTCTTTTGCTAACATCCGTTTCGTCATGCTGATCGAATTGCCCGCCGTACTCGCGCACGAGGAGATTGCGAAGATCCGCAACGTCATCGATCACGCCACGTGGATCGACGGTAACGCAACCTCCGGTCACCAGTCGGCCCTGGCCAAGAACAATGCCCAGCTGCCGGAGAGCTCTCCCGCCGCCCGCGAGGCAGGGAATGTGATCCTGGATGCGCTGGGTCGCAATGCGCGCTTCATCGCGGCCGCATTGCCGCTCAAGGTCTTTCCGCCGCTGTTCAACCGATATGCCGGAGGGCAGGCGTTCGGCATGCACGTGGACGGCTCCGTGCGGCAGCTGCGTGGCACGGATTTCCGCGTGCGCAGCGACCTGTCTTGCACGCTGTTCCTGACCGACACTGCCGACTACGACGGTGGCGAGCTCGTGGTGGCGGACACCTTCGGCACGCATCGGGTGAAGCTGCCGGCGGGGCACATGGTCGTGTATCCGTCGAGCAGCCTGCACGAGGTCACGCCGGTGACACGGGGCGCACGCGTGTCGTCGTTCTTCTGGCTGCAGAGCATGGTGCGCGACGACAGCAATCGCACGCTGCTCCTGCAGCTCGACGATGCGATCCAGGCGCTCGCGGTAGAAACCTCGCACAAGCACGCGCAGGTGGTCGCCCTCACGGGCATCTACCACAACCTCCTGCGGCGCTGGGCGGAGGTGTAGGGCTGTTGCACCGAGCGGCGCGATTCGCCGCAAACGCTGAGGTCGATCCGGGCGCGGCGCCGCGGTTTCGCGGGCGACGACGCTACTTCGTACCGGGATCCGACACGAACCCGATACGCGTGAGTCCCGCATTGGCCGAATCGGCCAGCACCTCGGCGATCGCCTGGTATTGCGTCTTGCGATCGGCGCGCAGGTGGATCTCCGGCTGGGGATCGATCCTGGCGGCCTGGGTGAGCTGCTCGACGAGCTGCGGGCGGGCCATGAGCTCGCCGTTCCAGTAGTAGCGGCCTTCCTCGTCGATGGCGAGCTGGATGTTCTCGCGCTTGGTGATGTTGGGCGTGCTCGATGCCTTGGGCAGGTCGAGCTTGACCGCGTGCGTGAGCAGCGGTGCCGTCACGATGAAGATGATGAGGAGCACGAGCATCACGTCGATGAGCGGGACCATGTTGATCTCCGCCATCGGACGGCCGGTGCCGCTGCCGGAATCGAAGCTGCCGAATGCCATCTTCTGGACTCCTTCGGATCAGGCCGCGCCGCGCACCGGATGCGGTGCGCGCTTGACGCTCTCGTGGGCGGGCGCCTCGCGGACGTACAGCGAGCCGGTGGTCAGGAACGAGTAGACGTCGTGCGCGAAGCTGTCGAGCTGCGAGAGCACCACGCGGTTGCTGCGCACGAACGAGTTGTAGCCCAGCACCGCGGGAATGGCCACCGCAAGGCCCGCGCCGGTCATGATGAGCGCCTCGCCGACCGGCCCCGCGACCTTGTCGAGGGTGCCCTGGCCGCTGACGCCGATGGCGAGCAGCGCGTGATACACGCCCCACACGGTGCCGAAGAGCCCCACGAAGGGCGCGGTGCTGCCCACGGAGGCCAGCACGGAGAGCCCCCATTCGAGTCGCGCAGTCTCCTCGTCGATCACCCGGCGGATCGCGCGCGTGAGGAACTCGGCCATCGTCCCTGCCTCGTTCAGCTTGTTGGCGCCCGAGCGCGCGTGGTGCCGTGAGGACACGATGGCGTGATAGGCCACGTGCGAGAACGGCTCGTCGGGGTGCTCCTGCTCGAGCTTGCGCTCGACCGATTCGAGCGAGGGCGCATCCCAGAACGCCGCCAGGAATCGCTTCGTGCGCCGGCGCGCGATCGCGGCCCGCACCGCCTTCACGATGATGAGGTACCAGCTCAGGATCGACATCGCGAGGAGCACGATGAAGATGCCCTTGCTGACGAAATCGGAGTTGGCGATGTAGTGGGCGAAGCCCAGCGTTTGCGTGCTGTCCATTGACGTTACCGTGAAAGCGAGAAGACGAGCGGAACCTGCACCCACGCCGCGACGGCGCGGCCGGCTTGCTGGGCAGGGACGAATTTCCACGTGCGCACCGCCTCGAGCGCTGCCTCGTCGAGACGCTCGTGGCCGCTCGAGGTGCGGACCTCGACCTTTTCCGGATTGCCGTCCGCGTTGACGAGCACGCGCAACAGCACGCGCCCCTGCTCGGACATGCGGCGCGAGAGGCTGGGGTAGGCGGGCGGCTTGTTCTGCAGGTACGCGGCGTTGAAGCTCGGCGGGGTGACGGGCGCCGGCGGTGCCGGTGGCGCGGCCACGACCACCGGCCCCGGTGCGATCTCGACCGGAGGCAGGGGGGGCGCCGGCGGCGCCACGAAATCGCTTACCGCCGCCGGCGTCGTCGCGGCCAGGATCGGCGGCGGCTCGGGCGCCTTCAAAGGCTCGAGGCGCGGCTTGATCTGCTGTCGCGGCGGGGGTGGCGGCGGGGGCGGCGGCGGCGGAATGACCTTGGGGGGCGTGACGAGATCGACCATGATCGGCGCGATCGCATGCAGCGCCTGTCGTGCCGGCTCGTACTGCAGGAGGAACCAGACCGCGACGAGGTGCACGCCGATGACGAGCCCCAGGCCCAGCCAGCGTGAGCCCGACTCCTTGCGCTGCCTCCGCACGATCACCTTCGGCGCTGCGCCGTCCGCGCCCTCCGTGCGGTCGCCGGTCGAGACGCGGGGCGTGGGCTCGCCGCCGGCGGACAGGGCGAAGGAAGCAGGAAGCGGTGTGCGAAGGGACGACGCCACGGGAAAGGCCTGTGCTGCGCGCTGCTTCGCGGCCGCGCTTTCAGGCGGTGAGGATGAGCTTGCCGTTCTGGGTGATGCGCATGCGGTAGAGCCGGTCGCCATGCTCGATGACGATCTCGCGGGCACCGCTCACGAAAAGGTCACGGCTCGAGATCTTGCGCGGCGTGACCGCGAGCGGCGCCGGGATGCGCGGCGCGTCGAGGGGGCGGGACGTCTCCTTGTGCATTGGGAAATGATAACGATTCGCATTACTGATGTAAAGCGGTATTCGAATCGATCAGAAGATCCCGGCGTCGACCCCCGCGGCGAGGAGGGCGCCCAACTCCCGGCAGCGCGCGAGGACGTCCGGCGTCACCACGACGGACCGGGCCGTGACCCCACTGCAATGGACGATCCCCGGATGCACCTTGCGCAGCTTGAGACCCTTCGCGATGCGATCGGTCTGGAACATCGCGCCGGTCCCATCCGTGCCGGCGCACACGATCACGGAATACGGCTTGCCTTCGACGCGATGCTCGCAGGGATAGTAGACGCGCTCGAGGAAGTCCTTGGTCATGCCGGCGAGCGAGCCGAAGTTCTCCGAGGTGGCGATGAGGAGCGCGTCGCAGCGCAGGAGGTCGTCGACGCCGGCGGCCGCCGCGTGGGCATACGCGACGTGCACGCCGTCGACGGTGCGCGCGCCGTCGCGCGCGGCTTCCGCCATCTGCGCGGTGCCGCCGAACTGCGAATGCCAGACGACGAGGAGCGTCTTCACGGCAGCGAGCCTCGATGAAAAAAGGGGCGTCCGCGCGTGGCGTCCGCCCCTCGACTTGCCCTGCCGGCGATCAGACGGCCGCCGGAGGCTCCTTGCGCGTCTCGATGATCTCGAGCGGTTCGCTCGCGACCTCCACGCGCGGCGGACGCACGCGCCGGGGGCGCGGCGGGGCGATCTCGTCGATGACGGGCGCCGGCGCGGCATGGCTCGTCTCGACCAGCACGAGGTCCGAATCGGGCGGCAGCGTGAGCGAGATCACCGGCGCCGGCGGCGCGGCGGGCGCGCTCTCGCGCAGCGGCGTCATCTGCTGCACGACATAGCGCTCCTCCGGCGCTGCGCCGCCGTTGGGCACCGTGGCGACGATCGGCGCGGCCTCCGCGACAGGACTCGCCTGCCATGCAGGTGCCGGCGGCGCCTCGAGCGGAAGCTCCGCCGTGGACGGATCGGTGGCGGCGTCGGTGCTGGCGCGCGCCTCCCGCGGGGGACGCGGCTCACGCGGCTCGCGTGGCTCCTTCGCCTCGCGCGGTGCCCGCGGCGGACGCGGCTCGCGTGGTGCCCGTGCCGGTGCGGGCTCCGGCGCATCCGCCACCATGCCCACGACGTCGCTCACGCTCGGCGTGTCACCGCCGGCTTCCAAGCCGTCGGCATGCCCGCTGGCGTTGTCGCCCTGCGCATCGCCGCGCTCGCCGCCACGACCGCGCCGGCCACGACGGCGGCGGCTGCCTTCCTTGCCTTCGCCGGCAGGCGCCGGGGACGCGCCGTTCAGGCTCGCGTCGACCGGCAAGCCGGCATCGAGGTGCTCTGCGCCTTCGGTGGCCTCGAGGGGCGCCGGAGGCAGGGGACGCTGCTCGCGATCGCGGGGCTCGCGGGCTTCACGGCCTTCGCGCGGCTCGCGGGGTTCACGGCCTTCACGCGGGGCCCGGGCTTCCCGCGGCTCGCGGCCTTCGCGCGGCTCGCGAGGCTTGCCGCCGTCGCGATTCTGTCCGCGCGGGCTGTCGCGACGTTCCTCGCGCCGTCCATTCGCTTGCGGTTGCGCGCCGCGCGCTTGCGGCTGGCCACGCTGCACGTCGGAGCGTGCGTCATTGCCCTTGTCGCGGCCTTCGCGCGGCTCGCGGTTGTCGCGTCCTTCGCGATTGCCGCCGCGGCGCTCGTCGCCACGACGCGAATCGCGCGCGTCATCGCGGCGTTCGCCGCTGCGACGGTTGTCGCCGCCGCGATTCCCGTTGCGTTCGTCGCCGCGACGATTGTCGCGACGGCCGTCGCGCGATCCGTCCGCGCGCTCGGCACGTACTGCCTTGTCCGGTGCCGCAGGCGCGGACTCGGGCTTGGCACGGAACCAACCCAGCACCTTGCCGAGCCACGAGCCAGCCGCCGGCTCCGCGACCGGCGCGGCGGTGGGCGCGGGACGCTCGGTCGGCAGCGGCGCCGGTTGCGCGGGGGTGATGCCCTTGACCACGGCTTCCTGCTTGGGGGCCGCGGCTTCCTCCTTCTGCGCGGGATCGTCCTGCTCCGGCTGCTTCACGAGGTCGAACGACAGCGGCAACGGCTCGGCGTGGTTCAGGTCGTCGTGCCGCAGGCGCTCGATGCTGTAGTTCGGCGTTTCGAGGTGACGATTCGGCACCAGCAGCACGTTGACCTTGAAGCGCGTCTCGATCGTCAGCACGTCGGTGCGCTTCTCGTTGAGCAGGAACGTGGCGACATCGACGGGGACCTGCGCGATGACCTGCGCCGTGTTGTCCTTCATCGACTCCTCCTGGATGATGCGGAGGATGTGCAGCGCGGTCG
>CAZUGY010000078.1:0-18846 GCA_964620265.1 uncultured Alcaligenaceae bacterium
CCCGCACCACCTGCACTACACGGCGCTCCCCGACTGGACGCAGTCGCTCGGCATGGTGTTCTCGCTCATCCTCCTCGCACCCTCGTGGGGCGGGATGATCAACGGCATCATGACGCTGTCAGGCGCGTGGCATAAGCTGCGCGACGACCCGATCCTCAAGTTCCTCATCGTGTCGCTGTCCTTCTACGGCATGTCGACTTTCGAGGGCCCGATGATGTCGATCAAGACGGTCAACGCGCTGTCGCACTACACCGACTGGACGATCGGCCACGTGCACTCCGGCGCGCTGGGCTGGGTGGCCTTCATCTCGATCGGCGCGATCTACTACCTCATCCCGCGCATGTTCGGCCGCAGCGAGATGTGGTCGATCCGCCTCGTGAGCCTGCACTTCTGGGTGGCCACGCTCGGCGTCGTCCTCTACATCGCCGCGATGTGGATCGCGGGGGTGATGCAGGGCCTGATGTGGCGCGCCACCAATCCCGACGGCACGCTGACCTACGCCTTCGTGGAAAGCGTGAAGGCCACGTATCCCTTCTACGCGATCCGGCTCCTGGGCGGGGTGCTCTTCCTCGGCGGGATGCTCGTCATGGCCTGGAACACGTGGCGCACGGCGATGCTCGGCAAGCCCTTCGAGGCGCCGATTCCGCGCGAGGTGCACGACAGCCTCGTCTCGCCGGCCTGACAGGAGCCGACATGAAGTTCTCCCATGAAACGATCGAGAAGAACCTCGCGTGGCTGGTGGTGCTGTCCATCCTCGTGGTGGCGGTGGGCGGCCTGGTGGAGATCATCCCGCTCTACTTCCAGAAGTCCACCACCACGCCGGTGACGGGGGTGAAGCCCTACCCGCCGCTCGAGCTCGCCGGCCGCGACGTGTACCTGCGCGAGGGCTGCTACAACTGCCACTCGCAGATGATCCGTCCCTTCCGCGCCGAGACCGAGCGCTACGGCCACTACTCGGTGGCGGGCGAATCCGTGTACGACCATCCGTTCCAGTGGGGCAGCAAGCGCACCGGGCCCGACCTGGCCCGCGTGGGCGGCCGCTACTCCGACGAATGGCATCGCGCGCACCTCGTCAATCCGCGCGACGTGGTGCCCGAGTCGAACATGCCCGCGTATCCGTGGCTGGCGAAGACGCCCCTCGACCCGGCCGACATCGCCCCCAAGATGCGCGCGCTGCGGCGCGTGGGCGTTCCGTACACCGACGCCGAGATCGCGGCCGGCGCCGAAGCGGTCAAGGGCAAGACCGAGGAGGACGCCGTGGTGGCCTACCTGCAGAACCTGGGCCTCGCCCTGCGCAACGTGAAGAACTAGCCATGGAACTCTATTCGATCCTCGCCAGCGTCATGACCGTGGTGTCGTTCGTGGTCTTCATCGGCATCGTGCTGTGGGCCTACAGCGGGCGGCGCAAGTCTGCCTTCGATGCCGCCGCCCAGGCGCCGTTCGCGCTCGACGACGACGACGCACCCCAGGGAGCCCGCCAGCCATGAGCGATTTCATCCATGCCGGATGGGGTATCTACGTCGCGGTGGCCTCGCTCGTCTCGGTCGTGGGCTGCGGCGTGTTCCTCTTCATCGTCGGCCGCGGGAAGGTCGCCAAGCCCGCCGCCGGGGGCGGTCCGCAGACCACCGGCCACGTGTGGGACGAGGACCTCGCCGAGCTCAACAATCCGCTGCCGCGGTGGTGGAGCTGGCTCTTCTACATCACCGTCGTGTTCGCGCTCGTCTATCTCGTGCTCTATCCGGGCCTCGGCAAGTTCCCGGGCATCCTGGGCTGGACGTCGGTGGGGCAGTACCAGGCGGAGCGCAAGGCCTTCGACGAGAGCATCGCGCCGCTCTACGCCCGCTTCCTCGGCATGGACGTGCCGGCGGTCGCCGCCGATCCCGCGGCGCAGGCGATGGGCGAGCGGCTGTTCCTCACGTACTGCGCGCAATGCCACGGGTCGGACGCCGGGGGCGGCCGCGGCTATCCGAGCCTGCGTGACCGCGACTGGCTCTACGGCGGCGAGCCTGCGCTCATCAAGGCCAGCATCCTCGAAGGCCGCAATGGCGTGATGCCGCCCTTCGGCGCCGTGCTGGGCGAGGACGGCGTGGCCAACGTGGTGGCCTACGTGCGCAGCCTCTCGGGCCTGCCGCACGACTCGCTGAAAAGCCAGCTCGGCAAGACGCTCTTCGCGACCAATTGCGCGGCCTGCCACGGCGGCGACGGCAAGGGCAGCATCGCCCTCGGTGCCCCCAATCTCACCGACAACGTGTGGCTGTACGGCAGCTCGCCGGCCACGATCGCGGAAAGCGTCGTCAAGGGACGCGGCGCCACGGGCACCGTGATGCGCATGCCCGCGCACAAGGACATCCTCGACGACGGCAAGGTGCAGCTCCTCGCCGCCTATGTGTGGGGGCTTTCCAACAGGAGCGCCGCCAAGCCGTGACCGTGCAGATGCGCGAGGTCATCCCGATCGCCCCGGCGAACGAGGAGGTCTCGCTCTACGAGATCCGCAAGAAGATCTACCCGCGGGCCGTGCACGGCTGGTTCGCGGGGTGGCGCTGGGCCATGGTCTTCCTCACCCAGGCCGTGTACTACGGCACGCCCTGGCTCACGTGGAACGGCCGGCAGGCGGTGCTCTTCGACCTTTCGGAGCGCAAGTTCTACATCTTCGGGCTGGTCTTCTGGCCGCAGGACGTGATCTACCTCGCGATCCTGCTCATCCTGGCAGCACTCGCGCTCTTCCTCTTCACCGCCGTGGCGGGGCGCCTGTGGTGCGGCTACGCGTGTCCGCAAACCGTCTACACCGAGATCTTCACCTGGATCGAGCGCAGGATCGAGGGCGACCGGCTCGCGCGCATCCGCCTCGATGCGGCGCCCTTGTCGCTGGCGAAGCTCGCGACCAAGGGAGCGAAGCACGCGGCGTGGGTCGCGGTCGCGCTGTGGACGGGCTACACGTTCGTGGGTTATTTCTCGCCGATCCACGACCTCGGCCTGCGCGCGGTCACCTGGCAGCTGGGCGGCTGGGAAGCGTTCTGGATGCTGTTCTACGCCTTCGCCACCTGGGGCAACGCCGGCTTCCTGCGCGAGCAGGTGTGCAAGTACATGTGCCCCTATGCACGTTTCCAGGGCGTGATGTACGACCACGACACGCTCGTCATCACCTACGACCGCGAGCGCGGCGAGCCGCGCGGCTCCCGGCGCAAGGGCAGCGATCCGCGCGCGCAGGGCAAGGGCGACTGCGTGGACTGCCAGATCTGCGTGCAGGTGTGCCCCACCGGCATCGACATCCGCAACGGCCTGCAGATGGAGTGCATCTCGTGCGCAGCCTGCATCGACGGCTGCGACCAGGTCATGGACAAGATGGGCTATCCCCGCGGGCTCATCCGCCATACCACGCAGAATGCGCTCGCCAAGCATTACGACACGCGGGCCATCATCGCGCACGTGCTGCGCTTCCGCGTCCTCGTCTACGCCACCGTGATACTCGCGATCGCCGGCGCCACGGCCACGTCGCTCTTCCTGCGCAATCCGCTCAAGGTCGACGTGCTGCGCGACCGCGGCGCGCTCGCGCGCGAGGCGGCGCCGGGCATGATCGAGAATGTCTACCGCCTCCAGCTCATGAACACCGACGAGGTCGCGCGCAGGTACACGATCCGCGCGACCGGCCTGCCCGGCCTCGCCGTGGCAGGCGTCGAGCAGCCGGTGGAGCTCGGCGCCGCAGCCTCGCGCGCCGTGCCCATCCGCCTGCAGGCCCCCTACGACGACAGCGCGCCCGCCGCGCCGGGCAACGACGGCCGTCGCCTGCAGCCGATCGAGATCACCGTCGAAGCCGTCGACGACCCCAGCGTGGTGCGCCATGAACGATCGACCTTCGCCTTCCCCCGCTGACGGCGCGCCCTGGTACCGGCACCCGTGGCCGTGGCTCCTGATCTCGGGACCGGCCATCGTGGTGGTGGCCGGCATCGCCACCGCGGTGATCGCGCATCGCAGCGACGATGGCGTGGTCGCCGACGACTACTACAAGCGCGGCCTCCTCGTGAACAAGCAGATCGCGGCGCTGCCGCCCGCCGCGCCGCCGATCACGGTGAGCGTGAGCCTCGGCGCCGACGGCACGCTGCGCGTGATCGCGCGCGGTCCCGACGACGAGGACGAGGCGCTCGCGGCCAGCCTCCTGCACCCTGCCACCGGCACGCGCGAGCAGGTGACGCTCGTGCGCGGCGCCGATGGGCACTTCGCCGCGAAGATGGCATCGCCGCAAGCCGGCCGCTGGGTGGTGACGTTCGCCCCGCGCCACGGGCGCTGGCCCACGACGATCGTCGAGCGCGCCACCGGCAGCGCCGCCGCGCGCTAGCGGCAACGATCGCCGCCGCGCAGGACGACGACGACGCCACGAATGGAGGCCGCATGACCCTGACCCGCCACCTGATGCTCATCGCCTGGCCCGCCTTCATGGCCGCGGCGGGCGCGGAGCTCGTGTTCTTCGCGATCTTCGACCCGTTCGAGCTGCACTTCTTCGGCGCGCCGCTCGACCTCTCGCGCTACGCGATCTACGCGATGGGCTTCTTCGGCTTCTGGGGCCTGGGCATGGTGTCCTCCGCGCTGACGCTCTTCCTCGCGCAATCCTCCGCCGAAGCCCCGGTGACGGAGAGCCCGGCCGCGAGCGCGCCCGACTGACCGCGGAAGGCGCACGATGTCCGCCTCGCTCCTCGTGGCTGCGCTTCTCGCCGGGCTGGCGGGCGGGCTGCATTGCGCGGCGATGTGCGGCGGCTTTGTCGTGGCGCTCGCCGGACGCGATGCCGGCACGCAGGTGATGCGCCCCGCGCGCGCGATCCTGCGCGGACAGCTCGCCTACCACGCGGGGCGCATCGGCACGTATTCGATCCTCGGCGCGCTCTTCGGGGCCGCGGGCGCGGCGACGCTGGGCGCCATCGACCTGGCCCCCGCGCAGCGCATCCTCTACGCGCTCGCCAATCTCCTGCTCCTGGCGCTCGCCTTCCGCATCGCCACGCGCCATGCCGGCGGCGAGTGGATGTCGCGCGCGCTGCTGCCGCTCACCGGACGCGCGCTCCCCGCGGTCATGCGCGCCACGCGTGGCCACGGCACGCTCCAGCGCGTGGCCGTGGGCGCCGCGTGGGGACTGGTGCCCTGCACGCTCGTGTACGGCATGCTCCCGCTCGCCCTCTTCGCCGGCGGCGCGTGGCAGGGTGCGGCGGTGATGGCAGCATTCGGCCTCGCCACGCTCCCCAACCTCGTGGGCATCGGCTGGCTCGTGCAGCGTTTCCGCCATGCGCTGCGGGGCCGGGCGCTGCGCGGGGCGGCCGCGGGCGTGCTCACCGCCTTCGCGCTGGCGGGGCTGTATCGCGTGGCGTTCATCCCGGAGGCATTGGGGCAAGGGCCGTTCTGCATCGTCCCGTAAGGACGTCGTTTGCCGTGTTGTTGGCGACGTTCCCGAGGCCGTCCTCCATGCTGTCTTGCGGAGGTCCATCGGCTGGCGGCGCTCCTCCGGCGGCGCCGATGGCGGCCGCGTTATCATCGGCAGGCGCCAATGCCCTCTTTGGCGTCGCGCCATGCATCGCCGCCCGATGAACCCAGCCACCGTTCCTACCATGTCCGCCGACACGGCGGCGGCCGTCGTCCGCAGCACCGTCGACTCGGCCATGGACGCGATCATCACCGTGGACGATGCGCAGCGCGTGCTCATCTTCAATGCGGCGGCCGAGGCGATGTTCGGGTGGACGCGCGCGGAAGTCCTCGGCGCGCCGCTCGATACCTTCATTCCCGAGCGCTTCCGCACCACGCACGCCGCGCTCGTCCGCCGCTTCGGCGCCGAAGGCCCGCCGATGCGCAGGATGGCGCAGGACCGCATCGTGACGGGCCTGCGCCGCAACGGCGAGGAATTCCCGATCGACGCGTCGATCTCGCACATCGAGGACGGCGCGCAGCGGTACTACACCGTGATCCTGCGCGACGTGACGCGACGGCTGCAGGCCATCGAGGACCTCACGCGCTCGCGCGCCGAGACCAAGGCGCTCGCCGCCGCGGCGCAGGAGGCGCTCGAGCACGAGAAGCGGCGGATCGCCCGCGAGCTCCACGACGAGCTCGGCCAGTCGCTCACCATGCTGCGCATGGACGTGGTGTGGTGCAAGGAGCACGCGGGCGCCGGCGATCCCGCCGTGGCCGCGCGCCTCGCGCGCATGGAGGAGCTGCTGAAGTCGACCGTGGCGGCCACGCGCCGCATCGCCTCCGACCTGCGTCCCCTCATGCTCGACGACCTGGGGTTGGCACCCGCGCTCGAGTGGCTGGTGCAGAGCACCGCGCAGCGCACCGGCATCCGCTGCACGCTCGAGATGGACGAGGGCGTTCCCGCGCTGCCGCAGGCGCTGTCGACCGCGCTCTTCCGCATCGTGCAGGAGGCGCTGACCAACATCACCAAGCACGCGCAGGCGAGCGCCGCCGCGATCACCGTACGCTGCAGCGACGGCTCCCTTCGCGTGCGCATCCGCGATGACGGCGTGGGCTTCGACCCGGGCGGCCCGCGCAAGCCCGCGTCGTTCGGGCTCATGGGCCTGCGCGAGCGGGTGTCGATGGCGCAAGGCAGCGTGCGCATCGACAGTGCGCCCGGAACAGGCACCGTGATCGACATCGACCTGCCGCTTCCCGCGACGGAGACGGCCTCGTGATCCGGGTGGTGATCGCCGACGACCACACGATCCTGCGCGAGGGACTGCGCCAGCTCCTCGCGGCCGCCCCCGGCATCGAGGTCGCGGGCGAGGCCGCCGACGGCCACGAGGCGCTGGAGCGCGCGCGTGCCGGCGGCTTCGACGTGCTGCTGCTCGACATGTCGATGCCGGGCAAGGGCGGGATCGAGCTCATCAAGCAGATCCGTGCCGAGTGCCCGAAGCTGCGCCTGCTCGTGCTCTCCATGCACGAGGAGACGCAATACGCCGTGCGCGCGATCCGGGCGGGGGCCGCGGGCTATGTCACCAAGGATCGCGCGGGCCCTGAGCTCGTGAACGCCATCCGCAAGGTGGCGACCGGCGGCGCCCACGTGGACGAGGTCGTCGCGCAGGCGCTGGCGCTGGCCGCGATGCCCGGCGCGACCTCGGCCCCGCACGAGCGGCTGTCCGATCGCGAGTTCGAGGTGTTCGAGCTCCTGGCACGTGGCGTGTCGGTGACCGACATCGCCACGCGCCTGCACCTGTCGAGCAAGACCGTCAGCACCCACAAGGCGCGGCTCATGGAGAAGCTCGAGATCGACAATCCGGCGGAGCTCGTGCGCTACGCGCTGCGCCACGGCCTGGGCGAGTCGGCGCAGTAGGCAAGCGCGGCAGGCAAGCTCTGGGGGTCAGGCGATCCCTACCCCCGCAATCGGCATTCCCCGATCCCTGCCGTCGGGCACGGACGATGTCGCGGCAGGCGGCGCGCGGCCACAATCGCCCCATGCCCTCCACTGCCGTCTACATCGTCGACGACCTCCCCAGCATGCGCGAGCGGCTGCGCGAGATCGTGGGCGACGTCGCCGGCGCGCACGTGGTGGGTGATGCCGGCACGCCGGCGATCGCCATCGCGGACATCCTGGCGCTGCGTCCCGCCTGCGTGCTCCTCGACTACCGCCTCGAGGAAGGCACGGGCCTCGACGTCCTGCGCGCCGTCGCGCAGCGCACGCCGCACACGACGTTCGTGGTGCTCACCAACGATCCCGATCCGCAATACCGGCGCGCCTGCCTCGCCGCCGGCGCGCATCACTTCTTCGACAAGAGCAGCGAGTTCCAGTGCATCGGCGAGGTGATCCGCGGCCTCCAGGCCGTGGCGCACTGAAGGCTCGCCTGCGCGCAACGGCTTTTGCCCCTCCATCGCCTTCGAGGACCTCCGCCATGTCAGCCTCCACCGCCGCCCTTCCCCCCCGCGCCCGGGTCGTCCCGATTCCTGTCCGCGACAGCGACCGCGTGGCCCGCTGCACGCAGTGCGGCATGCACGCCTACTGCACGACCAATGCACACGCGGCAGGCCCCGCCACCATGCTCGCCGCCACGCGCGTGCGGGTCCGCAAGGGCGACACGCTCGTGCGCTCGGGCGAGGCATTCACGGCGCTCTACGCCGTGCGCACGGGCACCTGCAAGTCCGTGCTCGTGACGCCCGACGGCCAGGAGCAGATCGTGGATTGCCACATCGCCGGCGACATCGTGGGCACCGACGGCATTGGCGCCGGCGTGCATGACTGCGCGATCGTGGCGCTCGAGGACAGCGAGCTGTGCGTGCTTCCCTTCGACCACCTCGAGTCGATCGCGCGTACCAGCAAGGAATTCCAGCACAACCTCCATGCGCTCCTCGCGCGCGAGATCCGGCGCGAGCGCAAGGTCATGCTGATGCTCGGCACGATGCGCGCCGAGCAGCGCCTCGCCGCCTTCCTGCTCGACCTCGCCGACCGCTACGCGGCGCGCGGCTACTCCGCCACCGAGGTCGTGCTGCGCATGACGCGCGAGGACATCGGGCGGCACCTGGGCATGAAGCTCGAGACCGTGAGCCGCCTCTTCTCGCGCTTCGACCAGGAGGGCGTCATCCGGGTGCACGGGCGCGAGATCAAGCTCATCGATCGCGGTGCGCTGAAACAGCTGGTGCAGGCCACGTTACAGTAGCGCGTGGCCCTCGACCTTGCTGCCTTCACGCCCGCCGCAGCGGCGGCCGGCGGAGCGCTGATCGGCCTCGCGGCGGCCGCGACGTGGCTCGCGCTGGGGCGCGTGGCCGGCGTGAGCGGCATCGTGGGCGGCCTGCTGCGTGGCCTCCCGCCAAACGCCGGGCGCGAGCGCGCCTGGCGCTGGGCCTTCGTGGCGGGTCTCGCGCTCTCGCCCTGGGCGTACGGCCTCGTTGCAGCGCTTCCCGCGGCGCGCATGGATGCAAGCATGGGCACCCTGGTCGTCGCGGGACTGCTCGTGGGGCTGGGCACGCGCTACGGCGGTGGCTGCACCAGCGGCCACGGCGTGTGCGGCATCGCGCGCCTGTCCGCGCGCTCGCTCGTGGCGACCGCGTGCTTCATGGCGGCGGGCTTTGCCACCGTATACGCCGTGCGCCACCTTCTCGCCTGACGCCATGGGGGCGCTCATCGCACTTGCCATCGGGCTCGTCTTCGGCACGGGCCTCATCGTGTCGGGCATGACCGACCCGGCCAAGGTCCTCGCCTTCCTCGACCTCGCGGGCGCCTGGGATCCTTCGCTCGCGATCGTGATGGGCGTGGCGGTTCCGGTGGCGGCGTTGGGATACGCCCTCGCGCGCCGCCGCGAGGCGCCGCTCGCCGCACCGGCATTCCATGCCCCGGAAACGCGCGGCATCGATGCGCGGCTCGTGCTCGGCAGCGTCGTCTTCGGCGTGGGCTGGGGGCTGGTGGGCCTGTGCCCCGCCCCCGCGCTGGTGCTGGCCGGCAGCGCGGATCGCCCTGCAGGGGTGTTCCTTCTCGCCATGATCGCGGGCATGATCGTGTTCGAGGCGAGCGAGCGACTGCGCGGGGTGCGCGCCCCGCTCGCGCGTCCGCCCGCCTGACCGCAAGGCCTTCCGCATGATCTTCCGCCAGCTCTTCGATCCGCAGTCGTCCACCTACACGTATCTCCTCGCGGATGCCGCCTCGCGCGAGGCGGTCCTCATCGACTCCGTGTTCGAGCAGGCGCGGCGCGACAGCGCGCTGTTGCGCGAGCTCGACCTGACGCTCGTGGCCACCCTGGAGACGCACGTGCACGCCGATCACGTCAGCGCCGGCTGGCTGCACCAGCGTGCGCACGGCAGCGCCATCGTGATGTCGACGCAAAGCGGTGCCACCGGCGCGACCCGCTACGTGGCGCACGGCGATCGCGTGGCCTTCGGCAAGCGCGCGCTCGAGGTCCGCGCGACCCCCGGGCACACGCACGGCTGCGTGACCTACGTGCTCGACGACCACGGCATGGCCTTCACCGGCGATTGCCTGCTCATCCGCGGCAGCGGCCGCACCGACTTCCAGCAGGGCGATGCGCACGCGATGTTCCGCTCCGTCCGGGACGAGATCCTGAGCCTGCCGGAATCCTGCCTCCTCTATCCCGCGCACGACTACCGCGGCCTCACCGTGACGAGCGTGGCCGAGGAGCGGCGCTTCAATCCGCGCCTCGGCGGCGACATCGGAGAGCAGGACTTCGTGGGCTACATGCAGAACCTGGGCCTGCCGCATCCCAAGCTCATGGACATCGCGGTGCCCGCCAACCTCGCGTGCGGCCGCCCGGCCCATAGCCAGGAGCCGCCGCCCGCGCCGTCGTGGGCGCCGCTCACGTTCACCTTCGCCGGGATCTGGGAGATCGCGCCCGCCGCGCTCGAGGAGCATGCCGGCCAGGCGCAGATCGTGGACGTGCGCGAGCCGGCGGAGTTCGACGGGCCGCTGGGGCACGTCGCCGGGGCGATGCTCGTGCCGCTCGCGCAGTTGCCGGCGCGCGTCGGCGACTTCGCGAAGGACCGGCCCCTGGTGACTGTGTGCCGCTCGGGTGCGCGCTCGGCGCAGGCCGCGGTGCTGCTCGGCAAGGCCGGCTTCGCGAGCGTGGCGAACCTCGCCGGCGGCATGCTGCGCTGGCGCGCCGAAGGGCACCCGGTGGAAGGCGCGGCAGCCGAGCGCTGAAGATCCGGCCGGTCGGAGCGCTGGCCCGCCGGGCAACGGCACGCGTCCACGCTGGCCGAGCGCTCCACCGCAGCGGCGCGCGCCACGCCTCGTGCGGTGCGGCACCCGCACGATTGCATCGCTTGCCGGGGGGTGCGCATTCATCGGCGACAATGACGCGCATCGCGTGCTTTTCGTCACGCTCCCGGCCCGTTCCATGACCGTCGCCTCTCCACAGAAGTGGCCCCAGCGCATCTGGGTCGTCCGCCACGGCCAGAGCGCCGGCAATGTCGCCCGCGACGAGGCCGAGGCGGCCCGCGCGCACTGGATCGACATCGCCACGCGTGACGTCGACACGCCGCTCTCCGAGCTGGGCATGCGCCAGGCCGGCGCGCTCGGCGAATGGTTCCGCGCGCAGGCCCCGCACGGGCGTCCCACGGTATTCCTCTCCTCGCCCTACCTGCGCTCGCTCGAGACCATGGCGATCCTGCGCGACACCGCGGGCTTCGGCGACGACGCGCGCGTGGTCCACGACGAGCGCCTGCGCGAGAAGGAATTCGGCATCCTCGATCGCATGACGACGTTCGGCATCCACGCCGAATATCCCAAGCTCGCCGACCAGCGCCAGCACGTGGGCAAGTTCTACTTCCGTCCGCCCGGCGGCGAGAGCTGGTGCGACGTGATCCTGCGCCTGCGCAGCGTGATCGACACGCTCACGCGCGAGTATCGCGAGGAGCGCGTGCTCATCGTGGCCCACCAGGTGATCGTCAACTGCTTCCGCTATCTGTTCGAGCGGATGACGGAGGGCGAGATCCTCGACATCGACCGCCGGGCCGACGTCCCCAATTGCGGCGTGACGATGTACGAATTCGATCCTGCCGCCGGCGAGCACGGCAAGCTCGTGCTGCGCGTGGCCAACTTCGTGGCGCCGCTGCTGGATACGGGGACGCCCGTCACGTCGGCGCCCGACATCCCCGCCGCGCCCAAGTCGTGACGCGCCTCCTCGCGCTCCTGGCCCTGACCGTGCTCGCCGGCTGCGCCACGTTGCCCGATCCTCCGTACGCGCGCACCACGCACGCCGTCGCGCCGTCCCCGGACACGCGTCTGGGCGAGGCGGCCGCGCGCGCCAGCGCGCTGCATCCGGGCACCACCGGCATCCATCCCTTGCCCGTGGCGCGCGATGCCTTCGCGGCGCGCGTGCTGCTGGCCGACGCGGCGCAGCGCTCGCTCGACGTGCAGTACTACATCTGGCACCCCGACACGACCGGCATGCTGCTGCTCGAAGCGCTCGTTCGCGCCGCCGACCGCGGCGTGCGCGTGCGCCTTCTCCTCGATGACAACGGCACCGCGGGCTTGGGTGAAGAGCTGGCGGCGCTGTCCGCGCATCCGCAGGTCGAGGTACGGCTGTACAACCCCTTCGCGCACCGCAACCTGCGCAGCCTCGACTTCTTCGTCGACTTCGCGCGCGTGAATCGCCGCATGCACAACAAGGCGTTCCTCGCCGACGGCAGCATCGCGATCGTGGGCGGCCGCAACATCGGCGACGAGTACCTGGGCGCCGCGCGCGACGTGGCCTTCACCGATCTCGACGTGGTCGCCGTGGGCCCGGTGGTCGGCGAGATCGCCGCCGCCTTCGACCTCTACTGGAACAGCGCCTCGAGCTACGCTGCCGCGCCGCTCCTGCCCGCGCCGCCCGCGGACGCGCGCGCGAGCCTCCAGGCACGCTTCGCACAGCTGCGTGCCGAGCCGGGAACGCGCGAATTCCAGGCCGCGATCGCGGAGCTGCCGCTCCTCGATGCGTTCCTGCGCGGCACGCTCGTCTTCGACTGGACGAAGGTCGTGCTCCTGCGCGACGACCCCGCCAAGACGCGCGAGGCCACACCCGCGACCTCGCTCCTCCTGCTCCCCGCGCTGCTCGAGGCCGCGGGGCGGCCGCAGCGCTGGTTCTACCTCGTGTCGCCCTACTTCGTGCCGGGTGCCAAGGGAACCGCCGACCTCGCTGCCCTCGCCCGTTCGGGCGTGAGCGTGCGCGTGCTGACCAACTCGCTCGCCGCCACCGATGTCGGCGCCGTGCATGCCGGTTATGCCAAGCGCCGCCACGACCTCCTCGCGGCCGGCGTGCGCCTGTACGAGCTCAAGCCGTCGCTGCGCCAGGACGACACGACGCGCAGGACCTTCGGCTCCGCCTCGTCGTCGAGCCTGCACGCCAAGACGTTCGCGCTCGACGATTCGCGCGTGTTCGTGGGCTCCTTCAACTTCGATCCGCGCTCGGCGCTGCTCAACACCGAGATGGGCCTGCTGATCGACAGCCCGCGGCTCGTGCGCGACTTCGTGCGCTCGTTCGACCGCGTCGTCGCCGAGGATGCCTGGGAGGTGCGTCTGGCGGCGGACGGCGGCCTCGAGTGGATCGAGAGCAGCGCCACGGGCGTGGTGCGCCACCGCACCGAGCCCGGCACGACCGCGGGGCAGCGCGCCATCGTCGAGGCGTTGTCGATATTGCCAATCGACTGGCTGCTGTAGCCGCGCGGCGAGCTACCGCGCGGAAGCGCGTCCCGCGAGCGGTTTCAGCCCACGACCTGCTGCGGTACGTCCTCGAGGATGCGATTGAGGCGCTCGATGTCGGGCGGCTTGCCGAAGTGGCGGTCGAAGCCGGCCCGCGCCGCGCGTTCCTGGTCGTCCGGCCCCGCATAGCCCGTGACGGCGATGAGGAAGATCGAGCGCAGGTTCGGATCGGCGCGCAGCTTCTGCGCGACCTGGTAGCCATCCATGGTGGGCAGGCCGATGTCGCAGAGCACGACGTCGGGCCGGAATTCGTGCGCGCTGTCAATGCCTTCCTGCGCGTCGTGCGCCACGTGCACGGCGTGCCCGAGCAGGCGCAGCGCATCGCGCAGCGACGCCGCCGCATCGAGGTTGTCCTCGATGATGAGCACGCGCCGGCCGCGCCGGGCGGGCGCGGGCTCGGGCGCGGCGCCACCGACGTGTGCCGACCGCGGCGGCAACACCACGGGCGCCGGAGTGGCAACCGCGCGCGCCAGCGGCAGGCGCATCGTGAACTGCGCCCCTGCGCCCAGGCCATCGCTGTGGGCACGCACCGTGCCGCCGTGCATCTCGACGAGCGACTTGACCAGGGCGAGGCCGAGGCCCAGGCCGCTGCGTCCGCGCGCGAGGCTCGTATCGGCCTGGCTGAAGGGCTGGAAGAGCCGTCCGAGCACCGCCGGCTCGATGCCGATGCCGTTGTCGGCCACCACGAGCTCCGCCTCGTCGCTGCCGTGCGCGTGCCGCACCAGCACGCGCACGGTGCCCTTCTCGCTGAACTTGGCGGCGTTGTCGAGGAGATTGCCCACGACCTGGCACAGGCGCACGCGATCGCCCGTGACGACGAGAGGCTCCGGCGGAAGCACGAGCTCGACCGCGAGGTGCGACGCCGCCGCGAGCTCGCGATGGTCGTTCACGCAGTCGCGCACCACGTCCACGAGATCCACGGACTCGCGCTGCAGGCGGACCTTGCCGCTGCCGATGCGCGTGATGTCGAGGAGGTCGTCCACGAGGCGCGACAGCACCCGCGACTGGCGGCCGATGATGCCTTCGGCGCGCCGGCGCATGCTCTCGTCCACGCCCGCATGCGTCAGTGCGTACAGGCCATTGGAGATCGCGGCCATCGGATTGCGCAGCTCGTGCGCGAGCACGCCGAGGAACTCCGACTTGCGGCGATCGCTCTCCGCGAGCGAATTCGCGTACGTCGTCATCTCCTCGGTCTGCGTCTTGAGCTTTTCCGCCTGCGCCTGCATTTCCTCGGCCTGGGCCTGCATCTCCTCGTTCTGCGCCTGGATCTCTTCGCTCTGGGACTGGAGCTCCTCGTTCTGCGCCTGCAACTCCTCGTTCTGGGCCTGTACCCGCGCGTTGCTCTCCCCCACCTCGCCCATGAGGCGCGTGATGCGGGCATAGGCACGCACGTTCTCGAGGCCGCCGGCGACCTGGCGCGCCGCCGCCTCCAGGAACTCGAGGCCGGCCGCGTCGATGTCGCGCAACGACGCCACGAGCACCACGCCGATCAGGACATCGTGGGCCACGAGCGGCACCGCCGCCACCGTGCGTGGAGGTGCCTCAGCGAAGCCGATCTTCACCGTGAAGGCGCTGTCCGCCGGGATGTCACGCATGACCACGAGCTTTCTCGCGCGCGCGGCCTGGCCGGGGATGCCGTCGCCGAAGGCGAGCGCCGCGGCGTCCTTCCGCAACGCCTGCGTGGCGATGGGCACCAGCGCGGCGCCGTCCGCTTCCAGCGCGTAGAGCACGCCCACGTCGGCCCCGACGTGGCGGCAGATCGCCGGCAGCACGGCCGCCGCGAGCTCGTGCTCCACGAGCGTGGACCCGGCGGCGGCGCCGACTTCGCCGTCGGCACGCAGGCGCGCCTCGCGGCGGTCGATCGCCTCGGCGGCGCGCGCGAACGACAACGCCAGCTGCGGCATCTCGCCGCGCGGCGCCACGCCTCCCAGCATCCGGCGAATGCGCACGGACAGCGCGGCAGCGGGCTGCGCGTCGCCCTGCTCGAGCGCGCTGGCCACGCGCACGAGCTCGCGCGCCGGATCGCGGATGGCACGCGCGATGAGGATCGCGAGCAGGAGCAGCACCGCAAAGCTGATCGCGATGGCCGCGAACACGCCCGTGGTGGACCGCTCGCGCGCCGCTTCCATCGCCGCGATGGCCTCGGTGGTGTGGGTGTCCTGCCGGTCGGCCAGACGGCCGATGGCGGCGACCACGCGGCCGCGCGCCTCGGTGAGCGAGCGCTCGGCGGCCTCCAGCATCGGGCCGGGCTTGCCCGCGTCGCCCACGAGGCGCGCCGCCTCGTCGAGATAGTCGCGGGCACGAGGCGCCACGTCGGCGTAGAGCGCCTGGTCGACGGCGTCCTTCCCCAACGCGCCGAGTTGCGCGAGCGCGATGCGCGCCTCGTCGATGGTGGCGCGCACGCGCGTCAGCGTGTCGTCGCCGGGATTGAGGAGGTAGGTGCGAACCGCGATCTCCACGTTGAGCACCCGGCGGTCGAGCGCGCGCGTGGCAACGTCGAGCGGCGCGACGCGCTCGGTGTAGGTCGCCTGCGCGGCGGCGCTCTGCGCATTCCAGCGCCAGATCGCCCCGGCCAGCACGAGGAACATCACGGCGATGAGCGCGAAGCCCACGCCGAGGCGCCTGCCGATCGTCCAGTCCCGCAGACCCCGGGTGATCACGCTGCGACCTTTCGAAAGAGGCGACTCGGGCGCGACACCGGTTCGAGGAGACGGACGAACGGATCGGTGGGCCATTCGGCCTCGCCGAGGAGCAGGTAGCCGCCCACGCGGAGGGCCCCGATGATCGAGGCGAGCGCCTCGTCGCGCGCATCGCGGCGAAGGTAGATCAGCATGTTGCGGCAGCTCACGATGTCGAAGTCCTTGCCGGGCGCGGCGGCGAAGATGAGGTCGTGGCGGGCGAAGGACACGCGCTCACGCAGCGCCGGCGCCACCTGCACGTCCCCGCTGGGCCCATCGACGGTGCGCAGGTAGCGCGCGGCGAGCCGCGCCGGCAGCTCGGCGACCGCTGCTGCCGCGTAGCGGCCCGTCGCCGCTGCCGCGATGGCGGCCGAGTCGATGTCGGTGCCGAGGATCGTACCGGGAAGGCCGGCCTCCTCCAGCGCCATGGCAAGCGTGTAGACCTCCTCGCCGTAGCCGCAGGCCGCCGACCACACGGTGAGCGGACGCCCCGCTTGCGCGAGCGCGGGCAATGCCGTGTCCGCCAGCGCTTCCCACGCCGGCGCATGCCGACGGAAGCGGCTCACCTTGATCGCGATGCGATCGAGGAGCAACGACGCCTCGGCGGCGGACGACTGCAGGAAGGCGAGATATTCGGGGATCGTGGGGATCCCGACGGAGATCATGCGATTGTGGATCCTGCGACGGACGGTGGTGGCGCGATAACGGGCGAAATCGACCCCGGTGCGACTGCGCAGCTCCGCCAGAATGGGCTCGATATCCGCGTGCGGCTCGATATCGCTCATGAAGGCAGGATTGTCCCATGCCCCGCCGGCCGGGGTCCCCTTAGGTGCCCTTAGGCGGACGTGCCCTTCGGTGCGCCGGGCGCCGGGGCGGCGGGACCGGCATCGAGGCTCTTGACCCGCGACAGAAGCTCCCTGAAGCGCGGATGGTCGCTGCGCCGCAGCCATTCGAAGAGCACCATCTCCACCGCCACCCGCGTCGCACCGGCCTCGCCCAGGCGCTGCATCGCGAGCGCATGGTCACCGGCGCGGCGCGAGCCGCAGGCATCGGGCACGACCCACACGCGACGTCCCTGCCGCAGCAGGCCGAGCGACGTCTGCAGGAGGCACACGTGGGCCTCGCAACCGGCGATCACCACCTCCGGGCGCGGGCCGTGCGCATCGATGGCGGCGGCAAGCCCGTCCGCGCAGGCATCGAAATGCACCTTGGCGAGCGTGACATCGCAGCGCTCGCGGATGCCCGCCACGTTGGGACCGAGACCCGCCGGGTTCTGCTCGGTGCCCACCACGCGCAGGCCCATGAGGTGCGCGGCGTCCGCCAGCGTCTCCGCGGCACGCACGGCCGCGGCGCCCCTATGGATCGCCGGCAGGAGCTTCGCCTGATAATCGACGAGCACGAGGGTGCAGCGCGTGACGTCGAGGCTGTCCGCGGTCATGGCCGATTATAGTGCGTTGACCGTCGGATCGACCTGCGGTCAAACTCGCGGAAACAGGAGGGGGACAACATGGACATGCCGGTGGCCGCGCCGTCGCGCGCGGATCTCATGTCGGGCGAGCAGTATCGCGAGTCGCTGCGGCGATCGAAGCCCGTGGTGTACGTCGACGGGCAACGGGTGGACAGCGTGGCCGATGCGCCGGCGCTGCGGCCGGGTGTCAATGCGCTCGCCTTCACCTACGATTTCGCGCTCGATGCGAAGGTCGCGCCGATCGCGCTCGCGACCCAGGCCTCGCGCAACCGCGTGGTCAACCGCATGACGCACGTCGACGAGTCGGCGGGCGACCTTCTGAACAAGCTCGAGGTCGTGCGCCTGCTCTGCCAGGAGACGGGTTGCGCACAGCGCTACCTCGCGCACGACGCGCTCGCGGGGCTCGCGCAGGTATCGGCGCGCATCGACGACGCGCGCGGCAGCACCGAGCATCGCGCGCGCTTCGCCGCCTACCTCGCGCACGTGCAGGACGACGACCTCGCCATCGGCATCGCCATGACCGATGCCAAGGGCGATCGCAGCCGCAAGCCGCACGAGCAGGCCAATCCCGACACCTACGTGCACGTGGTGGAGCGCAACGGCCGCGGCATCGTGATCAGCGGCACCAAGGCCATCGTGACGGGCGCGCCGTACATGCACGAGCTCCTGGTGATGCCGAGCCGCAACATGGGCGAGGCCGACGCGGATTTCGCCGTGTGCTGCGCCGTGCCCGTCGACGCGCCGGGCATCACGATCGTGTCGCGTCCCGCGGGGCGACCCGGCGACAAGCTCGAGCACGGCGCCGCCCTCTTCTCCCGCAAGTACGGGCAGTCGACGGCCGTGGTGATCTTCGATCGCGTGTTCGTGCCGTGGGAGCGCGTGTTCTATGCCGGGGAGTGGGAGCACAGCCACGTGCTCACCTACAGCTACGCCACGCATCATCGTCATACGTGCATCGGCGCACGAGCCGGCTTCGGCGACCTCCTGATCGGCGCGGGTGCGCTGATGTGCGAGGCCAACGGCTTCGATCCCGGTGAGAAGAGCAACCTGCGCGAGCCGATGGTCGAGCTCATCAAGATCGTCGAAGGCTTCTATGCCTGCGGCGTGGCCGCGAGCGTGTACGCCACGCAGGATCCGGCGAGCGGCACCTTCATGCCCGAGCCCGTCTTCGCCAACATCGGCAAGCTGCTGCTCGCCACCCAGATCTACGACATGCATCGCCTCGCACACGAGGTGTCGGGCGGGCTCATCGTGGCCCTGCCCGGCCCCGACGAGGATCACAATCCCGCCACCGCGGCCACTCTGGCCGAAGTCCTGCGCGCCAATCCCGCCGTGCCGTACGACAAGCGCATCGAGGTCGCGCGCTTCATCGAGGACCTGACCGCCTCCTACCAGGGCGGCTGGTACTCGCTCATCAGCCTCCATGGCGGCGGCTCGCCGGCAGCGATGAAGCAGGAGATCTGGCGCAACTATCCGGTGGGCAACAAGGTGGAGCTGGTGGAGCGCTTGCTCGAGCGCGGCGCGCTGGCGGAGGAAGGACGCGCGATCAC
>CAZUGY010000079.1:0-18770 GCA_964620265.1 uncultured Alcaligenaceae bacterium
TACTTCTTGAACGGCCGCAGCAACCGGTCCGCCTCGCGCTGCGCATCCTTCAGCGCCACCTCGGGCGTCTTGGTGCCGGTGAGCGCCGCCTGCAAGCCATCGTTCAGCGCCTTGGTCACCCGCTGGTTGTCGTGCGTGGAGAGCTCCGCCTTCGAATACGGCAACTGGTCGCGCGCCACCGCCGCGGCCGGAAAGCCGGCGACGTATTGCTTCATGACCGGCGTTTCCCATGCATCGGGCCGCACGGCGACGTAGCCGGTATCGATGCCCCACTGCGCCGCCCGCTGCGGTGTCGTCACCCACTTGATGAACTTCATCGCGGCTTCGCGCTGGGCGGGCGTGGACTTGGCGAAGATGTAGAAGTTGCCGCCGCCCGTGGGACTGCCGCGCTGCTTGTCCGCGGGCAGCATGGCCACGCCGAAGTCGAACTTGGCGTTGTTCTTGACGTTCGTGAGGTTGCCGGTGGTGGTCCAGATCATGGCCACCTTGCGCTCGAAGAAATCCTTCGGCGTGGTGCCCCACTCGACGATGCCTTCCGGATGCACCTTGTACTTCTTCACGAGGTCGACCCAGTACGTGAGCGCGCGCACGACCTCGGGACGGTCGTAGTACACCTCCGTGCCCGCCGCGTTCATGAGATTGGTGCCCGCCTGGATCGCGAGCGCCTGGAAGAGCCAGTACGGGAAGCCCGACGACGGGATCTGCAGGCCCCACTGCGTGACCCGGCCCGAGGCATCGCGCTTGGTGAGCTTCTCGGCGTACTGCGTCATCTCGGCCCACGTCGCCGGCGGCTTGTTGGGATCGAGGCCCGCCTCCTTGAACATCTCCTTGTTGTAGTAGAGGACGATGGTCGAGCGCTGGAACGGAATGCCCCATGTCTTGCCGCCGGTCTGGCTGTTCTCCATGAACGCCGGGTAGAACGCCTTGAGCCACGCCTGGTCGTCGGCCGTCTTCACGAGCGGATCGAACGGCACGATCGCTTCCTCGTCGATCAGCGTGAACATGTCGGTGGAGAGCAGGATCGACATCACGGGCGGCTCGCCGCTCTTCACCGCGGTGAGCGCCTTGGTGATCGACTCCTGGTAGCTGCCCGAATAGATGGGCTTCAGCTTGATCCCGGGATTCTCCTTCTCGAATTCCGTTGCGAAGCCGTCGATGATCTTGGTGATCGGCCCGCCCACCGCCACCGGGTAGTAGAACGACACTTCCGTCTGCGCGACGGCGCTGCCCGCCGCGAACAGGAGTCCCGCGGCTGCGAGCGCTGCCGTGAGCTTTTGCCACACTCGAATTCCCATTTCATTTCCTCCACGAAAGCGGCGTTTTTACGCCGTGAGCGTTACAGGGGAGTGACGATCGGCGAGCTGCTGCCGCCGGCCGTCCTCCGCGAAGAAGTGTTGTGCACCACTCGCCCAGCCGAGCAAGGCGGTGTCGCCGGTACGCAGGCCCACGCTGCCCGGCACGCGTACCGCGATGGGCTGCCCGCCGACCTTCATCGCCAGCAGCGAGTCACCTCCGAGATACTCCACGGTCTCCACCGTGGCGGGCACGCCACGATCGGCGACGAGGCCGATATGCTCGGGCCGGATCCCGAGCGAGCCGTGGGCCTGTCCGGACGGTAGCACCACCGGGCCTTGCGTACCGGCGATCACGGCGCCGCCCGTCCCGCCTGCCAGCCGCAGCAGGTTCATGGGCGGCGTGCCGATGAAGCGCGCCACGAACGTGGACGCCGGTTGCTCGTAGAGCTCCACCGGCGCGCCGTTCTGCGCGATGCGTCCGCTGCTCATGAGGATCACGCGGTCGGCCATCGACATCGCCTCGACCTGGTCGTGCGTGACGTACACCATCGTGATGCCGAGCTTGCGCTGCAGCGCACGGATCTCCTGCCGCATCTCGGCGCGCAACTGGGCGTCGAGGTTCGACAGCGGCTCGTCCATGAGGCACACGGGCGCCTCCGCGATGATCGCGCGGCCGAGCGCCACGCGCTGCTGCTGCCCGCCGGAGAGCTGCGACGGCTTGCGCGCGAGGAGCGGCGTGAGCCCCAGGAGGTCGGCCACGCGGGCGAGGCGCGTTTCGCATTCGCTGGCGGACACGCGCCGCACATGGAGGCCGAAGAGGATGTTCTCGCGCACCGACAGGTGCGGAAAGAGCGCGTAGCTCTGGAACACCATCGAGATGTTGCGCTGCGCGGGCGGAAGCTGCGTGACGTCGCGGTCGCCGATGCGGATGCGACCACCCGTGGGCGTCTCGAGGCCGGCGATCAGGCGCAGCGTGGTGGACTTGCCGCAACCCGAGGGGCCGAGCAGCACGTTGAACGTGCCTTCGGCGAGCTCGAACGAAACGTCGTCGACGGCGCGCACCTGCCCGTCGGCAGTCGCCCAATGCTTGCTGACGTTTTCGACGGCGATCGCCGACACGCGATACGTTCCTTCGGGGAGAGGCCTTCCGGGCGCCCGGCCGGAGAGCGAGGCGATGCATCATAGCAAAGGCCTGCGCTCACCCGGGTGCGGGAATGGGCGTCGCGCGGTCAGTCGAACAGTGCCGCCAGCGCCTTGCCGGGGTCCGGCGCGCGCATGAACGCCTCCCCCACGAGGAAGGCCTGCACGCCCTTGCCGCGCATCAGCGCCACGTCGCGCTGCGTGGCGATGCCGCTCTCGGTCACGACGAGCTTGTCCGCCGGAATGCGCGGCAGCAGGTTGAAGGTCGTATCGAGCGTGACGCTGAAGTTGCGCAGGTTGCGATTGTTGATGCCGAGAAGTGCCGTGCGCAGGCGCAGGGCGCGGTCGAGCTCGTGCGCGTCGTGCACTTCCACGAGCACGTCCATGCCGTAATCGAGCGCCGCGGCCTCGAGGCCCGCGAGCTGCGCATCGTCGAGCGCCGCCACGATGAGGAGGATCGCATCGGCGCCCAGCGCACGCGACTGCGCGACCTGGTACTCGTCGACGATGAACTCCTTGCGCAGCGCCGGCAGCGCGCAGGCGGCGCGCGCCGCCACGAGGTATTCCGCATCGCCCTGGAAGAAGGACTTGTCGGTGAGCACGGACAGGCACGCCGCACCCGCGCGCTCGTACGATGCCGCGATCTGCGGCGGATCGAAGCTCTCGCGCAGCACGCCCTTGCTGGGGCTCGCCTTCTTGATCTCGGCGATCACGGCCGCCTTGCCCGTGGCGATCCTCGCCCGCAGCGCGCGCTCGAAGCCGCGGGCGAGCGGCGCCGCTCGCGCCACGGCCTCCACCTCCGCGGCGGGATGCGCCGCACGCGCGGCGGCCACCTCGTCGACCTTGACCGCGACGATGCGGTCGAGGATGTCGCTGCCCGAGCTTGCTGCCATGTCCGTCCCTTGCCCTCTACTCGCCTGCCGCCGTAGGCGCGATCTGCAGCCCCACGTAGCGTTGCGTGAATCCCACCGCCTCCCAGAACGCGATCCCCGCGGCGTTGCTCACGAGCGCCTCCACGAGCACGCGCCGGTCGCGCGGGAAGACCTCGTTGCGCAGGATCGCGACGACCTGCCGTCCGAGCCCGCGCCGGCGAAATCCCGCCTCCACATGGAAGTGGCGCAGATGCGTGATGTCCGGCAGCTCGCGATGGATCGCGTAGCCGAAGGGCACGCCGTCGACCTCGAACACGCTCGCACGATAGTCGGCGGCCAGCCACTCGCGCAGCCGCGGCTCGATCTGCCCCGCCGTGAGGCCGTTGTCGTTGCCCTCGTCGCGCACGAGCTCCACGTTCCACGCCACGAGCCGATCGAATTCGTCGGCGCGCGCCGCGCGCACCACCACCCGCGGCCCGCCACGCGCCGTCACGCTGCCTTGGGCGCGAGCTTCTGCGTGATGGCCACGAACGCGTCGAGCTTGCGCCGGGCGGCGCCGCTCGCGATGGCGGACCGCGCACGCTCGATGCCATCGGCGATCGACCCGGCCACGTCGGCGGCGTACAGCGCCGTGCCGGCGTTGAGTGTGACGATCTCGCGCGGCGTGCCCTCGACGTTGCCGAGCGCTTCCAGCACCATCTCCTTCGACTCGAGCGCGCCGGCGACCTTGAGGCCGCGGTTCGACTTCATGGACAGCCCGAAGTCCTCGGGATGGATCTCGTATTCGGTGACCTTGCCGTCGCGCAATTCACCCACCATGGTGGCCGCGCCCAGCGAAATCTCGTCCATGCCGTCCTTGCCGTACACGACGATCGCGTGCTGCGACCCGAGCCGCTCCAGCACGCGCACGTGGATGCCCACGAGGTCGGGGTGGAATACGCCGATGAGCTGGTTGGGCGCCCCGGCGGGATTGGTGAGCGGACCCAGGATGTTGAAGATGGTGCGCACACCCAGCTCGCGGCGCACCGGTCCGGCGTGCTTCATCGCCGCATGATGGTTGGGCGCGAACATGAAGCCGATGCCGGTCTCCTCGATGCTGCGGGCGACGCCTTCCGGCGAGAGCTGGATGTTGGCGCCGAGCGCCTCCAGCACGTCGGCGCTGCCCGACTTCGAGGACACCGACCGGTTGCCGTGCTTGGCCACGCGCGCACCGGCCGCCGCCGCCACGAACATGGATGCCGTGGAGATGTTGAAGGTGTGCGCCGAGTCCCCGCCCGTGCCCACGATGTCGACCAGGTTCCCGCGATCCGCGACCTCCACCTTGGTGGAGAACTCGCGCATCACCTGCGCCGCGGCGGCGATCTCGCCGATCGTCTCCTTCTTCACGCGCAGGCCCACGGTGAGCGCGGCGATCATCACCGGCGACACCTCGCCGCTCATGATCTGGCGCATGACATGCAGCATCTCGTCGTGGAAGATCTCGCGATGCTCGATCGTCCGCTGCAGCGCTTCCTGGAGGGAAATGGTCATGCCGAGCTTTCGTGTGTCCGTTTCGTCTATCGGTTTCGTGTCCCGGTCGCGCATCAACCCTGGAGGTCGCGCACGCGGCGCCTCGTCATGTCGACCATGCAGGCCGCCTGGGCCTGGTCGCCGCGCATTCCCGCGGGATACATCGCCCGCACGAACTCGCACTGCGCCTTGCGGTAGTCGCCGAAGGCGCGCATCGAGCGCGCGAGGGCGGGAGCGGCCACCGGGCGCCCCGTCGCGACGTCGAGGTCGCGCGCCTTGCGGGCGATGTCGCCCTCGACCCGGTTGAGCTGCTCCTGTACCTCACGATCGGCATCGACCAGGCAGCGGGTCACGGTTGCCTGGTCGCCACGCAGGTTGCACTCCTCGAATGCGCCGGCCCCCGCAAGGCCGCTTGCCAGGAGCGCTGCCGCTGCCATCGTCCACGTGATCTTCATCTGTTGCCCTCGAGGAAGTTGCCGAGCAGGTGCATGCCGTGCTCGGTGAGGATCGCCTCCGGGTGGAACTGTACGCCCTCGACGGCCAAGCGCCGATGCCGCACGCCCATGATCTCGCCATCGTCGGCCGTGGCGGTGACCTCGAGGTCCCAGGGCACCGTGCTGCGCTCGATGGCAAGCGAATGGTAGCGCGTGACAGCGAACGGCGAGGGCAAGCCGGCAAAGACGCCGCGGTCGTCATGCGTCACGGGCGAGAGCTTGCCGTGCATCACCCGCTGCGCGCGCACGATGCGGCCGCCGAAGGCCTGGCCGATGGCCTGGTGCCCGAGGCAGACGCCGAGGATCGGGATCTCGCCGGCGAAGCGCTGGATGAGCGGCACGGAGATGCCGGCTTCGCCCGGGGTGCACGGCCCGGGCGACACCACGATCCGGTCGGGCTTCATGGCCGCCACCTCGTCGAGCGTGATCGCATCGTTGCGATGCACCGCCACATCCGCGCCGAGCTCGCCCAGGTACTGCACGAGGTTGTAGGTAAAGCTGTCGTAGTTGTCGATCATCAGGAGCTTCATCACGCCTCCCCGTCCAGGCCCTGCTGCACCATCTCGGCCGCCCGCAGCACCGCGCGCAGCTTGTTCAACGTCTCCTGCCATTCGCCGTCGGGCGAGCTGTCGTGGACGATCCCGCCGCCCGCCTGCGCGTAGAGCATGCCGTCCTTCACCACCGCGGTGCGCAGGATGATCGCGGTATCCATGTCGTCCTGGAAGCTGATGTAGCCTGCCGCACCCGAGTAGATGCCGCGCTTGACGGGCTCGAGCTCGTCGATGATCTCCATCGCGCGGACCTTGGGCGCGCCGCTCACGGTGCCGGCGGGGAACGCCGCACGCAGGACGTCCATCGAGGTCAGTCCCGGCTTCAGCGTGCCCTCCACGTTGCTCACGATGTGCATCACGTGCGAGTAGCGCTCGATCACCATGCGGTCGGCCACGCGCACCGTGCCCGTCTGCGCCACGCGGCCCACGTCGTTGCGCCCGAGGTCGAGCAGCATCACGTGCTCGGCGATCTCCTTGGGATCGGCGGCGAGCTCGGCGGCGAGCGCGTCGTCGGCCTCGCGGGTGGCGCCGCGCGGGCGCGTACCCGCGATGGGCCGCAGCGTGACCGTCGACCCTTCCTTGCGCACGAGGATCTCGGGCGAGGCGCCCACCACGTGGAAGTCGCCGAAGTCGTAATAGAACATGTACGGCGAGGGATTGAGCGAGCGCAGCGCGCGATAGAGCGACAGCGGCGGCGCAGCGAAGGACATCGCCATGCGCTGCGATACGACGACCTGCATGATGTCGCCCGCGGCGATGTATTCCTTCGCGCGGGCCACGGCCGCCTTGTAGTTGCCTTCCCCGAACTGGCTCTGCGCCCGGCTCACCGCCGAGCCGGGCGCATGGGGAATCGACACCGACGCCCGCAGCTTGCCCTGCAGTTCCGCCAGCCGCGCCCGCGCCGCCGCATAGGCGCCGGGCGCCCCGGGATCCGCATACACGATGAGCGAGATCTTGCCCTTCAGGTTGTCGACGACCGCGAGCTCCTCGGTCAAGAGCAGCAGCAGGTCGGGGACGTCGGCCAGCGCAGGCGCAGGCGGCTTGCCCGTGTGCGCGAGCTTCGTCTCGATGTGGCGGACGACGTCGTAGCCGAAGATGCCGGCCAGGCCCCCGCAGAAGCGCGGCAGGCCCGGCAGCGGTGCCGCCTTGAAGCGCTGGCGGAACGATTCGACGAAGGCGAGCGGATCGCCCTCGTGCGTCTCGCGCACGCCGGCGTCGTCGAAGACCTCGGTGTGCGTGCCATGCGCGCGCAGCCGCACGCGCGCCGGCAGGCCGATGAAGGAATAGCGGCCGAAGCGCTCACCGCCCACCACCGACTCCAGCAGGTAGGAATAGCGCTCGTTGGCGAGCTTGAGATACAGGGAAAGCGGCGTGTCGAGGTCGGCAAACGACTCGAGCACGAGCGGGATGCGGTTGTAGCCCTGGGCGGCCAGCGCCCGGAACTCGTCTTCGGTGATCATCGTGCAACCTCTTGCTTTAAGGCCTTGGGGGCCTTGTCGAACTCGATGGTGGCGTCGCTTGAGGGTTCGTGCGCGCGACGCGAACGCGGGAGCTTAGAGTGGGCGCTGCCAGCGCCACTCGCCCGCACGCCACCACGCCGCGCCTGCGGCAGTGGAGGAGATCGATTCGAGGAGGAGGTCGGAGTGCATGGTGGATCGTGCCCGCCCGTGGCAGGCCAGGCGACTATACCATCGCCTGCGGTGGTCGTGCTACGTCCGCTGGACCTGCGCCAGCTCCGCGCGCATGGCCGCGATCGCCGCGCGATAGTCGGGCGCATCGAAGATCGCGCTGCCGGCCACGAAGGTGTCGGCGCCGGCCTCCGCCACCTCGCGGATGTTCGCGGCCTTGACGCCACCGTCCACCTCGAGATGGATCACGCGGCCGGTGCGCTGCATCGCGTGGTCGATGATCTTGCGCGCCGCCCGGATCTTCTCCAGCGAATGCGGGATGAACGACTGCCCGCCGAAGCCCGGGTTGACCGACATGATGAGCACGAGCTCGAGCTTGTCGATCGTGTGCATGAGCCAGTCGAGCGGGGTGGCGGGATTGAACACGAGGCCCGCGGTGCAGCCGTGCTCGTGGATCAGGCCGATGGTGCGATCGATGTGCTCCGACGCCTCGGGATGGAAACTGATGTGATTCGCACCCGCCCTGGCGAAGTCGGGAATGATGCGATCCACCGGCTTCACCATGAGGTGGACGTCCATCGGCGCGGTGGTGTGCGGGCGCAGCGCCTCGCACACGAACGGACCGAGCGTGAGGTTGGGAACGTAGTGGTTGTCCATCACGTCGAAGTGGATCACGTCGGCGCCGGCGTCGACGACCTTGCGGACCTCTTCTCCCAGGCGCGCGGCATCCGCGGCGAGGATGGAGGGGGCGATGCGAAAAGGGGTGGCCATCGGCGCTAACCTTCTATAATCGATGGAGGAATCGGGACATCAACAGGACATGACGCAGGAAAAGCGATACGAGTTGAAGGTGGAGCCCAAGGCATCGTACCTCGTCGACGAGTCCGATCCCGCCAAGGACAAGTACGTCTTCTCCTACACCATCAGGATCACCAACGTCGGCGACGTGCCGGTGAAGCTCGTGGGCCGTCACTGGATCATCACCGATGCCGAAAACAAGGTCCAGGAAGTGAAGGGCCTCGGGGTCGTGGGCCAGCAGCCGGAATTGAAGCCCGGCGAGAGCTTCGAGTATACGAGCGGGGCGTCGCTACCCACGTCGATGGGGACGATGCGCGGGACCTACCAGATACGTGCCGACGACGGCGCGACCTTCGATGCGCCCATCCCGCCCTTCACGCTGTCGATCCCCCGCACGCTTCACTGACGATCGTCGCGATCCGGCGGCGGCTTGCGCCTGCCCGCCATCGTCCACCACACGATCGCGATCGCGATGACGAGTGCGACGAGCGCCTCGAGAAAGATCCAGCCCATGCGCTACTTCCGAATGCTGTCGACCGTGGCAGTGGCGTGCGCGCTCGCCGCGTGCCAGGTCACGCCGCCCGCGCCCTCGCCGCCGGCGCCGACACCCACGCCTGCGCCCACCCCACCCCAGCGCGCAGCGTTCACCCCCGCGCCGTGGACCGACCTCCCGGGATTCGCGAGCGACGCCCTCGCCGCGGCCTGGCCGGCCTTTCTCGTGGGCTGCCGCGCGCTCGAGAAGCGCGCCGCATACGAGACCGTGTGGAAGACGCCCTGCACGCTTGCCACGACGATCGACGGCAGGAGCGAAGCGGCGGTACGCGCATTCTTCATGGCCAATTTTAGCCCGTACCGCGTGGCGGTCGACGGCGGCAGCGATGTGGGGCTCGTCACCGGCTACTACGAGCCGCTGCTCACGGGCGCGCGCGCGCCCACGGCGAAGCACAAGATCCCGCTGTGGGGCATTCCCGACGATCTCCTGATCGTGGACCTGGCCGCACTCCACCCCGAGCTCAAGGACAAGCGGGTGCGCGGCCGCCTGCAGGGCCGGCGCGTGGTGCCGTATCCGTCGCGCGAGGAGATCGAGCGCGATCCGGCCGCGATGCCGGCGAAGCCGCTCGCGTACGTGGCCGATCCCGTCGAGGCGTTCTTCCTCGAGATCCAGGGCTCGGGGCGCATCGCGCTCGACGACGGCAGCGTGCTGCGGCTCAACTACGCCGACCAGAACGGCCACCCGTACCGGTCGGTCGCCGCCGTGCTGATCGAGCGCGGCGAGCTCACGCGCGAGCGCGCCTCGATGCAGGCGATCCGTTCGTGGGTGCAGGCGCATCCGGCCGAGATGCGCGAGCTCCTCGACCAGAATCCGAGCTACGTGTTCTTCCGCGAGGTCCCGCCCGCGCCCGCCGGCTCGCTCGACGCCGCCATCGACGGCCCGCAGGGCTCGCTCGGCGTGCCGCTGCTCGCGGAGCGCACCATCGCGGTGGACGCGCGCTTCGTGCCGCTCGGCACGCCCGTGTGGCTCGCCACGACGCGACCGCTGTCGAACACGCCGCTCGAGCGCCTCACGCTCGCGCAGGACACGGGCGGCGCGATTCGCGGCCCCGTGCGCGCGGATTTTTTCTGGGGTTTCGGCGACGGGCCCGGCCGTGAGGCGGGTCGCATGCGGCAGCAGGGCCGGATGTGGATCCTGTGGCCGAAGGGCGCGCCGCTTCCCGTCAGTTGACGGCTCGCCACCAAAGCAACGAGCGACCTGACTACGCCAGCACTTCCTCCGCCTGCTTGTCGGCGTGATACGACGAGCGCACCAGCGCCCCCACCGCCGCATGCTTGAATCCGAGCGCATACGCTTCGCGCTCGAAGTCGGCGAACGTATCCGGATGCATGTAGCGCAGCACCGGAAGATGCCCCGGCGACGGCTGCAGGTACTGGCCGATCGTGATCATGTCGATGTCGTGCGCGCGCATGTCGCGCATCGTCGTGCGGATCTCGTCGTCGGTCTCGCCCAGCCCCACCATGATGCCGGACTTGGTGGGTACGCCGGGCACGCGCAGCTTGAAGTCCTGCAGGAGCTTCAAGGAATGCGCATAGTCGGAGCCGGGGCGCGCCTGCCTGTACAGCCGCGGCACCGTCTCGAGGTTGTGGTTCATCACGTCGGGCGGCGCCGCCTCGAGGATGGCGAGCGCGCGGTCGAGGCGGCCGCGGAAATCGGGCACCAGCACCTCGATCTGTGTTGCCGGTGAATGCTCGCGCACCGCGCGGATGCAGTCGACGAAGTGCTGGGCGCCGCCGTCGCGCAGGTCGTCACGGTCCACGCTCGTGATCACGACATACTTGAGGCGCAACGCGGCGATCGTCTTCGCGAGATTCGAAGGCTCGTCGACGTCGAGCGGCAGCGGCCGGCCATGCCCCACGTCGCAGAACGGGCAGCGGCGCGTGCAGATGTCGCCCATGATCATGAACGTGGCGGTGCCCTTGCCGAAGCACTCGCCGATGTTGGGGCAGGACGCCTCCTCGCACACCGTGTGCAGGTGGTGCTCGCGGAGGATCTTCTTGATCTCCATGAAGCGCGGCGATGCGGAGACACGCACGCGGATCCACGGCGGCTTCTTGAGCGTTTCCGCCGGCACGATCTTGATGGGGATGCGCGCCGTCTTGGCGTCACCCTTGTGCTTGACGCCGGCGTCGTTGGTGGGAAGGTCCATGCGGGGCGGATGCCCGGTCAGGGCGGGGGCTGGACGGACGATTCTAGCATCGGGCCCTTCTGCGCAACTTCGGCCTCGCCGCGTGCGGCCAGCGCCGCCACGAGGTGCGGCGCGATCTCGTCCGCGGCCTGCGCCACCGTGCGTTGCACGCCGAGCCGCGCGAGGTCGGTGACCGCCAGTCCCGGATAGCCGCAGGGATCGATGTCCGCGAAGGGCGCGAGGTCCATCGCGACGTTGACCGCGAGGCCGTGGTAGGTGCAGTGGCGGCGCACCTTGAGTCCGAGGGCGGCGACCTTGGCTTCCTCCGTGAAGGCCGCGGGCACCGCGCGCGCTGCGACGCTTGAACGCGGCTCGCCGATGCGATCCCCCGTCCGGTCCGGCGCCGTCTCGCCGCCGCCACGCACATACACGCCCGGCGCCTCCACCTTGCCCCACGCAGCGATGCCATGCGTGCCGAGCCAGAGGACCACCGCACGCTCCAATCGCCGCACCAGCTCGCGGATGCCAAGCTGCGCACGCCGCAGGTCCACGAGTGTGTACGCCACGAGCTGCCCCGGCCCGTGATACGTGACCTGCCCGCCGCGATCCACCTTGATGACCTCGATGCCATTGGCGCGCAGCAGATGCTCACGACGGCCCGCGAGCCCCAGCGTGTACACGGGCGGATGCTCCGTCAGCCAGAGCTCGTCGGCGGTGCCTGCGGTGCGCGCGTCGGTGAAGCGCTGCATCGCCTCCCACGTCGCGCGATATCCGGTGCGCCCCAGGTGCCGCACCACGACACTCGGCGTGGGCGCCTCGCGCTCAGCCATGGCCCCACGCGGCGGCCGTGAATTCGTGCGCCTCGCTGCGCAAGGCATCCGTGCGCTGCCACACCACGCGCTCGCGCGTGACGGAGAGCGTCCATGTCTGCGAATCGGTGGGCGCGGGCTTCGCAAACGCGCGCCAGTCGAGCACCGCGCTGCAACCGCCGTGGCGCGGATCACGCACCGATTCGTAGCGGAGGGCACCCACGCGCGCCTCGCGCGCAGTCACCGCGAAGCGCTGGCAGGGCCCGTAGTCCGCGGGATGCGTCCAGGCCGCGCGATCGCGCACGAAGGGCGGCTCGCGCAGGTCGACCGTGGCAGTGGCCACGCGGGCGCGGAAGACCGTCTGCGGCCGCGCCGGCATGGCGCTCAAGACGGGCGTGTCGAGGAGGTGCCGCCAGCGCCAGTAGCCCAGCTCCGCGCAGGCGGTGCGGATCTCGTCGGCGCCGTAGAGGACGCCCGGGTCCAGCGGACCGCGGAAGCGCGACCCTCCGGGCGGCGGCCCGTAGCGGAACGGCGTGAAGAGGAGGTAATGGAGCTTTTCTGCTCCCGCGGGCACCGGCGGCTTGCTGGCATCGAGCAGGCGCTCGAGCACGAGCTGCTCGTCGAGCGTGTCGACGAGCGCCATCGTGGCCACCACGTGCTGCGCCTCCACGGCGCGCCACAGCGCGAACTGCGCGGGCGCCGCGCTAGACGCGACTGCGCGCGGCGTCCAGGTAGCCGACGACACGGACGAGTCCTTCGACACTGCGCACCAGCGTGCGCGGGGTGGCCGCGAGGGCCAGGTTCTCGCTGTCGAGCCAGCGACGGGCGGTTTCCTCGTGCCCCCACAGCGCGTCCAGCGAGCGGTACAGGCGCACGAAGAGGAGCGAGAGCTCCCACTCCTTGGCCCGGTCGGGATCGAGCACGTACTTGCCCGCGAAGAGGCGCGACGCCGTGGCTTCCGACAGGCCGAGCGTGGCGGCGACGTCGCGCTGCGTGAAGTCGAGCAGGCGCGCGGCGCGCACCACGGCCTTGGACAACACCGCGGCCGGCTGCGGCTGGGGCTGTAAGCCGGGCACGCGGGCAGGCGAGATGGTGGCGGGCGACACGGGAGGCAGCTCAGGCGGAGTTGTTTTCTGTAGAAAACATACAGCCTATAGTTTTCCACAGAAAGGCGGGTGCGTCAACTGCCGCCAAAAAGCGACGGCGACGGAGCCGCGAGCGGCATCAAAGCACCATCTTCACCATCGGATGCGCCACGAGCTCGCGGTAGAGCGCGTCGAGCTGCTCGCGGGAGGCGGCGTTGACAGTGGCCGTCACCGACAGCCAGTTGCCTTCCTTCGACGAGCGCATCTCGAGCGCCCGCGGATCGAAGTCGGGGGCATGCTTCACCACCACGTCGGCCACCGCCTGCGCGAAGCCGTCCTGCGTGCGACCCATGACCTTGATCGGGAACACGCACGGGAACTTGAGGGGCGAGTCCTTTTCCTCGATGGCGAGGCCTTCGAGGGCTTCCGGCGGGGTGAGGGGCTTGTCCATGGCGCTTCTCCTTGGGCTCCCTTCCATATGCGGGCGCAGCACGCCGCCCGCAACCGTGCGAAAGCGCAGGGCGGCAGCCGCCGCTGCAAGCGCCGCCGTCAGCGGGCGTACATGTACTCGCGCGTGAGCGGGTGCGGCAACCTGCCGTCGGGGAGCGGCTTGCCGGCGAGGATCTGCCACAGCGACATCCAGCCGCGGTCGAAGGCGTGCGCCGAGCCCGCCATGTAGATGCGCCACACGCGGAAGCGCTCGTCGCCGACCTCGCGCTTCGCCTCGTCGGCCCGCGCCTCGAGGCGGTCCACCCAGTTCCACAGCGTGCGCGCGTAATGCTCACGCAGCGCCTCCGCATCGATGCACTCCAGGCCCTGGCGCGCCATGCCCTCGATCACCCGGGACAGGTGCGTGAGCTCGCCGCCGGGAAAGACGTATTCCTCCACGAATTCGCCGATGCCGCTGCCCAGGCCCGTCACGCCGAGCTCGTTGTGGGTGATGCCGTGGTTCAGCACCATGCCGCCGGGCTTCAGCACGCTGTAGATCTTGCCGAAGTACCGCGGGAAGCGCGCGACCCCCACGTGCTCGAACATGCCCACGCTCGACACCTTGTCGTAGAGCACGTCATCGGGGAGGTCGAGGTAGTCGCGCAGATCGACCTTCACCCGCCCCTGGAGGCCGCGCGCCTCGATCTGCCTCGACACGTGGTCGAACTGGTTCTTCGACAGCGTGATGCCGTGCGCCGTGACGCCGTAATTCTCCGCGGCATGCATGATGAGCGCGCCCCAGCCGCAGCCGATGTCGAGCAGCGACTCGCCCGGCGCCAGCCGCAGCTTGCGGCAGATGTGGTCGATCTTGTTGACCTGCGCCTGGTCGAGCGTGTCCGCGTCCGTCTTGAAGTACGCGCAGGAGTAGACCATGCGCTCGTCGAGCCACATGCGATAGAACGCGTTGGAGACGTCGTAGTGGTAGGAGATGTTGCGGCGATTGCTGCGATGCTGGTGCAGGAACTGCTTCCAGCGCGCGCCGAGGCTCTCGGGGCCGTGGTCCACCCCGCCCACCATCGATTCGACGATGCCCAGGACCGCGCGGGCACTGCCGGTGAAGTCGACGTCGCCGTGCACGTAAGCCCGGGCGAGCGCGCC
Organism: uncultured Alcaligenaceae bacterium; assembly: GCA_964620265.1. Taxonomy (GTDB): domain Bacteria; phylum Pseudomonadota; class Gammaproteobacteria; order Burkholderiales; family Casimicrobiaceae; genus VBCG01. Next base: position 14,450 of record CAZUGY010000079.1, read on the forward strand.
CATGGCGGGCCTGGACAACGCGCGCAGCCCCTTCCAGGTGCGCGCCACGATGTCCACCGCGGATGACGAGGACAGCGGCACGCGGGCGCCGTCGGGGAGCACGAGGGTGATGGGAATGTCCCGACCGACGTAGCGGTCGGTGATGATGCGCTGGATCGCTTGCATGGCAGTGGATATTCGACGCGAAGCGGGGCCGGGATGAAAAGTTTAGCAAGTCGGCCGCCGTTGGGAAATTCGACGGCGAAGTCCGGGCACCCGCCCGGCCCCGTACAATCGACCCTCCACATCCCACGCCTCGTGCCGCCCGGAAGCCCCGCGCGGCGCCTTCCCCATGACCTCCGCGGGCTCCGCCCATGTCCCGCCCGCCTTCGACAGCCGGCAGTTCCGCGACGCGCTCGCCCAGTTCGCCACGGGCGTCACCATCATCTGCGCGCGCGCCGGCGAGGGGCGCTTCGTGGGCCTCACGGCCAACTCGTTCAACTCGGTGTCGCTCGACCCGCCGCTCGTGCTGTGGTCGCTCGCGCGCCGGTCGGCGAGCCTCGCCGCCTTCGCGGCCGCCGAGCGCTATGCCGTGAACGTGCTGGCGGCCGGGCAGGTCGAGCTCGCGCGGCGCTTCTCGCGACCGCACGCCGACCGCTTCGCGCACGTGGACTACCGCCTGGGCTGGTCCGATGCGCCGCTCCTCCACGGCTGCGTGGCCTGGTTCGAGTGCCGGCACCACGATCGCATGGTGGCGGGCGACCACGTGGTCTTCGTGGGCGAGGTCGTCACCTGCGAGCGCGCCCCGGGACACGGGCTCGTGTTCCAGCACGGCAACTTCGGGACGCAGGCGCCGATCGGGGAGTGAGCGCCCGTGCGAGGCGGCGCGTTGCGCGAGCTATCGAGCCGGCGCAGCGCGCGGCTTGCGCGCCTGGAACGACGCCCAGACCTTGCGGAACACCGGCCCCGGGACACCGCCCGCGAAGGGCTCGCCGTCGACGGTGGTGATCGCCAGCACCTCCTTGGTCGACGAGGACAACCACAATTCGTCGGCCGCCAGCGCCTCGGCGCGGGAGATCGGGCGCGTCTGCACGGGGACGTCCACCGCACGTGCGAACTCCACCGTGGCATCGTAGGTGATGCCGGGGAGGATGAGGTTGTCCTTGGGCGGGACGATCACCGTGCCGTCCTTCACCGCCAGCACGTTGGAAGCCGAGGCTTCGGTGAGCCAGCCGTCGCGGAAGAGCATCGTCTCCACCGCACCTGCATCGGTGGCGAGCTGGCGCAGCAGCACGTTGCCCACGAGCGAGATGGTCTTCAGGTCGCAGCGATGCCAGCGGTTGTCGTCGGCCGTGACCACCGCCACGCCGCGCTCCACCTGCTCGCGTGAAGGCAGCGGCAACGGATTGGCCATCATGAACACCGTGGGCGGCACGCCCTCGGGGAACGAATGGTCGCGCCTGGCCACGCCGCGCGTGACCTGGAAGTACACGCCCTGGTCGTCGTAGGGCTGGCGCGCGACGAGGTCGCGGATGATCGCCTCCCACTGCGCATCGGTATGCGGGTTGTCCATGCGCACGCCGGCGAGGGTGTGCGCGAGGCGCGCGAGATGCTGCGGCAGGCGGAACGGCTCGCGGCCGTAGACCGGCACGAGCTCGTACACGCCGTCGCCGTAGATGAAGCCGCGGTCGAGCACGGATACGGTCGCCTCGGCGATCGGGAGGAAGCGTCCGTTGAGATAGACGATCTGTGGCGCGTCGGTCATGCAGTTCCCCTTGCGAGCGTGCGGTGGCGTGCTGGCGCGTGCGGTGCTGCGGCCGTCGGGCGGCGAGCGCGGAAGACGAAGCGTGCGATCAATGCTTGAACCACAGCCGCACGGTATCCCACGCGCGGCCGAAGAAGCTCGCGGGTGCGACTTCCTCGAGCGCGATCAGCGGGAACTCCGCCATCGGCTTGTCCTCGAGCGCGATCTTCACCGTGCCCACGCGCTGCGCGCGCGCGATCGGCGCCACCAGCGGCTCCTCCGCCTGGACGGTCACGACGAGCTTGTCGGCCTTGCCCTTCGGCAGCGTCAAGTAGCGATCGGCGAGGAAGCCCGCGGGCACTTCGGGCGTGGCGCCCTTCCACACCTTGAGCGCGGTCACGGGCTTCCCCGACTGGTACAGCTGCACGGTATCGAAGGCCTGGAAGCCCCAGTTGAGGAGCTTCTGCGCCTCCGACGCGCGCGCGGCATCCGAGGCGGCGCCGAGCACCACCGCGAGCACGCGCCGGTCGCCGCGCACGGCGGTGGCGATGAGGCACCAGCCCGCGGCCCCGGTGTGGCCCGTCTTCATGCCGTCGACGTACGGGTCGGTCCACAGCAGCCGGTTGCGATTGGGCTGCGTGATGTTGTTGTAGCGGAATTCCTTCTGCGAATAGACGGGGTAGAACTCCGGGTAGTCGCGGATCACGGCGGTGGCGATCTTCGCGAGGTCCGCGGCCGTGGTGTAGTGCTGCGGATCGGACAGGCCCGTCACGTTGGTGAAGTGCGTGGTGACCATGCCCAGCCGCGCGGCTTCGCTGTTCATCTTCACGACGAAGGCTTCCTCGCTGCCGGACACGAGCTCGGCGAGCGCGATCGACGCGTCGTTGCCCGACTGCACGATCATGCCCTTCACGAGCTCGTCCACCGACACCGCGCGCCGGGGCTCGATGAACATGCGCGAGCCCTCGACCTTCCACGCGCGCTGCGACACGTTGACCATCTGCGACGGCACGATCGTCTTCGCGCGGAGCGCGCCGAACACGACGTAGGCGGTCATGAGCTTGGTCAGCGACGCCGGATCGCGGCGCTCGTCGGCATTGGCCGAGGTGAGCGTCTGGCCGCTCGTGAAGTCCGTGACGAAGTAAGCGGTGGCCGCCACCGATGGCGCGGGAACGCCCGGCGGAGGCGACGGCGACGCAACCACCACCGGTGCCGCGGGTGCGCCCTTGGCAGGGGGGCTCGCGGGAGGCGTTTGCGCCGAACCTGTGGCGGCGAGCGCGAGGGCTGCGACCAGGAGTGCGGTACGCGGGAAGAACGAGGGGAGCTTGGGCATGGCAGACCGGCGCGGCGCGACTGCCACGGCACGGCGCGCCAAAGGGTCCGATTATACGGCCCGTGCGCGCGGGGCTCGCCTCCCGCGCGGGAGGCAGCGACCGTCATGCCGCCGCGCCGCCCGCGCCATCCCTTCCGGCGCCACCCGCTGCGCATGGCTACCAGGGATTGACGGACAGGTAGCCCACCACCTCGCCAGTCTTGCGATCCACCACCGCGGCGAAATCGCGATTGCGTGCGCGCACCGGCACGTAGCCCAGCTCGCGGCCCGCGCCGCGCTCGGCCACGAAGGCGCTCACGAGCCCTGCGTTCGCCTGGCCTTGCCGCGAGAGCGCCTGCAGCGGACGCGCCGCGTGCGCCACCGTCTGCGCTTCCTGCGCCAGCGGCACGAACAGATCGGGCCGCGCCGCGACGTCGGCGCCGCCGGCCATCGTGGTCATGGCGAGCGCGAGGTTCGCCTGCGCCTCGGCTGGGGGACGGCCCGCCACCAGCACGGGACCCGTCACCGGCACCGTGCGGAAGGGCTCCTGCGCGCGCTCGCGCGCCTCGCTGTCGATGGCATTGGCCGCCACGACCTCGAAGCGATCCTTCACGAACACGTTCCACGCCGGGCGCGCCTCGAACATCACGACCACGCCGTAGACGAGCGCCGCGAGCTGCAGCGCGCCGATGATCGCGAGGTCCACCTTCAACCGCGGCTTGCGCGGATCGAAGATGATGAGCGTGATGATCGGCCCCACCACCACGTCCACGCCGATGATGAGCCGCAGCAGGAGATCGCCGCCCATCGCGCTGAAATACGGCTGCGGATACCACACGAACACCACGAGCCCGATCACCGCGGAGGCGATCAGGATGGACAGGCCCAGGTGGATGACGAAGGCCTGCCAGCGATTGAGCGATTGCAGGGTCAGCACGGTGCGAAGGCGCGCGGCGCCGAGGAGGTTCAGGACTTGGCAGTGAACGCAAAATCCACGCCAGGCTTGCGTCCCGCGATCACGTCGGCGAGCGCCCGGCCGGAGCCGCAGGCCATCGTCCAGCCCAGCGTGCCGTGTCCCGTGTCGAGGAAGAGGTTGGGATAGCGCGTGGCGCCCACCAGCGGCACGTTCGACGGCGTGGCGGGGCGCAGGCCCGTCCAGAATTGCGCGCTGTCGCGCTCGCCGGCGTCGGGGAAAAGCTCGAAGGTGCGATGGACGAGCGCCTCGCAGCGCACGAGGTTCAGGTCCTTGCTGTAGCCCGAGAGCTCCGCGGTGCCCGCGATGCGCA
>CAZUGY010000080.1:0-18726 GCA_964620265.1 uncultured Alcaligenaceae bacterium
TTGCCGCCCTTCGGCGTGCGCGCCCGCGTGAGTGACGACGACGGCCGTACGTGGGGACGCGAGATCGTGCTGCGCGACGACGGCGGGAGCTGGGACCTGGGCTATCCGCGGGTCATCGAGCACGAGCCTGGGAAGCTGCTTGCGGTCTACTACATGAATTTGCGCGACGATCCGATCCAGATGAACGGCGGCGTGCGCCACATCGCGCAGACGATCTTCACGCCGGAGTAGCGCCGGGCGGGGCTCGTGCGTAGCCCTCCGTATTGGGGGATCTCGCGCCGAAGCATCGGATGAGCACGAAACCCTTGTCAAAGACGCCGCAGGAGCGCAATCTGCGCCGTACTTCCGCATGGCGTCGCCGGATGCACGTCCGGCCGCGGCGCAGGGCAAACCGCGTAGGCGCCGCACCTGTCACGCGCTTGGGAGGTGTCCATGTCCTGTCGGCTCTTTCCATCCGCATCGTCGCGCGTTCACGATCACAAGCCGGGACGGTGGGCGCGTTCCGGTGCGTTGATCGTCGTGTACGTGGCGTGCCTGATCCCCCTGGCAGCCTCGGCCGCGGGTTTCACGGTCTCACCCACGAATCTCGCTTTCGGCAACGTGCCGCTCGGCGCCACCGGGACGATCGCCGTGACGATCACCAACACGTCGGGGGTCGCGCAGACCCCGAACTTCGCCGGTGGCGCGCCTTTCGATTCGACCAACTTCGATGGCTCACAGAACTGCGCGGGCGTTCTGCTGGCCCCCGGCGGAACCTGCAAATTCACCTATACGTTCTCGCCGAAAACGCTCGGCCCGAAGTCCTCGAGCACGACGATCGGCATCAATGCCGACAACTTCCCGATCACGATGTCGGGGACGGGCATCTCCGCATTCAACGTGGCGCCCACCAATCTCGTTTTCGGCAACGTGGCGATCGGCGCCACCGGTTCGATCGCCGTGACGATCACCAACACGTCGGGCGTTTCGCAGACGCCGAACTTCGCCGGTGGCGCGCCTTTCGATTCGACCAACTTCGGTGGCTCACAGAACTGCGCGGGCGTTCCGCTGGCCCCCGGCGGAACCTGCAAATTCACCTATACGTTCTCGCCGAAAACGCCCGGCCCGAAGTCCTCGAGCACGACGATCGGCATCGACTCCCAGAACTTCTCGATCACGATGTCGGGGACGGGCACCGGTGCATTCACGGTGGCTCCCATGACGATCAACTTCGGATCGGTGGTCGTGGGCACCACTTCCGCAACGATGACCGCGGCGGTGACCAATGCATCGGGCGCCGCGATCGGCCCGCTGACGATCGCCGGCGGCGCGCCGGGTGCGCCGTTCAATGCGTCGCAGAACTGCCAGGGTGCGACGCTCGCACCCGGCGCCAAGTGCCAGGTGTTCTACACCTTCGCACCGACCGCCGTCGGCCCGGCATCCGCCCCCAGCAATTTCACCATCAACGGCCAGGCATTCAGCGTTTCGCTGTCGGGCATCGGCCAACCCGCGTTCACGTTGGCGCCGACGGACATCGACTTCGGCCCGGTCCTCATCGGGGAGACGTCGAGCGTGGCTGCGACCTTGACGAATGTATCCGGGACACCGCTGGGTCCGCTCACCGTGACGGGGGGCGGCGTCGGAGCGCCATTCGCGATGACCCAGAACTGTCAGGGTGCCACCCTCCCCATTGGCGGGTCGTGCAGGTTCGTCTACACCTTCACCGCCGTGAGTACGGGCTTCGCTGTGGCGACGAGCACGTTCACCATCAATGGGACAGGGTTCAGAGTGGAGCTGCTGGGCAGCGGAAGCGTCACGCCCGCTGCGCCAGCGACGGTCGTCGAGTTCTACAACGCCTTGCTCGATCACTATTTCATCACGCACGTGGCCGACGAGATCGCCAAGCTCGACGCTGGCGTCGTCATCAAGGGCTGGATGCGCACGGGCAGGTCGTTCCCGGCCTTCGAGACGGCCCAGACCGGGACCACCGACATCTGCCGGATCTACATCATCCCCCTGCACGGCGATTCGCATTTCTTCGGGCGCGGGCAGCAGGAGTGCGACAACACCATGGCGGCACATCCGGACTTCGTCCTGGAAGCATCGCGATTCATGGCGATGTTCCTGCCGGTGGCGGGGGTGTGCCCGGCAGGCACGGTGCCGGTATATCGGGTATTCAGCAACCGCCCGGACGCGAATCACCGCTACATGATCGACAGGGCGTTGCGCGATCAGATGGTGGCGGAGGGCTGGCTCCCCGAGGGCGACGGGCCGGATCTGGTCGTCTTGTGCGCGCCGTCATGAGTCGGCGGGAAAACACACCGGCCCCGTCACGGTGAACGGCTGGATCCCTTGGGGGAAGCGCCGGTGCGCTACGGGTCGATTGCAGGCACTCAGTACGTGCCCGGATACTGCCCGCCGTCCATGAGGATGTTCTGCCCCACGATGTAGCCCCCGTGCACGCTGCACAGGAACGCGCACATCGCACCGAACTCCTCCGGCATGCCGACACGGCGCGTGGGGATCGCCGCGCGCGAGGCATCGAGCGCCTCCTCGAACGTGATGCCCTGCGCCTTCGCGCGCGTGGCCGTCATGCCGCGCAGGCGGTCGGTGTCGAAGAGGCCCGGCAGCATGTTGTTGATCGTCACGCCGTGCGGCGCGACCTTGCGCGAGAGGCCCGCGATGAAGCCCGTGAGGCCGCTGCGCGCGCCGTTGGACAGCCCCAGCACGTCGATCGGCGCCTTCACCGCGGCCGAGGTGATGTTCACGATGCGGCCGAACTTGCGCGCGATCATGCCGTCGACCGTGGCCTTGATGAGCTCGATGGGCGTGAGCATGTTGGCGTCGATGGCCTTCATCCAGGCGTCGCGGCCCCATTCGCGGAAGTCGCCGGGCGGCGGTCCGCCGGCATTGTTCACGAGGATGTCGGGATCGGGGCACACGGCGAGCGCGGCCGCGCGGCCTTCGGGGGTCGTGATGTCGCAGGCCACGTGACGCACCGGGCGGCCGGTCATCGCCGCGATCTCGCCCGCGGTTCGCGCGAGCTCGTCGGCCGTGCGCGCGACGATCGTCACCTCGACGCCTTCGCGCGCGAGCGCCTCGGCGCAGCCGCGTCCCAATCCCTTGCTGGCCGCGCACACGAGCGCGCGGCGTCCGGCGATGCCCAGGTCCATCGTCTTATGCCTCCCGCAATGCCGGCGTCAGCGCGCGGCCCACGCGCGTCACCGTGAATACGGCGAGCACCAGCAGCACCGCCACCGCGTAGAACACCTCGCGCCCCTGGCCGTGGTCGAGCATGTAGCCGAACACGATGGGCCCGATGGTCGCGCCGAGGTCGAGGCCGGAATAGACGAACCCGTACACGCGCCCCGCCGCGCCCTTGGGCGTGGCATTGCGCACGATGAGGTCGCGCGACGGGCCGGTGCTGCCGATCGCGAAGCCCACCAGCACGAACATCGGCACGATCGCGGCGAGCGGAAGGTCGATGGCGCCCACGATCACGAGCAGCGCCGCCGCGCTCACGAGCCCGGTCGCGGCCACGATCTCGTGCCGTGACGAATGCGTGGCGATGAAGCCTCCGGCGACGATGCCGGCGGTGCCGCCCAGGAGGTACGCGGTGATCGCGGTGGTCGCCACGATGAGCGGCACCGACAGGCCGGCATGGAGCGCCGACGGCAGGAATGTCTGCAGGCCCACGGTGGCGGCCGTCTGCAGCACGAAGAAGCCGAAGCACAGGAGGATCGTGGACTGCAGGAAGAGGTCGAGGCTGCCGCGCAGCGTGTTCCCGCGCGCATCCGTCGCGCGATGCGAGGTCAGGTGCACGCGCTGCGAATACAGCACCGCCAGCACCACGAGCCCCACCACGCCCATCGTGCCGAGCGCGATGCGCCAGTCGAAGGCGGTGGCGAGCGCGAAGCTCACGAGCGGCGCGGCCGCATAGCCCAGGTTGCCGCCCACGCCGTGCGCCGAGTAGGCGTGGCCGAGGCGGCGCGTGGCCACGTTGGCATTGAGGATCGCGAAGTCGCAGGGATGGAACACGCCGTTGCCCATCCCCATCAGGATCACGATCGGAAAGAGCCAGAACGCACTCGGCGCGAACGACGCCAGCAGCGTGCCCCCCGCCAGCATCCCGAAGCCCGTCAGCAGGAGCGGGCGCGCGCCGAAACGGTCGACGAGGAAGCCGGAGCCGAATTGCGTGATCCCGCTCGCGGCGTAGAACACGCCCACGAGCGAGCCCAGCAAGGTCCACGACACGTCGAACTCGACGCGCAGGATCGGGAACAGCGGCGGCAGCGCGAGCTGGAAGAAGTGCGAGAACGCATGCGCGACGCCGATGAGGCTGATCACGCGCACGTCGCGCCGGAGCGAATCGGCAGGAGCGTTTTCCAAGGCGAGAAGGCGCCGCGGCCCGGTGCGGAAGGGCGGCGCGGCGGAGCGGGAGCGAGTCGAGACTATACCGCAGCGCCCTCCCCGGTCCTCTGTAACGGGCCAACCGGCGTCACCGATGAATGGTCCATGTGCATGAATCTGCGAGGGTTTTGCCGCTGATGCTCAATCCGGGATTCCCCGCTTGACAGGCACTGTTATCGTAATGATATCATTTTGATACGCTGCGCACGACCATTCCGGTCGCCAGCGCCGTCGCGGATGGGGAGCTCATGATGAATCCGACAAGGTCGCAAGGGCCGGTGCACGCGGAAGCGCCGATCGCCACCGCCAACGGCTTCGTTGCGCTGGTCGTGGGGCTGGCATTGCTGGCGGTGGGCGGCTACATGCTCGCCCACTCGATCATGGGCGGCGTGCGCTTCGGGATGCTGGCGCTGTCGGTGCTGATGCTGGTCCTCGCCATCCTCACCCTGGCCGGCCTGTACACGCTGCAGCCCAACGAAGCCGCGATCCTCCAGCTCTTCGGTGCCTACCGCGGCACGAGCCGCACGCCGGGACTGCGCGCCACCAATCCGTTCTACACGCGCAGGAAGGTATCGTTGCGCGCCCGCAACCTGAACGGCGAGCGCCTGAAAGTCAACGACAAGCGCGGCAATCCGATCGAGATCGCCGCGGTCGTCGTCTGGCACGTGGACGACACGGCCAAGGCGTTGTTCGACGTCGACGCCTACGAGACGTTCGTGAAGGTGCAAAGCGAGGCCGCGGTGCGCCACCTCGCCTCCAAGTTCGCCTACGATGCCGAAGGCGACCCCGACGAGGTGCAGGGCCCCACGCTGCTCGAAAGTGCCGACATCGTGGCCAAGGCGCTCGAGCGCGAGCTGCAGGCACGTCTCGAGCAGGCGGGCGTGGTGGTGGAAGAGGCGCGCCTCACCCACCTCGCCTACGCGCCCGAGATCGCGCAGGTGATGCTGCGCCGGCAGCAGGCGGAGGCGATCATCTCCGCGCGCAAGAAGATCGTGCACGGCGCGGTGTCGATGGTGGAGATGGCGCTGCACGAGCTGTCCGTCAAGCAGGTGGTGGACCTCGACGACGAGCGCAAGGCGGCGATGGTGAGCAACCTCATGACGGTGCTGTGCGCCGATTCCGAGGTGCAGCCCGTCATCAACACGGGCACGCTGTACAACTAGCGCGGGAAGCGAGGTTCGTCATGACGCGCCTCCTGCGCCTGGCGCTGATCCTGGTCATCGCGGTGGCCGTGGCGGTGGTGATCGGCACCGGCGTGGGCCTTCCGCCGGAGGTGGCCTCGCACTTCGGGCGCTCGGGAGCCGCGGACGGATGGATGTCGCGGCCCGCGTATCTCGCGGTGATGGTCGCGCTCGTCGTCCTGGCACCACTGGCGACCGCCGCCACTGCGGGCCTGGTGCCGCGCTGGACACGCCGGAGCCGGCTCATGCGCGACCCCGAATACTGGCTCGCGCCGCCGCGCAGGGCCGCCACCGATGCATTCCGCGAGGGGCACGCCTGCGCGCTCGGCATTGCGCTGTGCCTCTTCCTGGCGGGCATGCACCTGCTCGTGATCGAAGCGAACGCGACCGTACCGCCGCACCTCCCGCTGCCGCACTTCTTCGCGCTGCTCGGCGCGTTCCTCGCCTGCACGGGCCTGCTGCTGGCCGTGCTGTTCCTGCGCTTTCGCACGCCGGGCTAGCGACGCGTCGCGCATGGCCGCCAAGAAGTCCTTCCTGCTGCGCATGGACCCCGCGCTCTTCGCGGAGCTCGAGCGCCTGGCGCAGGCGGACCTGCGCAGCGTGAATGCGCAGGTGGAGTTCCTGCTGCGCGATGCACTCGCCCGGCGGGGCCTCCGTCCGCGCGCCTCCGTCCCGGTCGAGGACGACGCGGGCGGACGCGACGAATAGTCCAAGGCCGGTGCGCGCGGCCGCGGGTCGCGGCGGCCGCTACGCGAGCACGCGCCGCAGGAATGTCGCGATGTCCGCGATCTCCTGCGGTATCGCCGAATGCTCCATCGGATAGGTGTGCCACTCCACCTTCCAGCCGCCGGCCTCGAGCGCCTGGCGCGAGGTCTCGGCCCACGCGAGGCGCACCACGGGATCCTGCGTCCCGTGGCCCATGAAGAGCGGCACGTCGCGGTTGGCGGGCGCCGCCTCGGCCACGAGCGCGGGCGCGTCCACGAGATAGGTCGACAGCGCCACGATGCCGGCCAGGCGCTGCGGATGGCGCAATCCCGCGTACAGCGCGATGGCCCCGCCCTGCGAGAAGCCGGCGAGCACGATGCGGCTCGCGGCCACGCCCCGCTCCTTCTCGCGCGCCACGAGGTCCTCGAGCTGCTGCTGCGAGCGGCGCACGCCGGCGAGGTCGGCGCGCTCGTTGAGGTTGGCCTCGCGGATGTCGTACCACGCGGGCATCACGGCGCCGTTGTTGATCGCCACCGGCATCGTCGGCGCATGCGGAAAGATGAAGCGCACCGCAGGGGAGGCGTCCATGCGCAGGGCGGGCACGACCTGCGACCAGCCGTGGCCGTCGTCGCCCAGGCCATGCAGCCAGATCACGGCAGCGGTGGGATGGGGGGCGGTCTCGATCTCGACGGCGGGAAGGCAGAAGGTCATGGCAACGGCGTGCATGGGTTCGATGCGCGATCTTCGCACAGGCCGGCGCCGGCCCGTGCGGGGCGGTGACACGCCGCAACGCCCGCGATGATTGCTAGAATGCCGGGGGCTTCGCGGCATCTCGGCACAGGGGGAAGGTGGAATGATGGATTCGGCGCAACGGCATGCACGTCCTGCCCGGATTCCCGTCACCGCACCGTCCTCGCCCTACTCCGCCTGGTTCACGCCACAAGCGGTCCTCCCCGGCAACGCCTCCACGATCCGCATGCCCGGCGGCGAATCGCCGCGCGTGGTCCGGCCGGCGCTCTCGGTACTGTTTCGCATCGCCATCGGGCCCGCGGCCGACCGGTACGTACGCCGCTTCATGGACTTCGAGCGTGTGGGACATCCGCGCGCGGGATGGAACTGGGGCGCATTCGCCTTCCCTGCGGGATGGGCGTTCTATCGCAGGCTGTGGGCGCTGGGCGCGCTCTACGCGCTGTTGCCCATCGCCGGCGCTTTCGGCCTGGCCCTGATGGAGCCGTGGTTCGAGCGCGCCGGCCTCACCTGGATCGCCGCCGCGGTACTGTGCGTGTGGGTGTTGCCGGGCGTGTTGCCCGCGCTCCTTGCGGACACGATCCTGTACCTCGAATGCCGCTATCGCGTGGCACGCGCGGAGCGCGGCGCCACCGGTGCCACCCATGCGGTACAGCGGCTGGCGGCCGGCGCGCCGACGTCGCTCGTCGCGGCGCTGTGCTTCGGTGGCGGCGCGCTCGTATGCATCGTGGGCATCGTGGGTCCGCCGCTCGTCAGGGCGTATCAGGAACGCGCGGTGCGCATGCAGGTGACGCAGGCGCTGGGCGCGCTGCGCGAGATCGAGACCGAGATCGAGGCGCGCTGGACCGTGTCGCGGCTCCTGCCCCGGCAAACGGACCATCCGGGGCTGCGCGCGCATCCCGCATCGGCGCTCGTGCAGAGCGTGCACGCCGATCCCGCGAGCGGCCGGCTGCGCGTGCAACTGTCCACCGCCGTCCCCGCGCTCGCCGGCAAGACCTTGCTGGTCGCGCCCACGCGCGACGCGCGCGACCACTGGCAGTGGATGTGCGTGCCGGTGGACATCGCGGCGCGCTACCTGCCCCGCGAGTGCCGCGGGTAGGTGGCCCCTTGGCGACGACGCTCCTTGCCCCGTCGCGACGCGCCCCCATAGTAGAATCCACTTCTTCGCGCACCGGGGACACAATCCCTTGCGTGCGTACGCTGCGGTGCCCTACCCGGGTGCCTGCACGTCCCCGACAGACACGATCTTTGGTGGAGTGATTCCGATGGCTGCTGCCCTTCCCGCGCTGCGCGACGTCAAGCTCGACGACAAGTACGAGCTCGATTCCGGCCGCGTCTTCCTCACCGGCGCGCAGGCGTTCGTCCGGCTTCTCATCCTGCAACGCCAGCGCGATGCGCTCGCGGGACTCAACACCGGCGGCTTCGTGTCGGGCTATCGCGGCTCGCCGCTGGGCGCGCTCGACCAGTCCCTGTGGAAGGCGCAGAAGTTCCTGGAGCGCGCCCACGTCAAGTTCCAGCCGGGATTGAACGAGGATCTTGCGGCCACGTCGATCTGGGGCTCGCAGCAGGTGAACCTGCATCGCGGCGCGAACGTGGATGGCGTCTTCGCCATGTGGTACGGCAAGGGCCCCGGCGTGGATCGCTGCGGCGACGTGTTCAAGCACGCGAACTACGCAGGGACGTCGAAACACGGCGGCGTGCTGGTGCTCGCGGGCGACGACCACGCGGCCAAATCGTCCACCGTGCCGCACCAGTCGGACCACCAGTTCAGCGCGGCGATGATGCCGGTGCTCTATCCCTCCTCGGTGCAGGAGATCCTCGACTTGGGCCTCCATGGCTGGGCGATGTCGCGCTATTCGGGCTGCTGGGTCGGCTTCAAGTGCGTGGCCGATACCGTGGAGTCGAGCTCGTCGGTGTACGTGGATCCGGCGCGCACGCAGATCATCGTCCCCGACGACTTCCCGCTGCCGGCCGATGGCGTGTCCATCCGCTGGCCGGACGCGTTCCTCGCCACCGAGGCGCGGATGCAGGACTACAAGATCTACGCGGCGCTGCACTACTGCCGCGTGAACAACCTCAATCGCATCGTGATCGATTCGCCGCGGCCGCGGCTGGGCATCGCGACCTCCGGCAAGAGCTACCAGGACGTGCGCCAGGCGCTCGAGGACCTGGGCATCACCGATGCCGACGCCGCCGAGATGGGCCTGCGCGTGTACAAGGTGGCGATGCCGTGGCCGCTCGAGCCCGACAGCATCCGCCACTTCGCAGAAGGGCTGGAAGAGATCCTCGTCGTCGAGGAGAAGCGGCAGATCGTCGAGTACCAGTTGAAGGAGCAGCTCTACAACTGGCGCGACGACGTGCGTCCGCGCGTGATCGGCAAGTTCGACGAGAAGGGCGAATGGGTGCGTCCGCACGGCGACTGGCTGCTGCCGGCCGCCGGTGAGCTGACGCCCGCGATGATCGCGCGGGTGATCGCGCGGCGCGTGGAGCGCCTCGGCCTGCATCCGCGCCGCCTCGATGAACTGAAGCAGCGCGTCGACTGGATCAATGCCAAGGAACGGTCGCTGCAGAAGCCGAAGATCGAGCTCGTGCGCCAGCCCTACTTCTGCTCGGGCTGCCCGCACAACACGTCGACCAAGGTCCCGGAAGGCAGCCGCGCGACGGCCGGCATCGGCTGCCACGTGATGGCGATCTGGATGGACCGCGCGAGCGAGTTCACGCAGATGGGCGGTGAAGGCGTGCCCTGGATCGGGCAGGCGCCGTTCACCGACGAGAAGCACATCTTCGCCAACCTGGGCGACGGCACGTACTACCACAGCGGCCTGCTGGCGATCCGCGCGGCGGTCGCGGCCGACGTCAACATCACCTACAAGATCCTCTACAACGATGCGGTCGCGATGACCGGCGGTCAGCCGATCGACGGGCCGCTGACGCCGCAGGACATCGCGCGCCAGGTCACGGCCGAGGGCATCAAGCGCCTGATCGTCGTGAGCGACGAGCCCGACAAGTACCCGTCCGGCTATTTCGCGAGCGACATCCGCATCCACCATCGCGACGATCTCGATGCCGTGCAGCGCGAGCTGCGCGAGATCCCCGGTGTCACGGTGCTGCTCTACGACCAGACCTGCGCAGCGGAGAAGCGTCGCCGACGCAAGCGCGGCAAGTTCCCCGATCCCGCCAAGCGCATCTTCATCAACGAGCTCGTGTGCGAAGGCTGCGGCGATTGCGGCGTGCAGTCGAACTGCGTGTCGATCGTACCCTTGGAGACCGAATTCGGCCGCAAGCGCGCGATCGACCAGTCCTCGTGCAACAAGGACTACTCGTGCGTGAAGGGCTTCTGCCCGTCGTTCGTGACCGTGGAAGGTGGCACGCTGCGCAAGCCGCCCAAGGCCGCGGCCGGCGACTTCGGCGCGCTGCCCGATCCGGTGCCGCCGTCCACCGCCGAGCCGTACAACATCCTCGTGACGGGTGTCGGCGGCACGGGCGTGGTCACGATCGGCGCACTGCTCGGCATGGCGGCGCACCTCGAATCGAAGGGCTGCAGCGTGCTCGACATGACGGGGCTTGCGCAGAAGAACGGCGCGGTCGTCTCGCACGTGCGCATCGGCGACACGCCCGAGAAGCTCTTCGCCACACGCATCGCGGCCGGCGAGGCCTCGCTCGTGCTGGCGTGCGACATCCTCACCAGCGTCGGCTACGAGGCGCTCGCCAAGATGCAGAAGGGCGTCACCAAGGCGCTCGTCAATACCGCGCTCGTGATGCCCGCGCAGTTCACGCGCGAGCCGGATCTCAAGTTCCCGCTGGGCTCGATGGAGCAGGAGATCAAGGATGCCGTGGGTCCGGGGGACGCCGAGTTCCTCGATGCGACCAAGCTCGCCACGGCGCTCATGGGCGACTCCATCGCGACCAATCTCTTCATGGTGGGCTATGCATTCCAGCGCGGCCTGATCCCGCTGTCGGAAAGCGCGATCATGAAGGCGATCGAGTTGAACGGTGCGGCGATCGATGCGAACAAGCTCGCCTTCCGGTGGGGACGCCTCGCTGCGGTGGAACCGGCCAAGGTGGCAGCCGCCGCGATGCCCGCGGAAGCCAAGCCCGCCTCGCAGCACCTGTCGCAGTCGCTCGACGAGATGGTCGCGCGTCGCGTGGAGTTCCTCACGCAGTACCAGGATGCGGCGTATGCGAAGCGCTACAGCGATCTCGTCGCCCAGGTGCGCGCAGCCGAAGCCAAGGTGATGCCGGGAATCACCGAGCTCGCCGAGGCCGTGGCGCGCTACTACTTCAAGCTCCTCGCAATCAAGGACGAGTACGAAGTCGCACGCCTGTATGCGGAGTCCGACTTCAAGGCGCGCGTGGCCGCGCAGTTCGAAGGCGACTACACGTTGAAGTTCAACCTTGCCCCGCCGATCTTCAACAAGCCGGATCCGGTCACCGGCGTGCCGAAGAAGACCGAGTACGGCCCGTGGATGCTGAAGGCCTTCGGCACCCTCGCCAGATTCCGCAAGTATCGCGGCACCGCGCTCGACATCTTCGGCAGGACCGAGGAGCGGAAACTGGAGCGCGCGCTCATCGGTGAATACGAGGCGGTGGTGAAGGAGATCCTGGCCGGGCTCACGCCGGGGAACCACGCCACGGCGGTGGACCTGGCCTCGGTACCGGAGCACATCCGCGGGTATGGCCACGTGAAGCTCGCGCATCTGAAGACCGCGAAGACGCGCGAGGCGGCGCTGCTGGCGGCATTCCGTGCACCGTCGGTCGCGACGAAGCCGGCGGTGGTGAAGGTGGTGGTCTAGCGGCCCTTCCGCCGGACGGCAGGCGCGCGCACCCATGTTCGATTCGCTCCGCAAACGCGCCGCGGCCAGCCCCGGCGACAGCGCGCCGTTGCGGCGCGTCGTGGCAAGCTGCCACAAGCTCCTCACGGAGCGTGGCGAAGCCGCGGGCGTTTCGCTGGCCCGCGCCACGCTGGATCTGTACGGTGCATTGGACCGCAAGGACCAGGCGCGCTTCTTCGCGGCCCTGCTCGACGGATTCTCGCCCGATCCGGCGCAGGTGCTCGCGGCGTCGCAGGCCTATGCGGCCGAGCGCTCGGCCGCCAACCTCGCGCAGTTGAGCATCGCAGCCGAGCCGCCGCGGCAGGAGCTGTTGCGACGCCTCAATCGCGCGCCGGGTGGCACGGCCGCGATCCTGCGCATGCGTCAACGCCTGCTCGAGTTGCTTTCCGCGCAGCGGGAGCTCGAGGCCGTCGACTGGGACTTCCGGCACCTGCTGTCGTCGTGGTTCAACCCCGGCTTTTTGCAGATCGCGCGCGTGGATTGGCGCACACCGGCATACCTGCTGGAGCAGATCATCGCGCACGAGGCGGTGCACGAGATCCGCGACTGGAGCGACCTGCGCCGACGGCTCGATTCCGACCGGCGCTGCTACGCCTTCTTCCATCCGGCACTTCCCGACGAGCCGTTGATCTTCGTCGAAGTCGCACTGACCAGGCGCATGGCCGACGCGGTGGCGCCGCTCCTCGACGCGCGTGCCGATGCGAGCGACCCCGGCCGGGCGACGACCGCGGTGTTCTACTCGATCAGCAACTGCCAGCCCGGCCTGCGCGGCGTGTCGCTCGGGAACTTCCTGATCAAGAACGTCGTGGACGTGCTCTCGCGCGAGTTTCCCCGGCTCGAGGTCTTCTGCACGCTATCGCCGATCCCGGGATTCGTGGCCTGGCTCGAGCCCCTGCTTCGCGGCGGTGATCCTTCGCATTCGAGGGCGATGACGCAAGCGCTGGAGGCCGTGGCAACCACGATCGGCAAGGATGTGGGCAAGCTCGTCGCCGATCCCGCCAGCGCCGTGGAGCGGCTGGCCCCGCTGCAGTTGCCCCTGCTGCGACTGTGCGCGACGTATCTGCAGCAGATGGTCGAGCCCGGAGAGCCGGTGCGCGATCCGGTGGCGAGGTTTCACCTCAACAACGGCGCCCGGCTGGAGCGGATCAACTGGCTCGCGGATACGTCGCGGAAGGGACTGCGCCAGTCGCTCGGCCTGATGGTCAACTACCTGTACGAAACGAAGGCGATCGAGGCCAACCACGAGAAGTTCATGGGCGGCGAGATCGTCGCGTCGCGGCGCGTGGGCACCCTGGCGATCCCGAAGGCATGATCCTCGTGCGGCCACGGGGCCGCAGGCTCAACCCCGCTGCAGCTCGTCGATCACGGCCCGCCGGATGTCGCGCAGCTCCACCACGTCGTGGACCTGCGGATTGGCGCGCGACAGATACGCCAGGTTGATCTCGCCACCCGAGAGCAGGAAGTCGTTGATCGCCACCCGGTAGCGACGCGCAGGATCGATGGGTCGTCCGTCGACGATCCACGCCCCGCCCTCGCGCTTCACCCCCCACGCGTGCAGGAAGCCCCCGGTGCCCTCGTTGTGCACGCCCGTATCGAGCACCCGCACGATGAGCGCGCCCTCGATCTCCGCCCTCATCACCTTCCCGCCGAAGGGCAGGATCCGGATGATGTCGTACTCGGTGATCGATCCCGGCGGTATCACATCGTCGATGCGCACCGATCCGCCGTTGAAGATCGCCACGTCCACGGGCGCGGCTTCGCGCGCCATCGCGGCGGCGATCAGGTCGGTGAGCCGGCCCGACCGGTTGCGCACGGTGGACTCGCGACCGTCGAGCGGATCGGCGATGACCGCCACCACCTTCTCGGGTGCGAAGCCCTGGCGACGGAAGCCTTCGAAGCCGCGCGCGACCCAGGCGCGGGCGATCGCATCGACCGCGGGATCGGCCTCGATCCGTTCATCGACGACGAGGAGGCGCGATACGACCTCGGGTGGCGCGCCGGGCGTGCGGAAGCTGAGCGTCACGATGGCGAGCGTGCGCACGTTGGCGTCGGCCTTCACCACCGGCACGAAGCGCGGCCCGCGCTGCGCCAGCCAGTTCTCGTGCTCGTGTCCGCCGAGGATCGCGTCGATCCCGGGAACGGCCGCGGCGAACTGCGCGTCCTGCTCGAGCGAGAGATGGGTCAACGCCACGATCGCATCGACCTTGCCGGTGAGCTTCTCCACCGCGGCCTTGGCGGCGACGATGCCGTCGGGATAGCGCACCCAGTCCTTCTTCGTGCTGTCGATGGTGACGCCCACGAGCCCGATGCGGAGCGTGCGTCCCGCGACGCGCAACGGCACGACCGCCGAGATCGAGGTGCCCGCGAACGGCCGCCCCGCGGCATCGGTCGCGTTCGAGACGCGCCCGAACTTCGCCTGCGTGAGATGGGCGCGGAACTGCGCCTCGGTCACGTCGAACTCGTGGTTGCCGAACGTGGCCCAGTCCACGCCGGTCGCATTGAGGACGTCGACCATCTGGCGGCCGGCGAGCCGCTCCCCGTCGACCATGGCGGTACCCAGCGCCGAGGGCGAGAGGTAGTCGCCGCCCAGCGTGACCAGCACCGCGGGTTGCGTCGCCTTCAGTTGCTTGATCACACTGGCCACCCGCGCGAGGCCACCCGACTTGCCCCCCTCGACGGGCAGGATCTCGTAGACGTCGTTCATGTGCACGATCGTCACGGTGACGGCGTCCTGCGTCCCGTCGAGGCGCGTCCCCTGCGGCGCGCAGGCGGGCAGGCCGCCGATCACGACGGCGGCGGGCACGCCTTTGATCACGTCACGTCTTTTCATGCTCTTCCTCCTCCTGCATCACGTCCCGCCGCCGGCGTGCCACGGCGCTCGCCCTACATCCGCGGCACCAGCATCCCGCCGTCCACGTGGATCGCCTCGCCGGTAGCGTAGGGCAAGTCGCCGGCGCACAGTGAGGCCACCACGCGTCCGACGTCCTCCGGCGCGCCCCACCGCGCCTGCGGGATGCCGCCCGCCGCGATGAACGCATCGTGCCGCTGCGCATTGCCCTCGGTCATCGCCGTGCGGATGAGCCCGGGGCGCACCTCGTGGCAGGCGATGCCGTGCGGTGCGAGACGCAGCGCGAAGAGCTTCACCAGCATCGACAGCGCCGACTTCGAGATGCAATACGCGCCCCGCTCGATCGACGCCGCCACCGCACTGATCGACGAGATCGTCACGATCGACCGCGGCAGGGCCGTGGCCGGTGCGGCCGCCATCTGCCGCGCGCAGGCCTGCGTGAAGAAGAACGTGCCGCGCAGGTTGATGTCGAGTGCACGGTCGAGCTCGTCGGGACCGAGGTCGAGGAGGTCGCCGCGCGCGAGCTGGGCCACCCCCGCATTGTTGACCACGGCGTGCAGCGGCCCCAGCGCGGCGATCGCGGCGTCGACCAGGGCGGCGTGCGTATCGATTCTCGCGATGTCGCCTTGCAGGAAGATGCAGCGCGCGCCGTGCGCGAGCGCGCCCGCAAGGGTGGCCGCCGTGTCGGCGTTCTCCGCGAGATCGGCGAAGGCGACGTCGAAGCCGCGGCGCGCGAGCTCCACGACGATGCCGCGGCCGATGCCGCGATTGCCGCCGGTGACGAGTGCAGTGGGCATGGACGGTCCCGGGAGTCTCGATCCGCGCACAGTACGCGATGGAAGCCGCCGCGCTCGAGGCGATCCGCTACGCGGCGCGCTTGGCCAGCATCGCGCGCGCCACACGCGAGCCCGAATCGCGACCCAGCGCAGCGCAGATGTACGCCCCGGCATCCACCAGCGCCGCGAGGTCGATGCCCGTCTCGATGCCCTGCCCATGCAGCATGTAGACGACGTCCTCCGTCGCAACGTTGCCGGTGGCGCCCCGGGCATAGGGGCAGCCGCCCAGCCCCGACACGGACGCGTCGAACACCGACACGCCGAAGGTCAATGATGCATAGATGTTGGCGAGCGCCTGGCCGTAGGTATCGTGGTAGTGACCGGCGAGTTCGGCAACCGGCACTTCCTTCGCGACGGCCTCGAGCATCGCCAGCGTCGTGGCGGGCGTGCCCACGCCGATCGTGTCACCGAGCGAAACCTCGTAGCAGCCCATGTCCCGCAATGCCTTGGCCACACCCGCCACCGCCTTCGGCGCGATCGTCCCCTCGTAGGGACAGCCGATCACCGTGGACACGTAGCCACGCACCTTCACACCCGCGGCGCGTGCGGCTTCCACCACCGGCTCGAAGCGCGCGAGGCTCTGTGCGATGGACACATTGATGTTCTTCTGCGAGAACGATTCGGAGGCCGCGCCGAAGACCGCGATCTCGTCCACACCTGCCGCGAGTGCGGCTTCCAGTCCCTTCTGGTTGGGCACCAGCACGGGATACGACACGCCCGGCTTGCGGCGGATGCGCGCGAGCACCTCGCCCGAGTCCGCCATCTGCGGCACCCATTTCGGCGACACGAAGGAGCCGGCCTCGATGGCGGGCACGCCCGCGTCGGCCAACCGATCCACCAGCGCCACCTTCACGTCGGTGGGAATCACCTGCTTCTCGTTCTGCAACCCGTCGCGCGGCGCAACGTCGACGATCTTCACGCGCGCGGGCATCGTCGGCGCCGGCGCACTCATGGCTGCGCCACCGTGAACTCGACGAGGTCCGCGCCTTCGCTCACCTGCTCGCCCACCGCGAAGCGGAAGCGCACGAGATGCCCCGCCGCCGGGGCGGTGATGGTGTGCTCCATCTTCATCGCCTCGAGGATCAAAAGCGGCGCGCCCTTGGCGACGTCGCTGTCCGGCTCCGCGAGCCAGGCGATCACCTTGCCCGGCATGGGCGCGGCAAAGCCGCCGTCGACGCCATGACCTTCGGCAGCCGCGGCCAGCGGATCGATGTGCGTGAGCACGTGCACGCCGTCGACCAGGAACACGTGGCGCTTCTCGCCGTGCGGAACGACGTGCGTCTCGTGCCGCGCGCCGTCGCAGGACAACACGAGCGCGCCGTCGGCGCGGCGCGTGCCGCTCACGAGCGCGGAGGGGCCGCCGTCCACGCTGATCGCATGGGCACCGGGCGCATAGTCGATCGTGACCACGTGATCGGTCTCGCCCTCGCGGAACACGACGCTGCGGCGGGCCACGGCATTGAGCCGGAATGCATCGGCTGCGGCCCACGGCGAGCGCGGATCGCCGGTGGCATCCGTGCGCCGGGCCGCCCCCGCCTCCTCCTCATCGAGCAGCGCGACGGCCGCGGCCTGCAAGGCGAGCGGCGGCAGCAGACGCTGCGCCGGAAACAGCACGTCGCGCTCGCGCTCGATCAACCCCGTGTCGAGGTCCGCGTCCGCGAACGCGGGGCTCGTCACCAATCTCCCGAGGAACTCGACGTTGTTGGCGACCCCCACGATGCGATACGCGGCGAGCGCCTCGCGCATGCGGGCGAGCGCACGATCGCGCGTCTCGTCCCACACGATGAGCTTGGCGATCATCGGGTCGTACCACGGCGTGATCTCGTCGCCCTGCTCGACGCCGGAATCCACGCGCACATGGCTCGACTCCGCAGGCGGAACGAGATACGTGAGCCGTCCCGTCGACGGCAGGAAGCCACGGTCGGGATCCTCGGCGTAGATGCGCGCCTCGAGCGCGTGCCCCTGGATCGCCAACTGCTCCTGCGCCAGCGGCAGCGGCTCCCCCGCCGCCACGCGCAGCTGCCACTCCACGAGGTCCTGTCCCGTGATCATCTCGGTGACCGGATGCTCGACCTGCAGCCGCGTGTTCATCTCCATGAAGAAGAAGCGGCCGGATGGATCGGCGATGAACTCCACCGTGCCCGCGCCCACGTAGCCCACCGCCCTCGCCGCGGCCACGGCCGCCTCGCCCATCTCGCGTCGGCGCTCGGCCGTCATGCCCGGTGCAGGCGCTTCCTCCAGCACCTTCTGGTGCCGCCGCTGCACCGAGCAGTCGCGCTCGAACAGGTGCACGCAATTGCCGTGCGTGTCGGCAAACACCTGGATCTCGATGTGGCGCGGACGCGTGACGTATTTCTCCACCAGCACGTGATCGTCGCCGAAGCTCG
This sequence comes from uncultured Alcaligenaceae bacterium, assembly GCA_964620265.1. Taxonomy (GTDB): domain Bacteria; phylum Pseudomonadota; class Gammaproteobacteria; order Burkholderiales; family Casimicrobiaceae; genus VBCG01. Next base: position 17,926 of record CAZUGY010000080.1, read on the forward strand.
ACAGCGCCTCGCGCTTGCAGGACACCAGCGCCGCTGCGAATTCCGTCGAGCCGGCCACGATGCGCATGCCCTTGCCGCCCCCGCCGGCGGAAGGCTTCAGCAACACCGGATAGCCGATGCGATCGGCCTCCGTCTGCAGGAAAGCCGCGCCCTGCTCGTCGCCGTGATAGCCGGGCACGAGCGGCACGGGTGCGCGCTCCATCAGTGCCTTGGCCGCGCTCTTGCTGCCCATCGCGCGGATCGCTTCCACGGGCGGCCCGATGAATACGATGCCTGCTTCCGCACAAGCGGCAGCGAAGTCCTCGTTCTCGGAAAGGAAGCCGTAGCCGGGATGGATCGCTTCCGCACCCGTGGACTTCGCCGCGTCGATGATCTTGCGGATCACGAGATAGCTCTCGCGCGCGGGCGCGGGGCCGATCGGCACGGCTTCGTCGGCGAGGCGCACGTGACGGGCGCGGGCATCGGCGGCGGAGAACACCGCGACGGTTCGAATGCCCATGCGGCGCGCGGTGCGGATGACGCGGCAGGCGATCTCGCCGCGGTTGGCAATGAGGATCTTGCTGAACATGATGGCGCCCTACATGCGGAAGACGCCGAAGGACGTCTTGCCGATCGGTGCATTGAGGGAGGCCGACAGCGCGAGTGAGAGCACGCGGCGCGTCTGCGCGGGATCGATCACGCCGTCGTCCCACAGCCGCGCGGTGGCGTAGTAGGGATGGCCCTGCGTCTCGTATTGCGCGCGGATCGGCGCCTTGAAGGCCTCCTCGTCCTCCTTGCTCCACGCCTTGCCCTGCTTGTCGA
>CAZUGY010000081.1:0-16390 GCA_964620265.1 uncultured Alcaligenaceae bacterium
TATACGACGAGCCTGGAAATCAAGCAGGTCATGAGTGCACGAGGATATGTGTCGGAAGGATTTGGTCCGGACGGGATCGCGATGTGTGCTGTGAAGGCTCGCTGACTGACCATCGCGAGAACCTGCGGAAAGCTATCGTCGTTGGCGTTCAATGCTGCGTAGCGCAGGGCTGGGGCGCCGAAGGGGCGGGCATCGGCATCGTCGCCTGTACGGCCGCGGGACCCTGACACGCGGATACGGGTGTACTTACGGGTAGATTTCCTGGCATGCACACGATCGCGGGATGCAATCTCTGCGTTACACAGGAGTGCACATCGCCACCGGAATCCCCGGCCCGCCATAGCCCTCGAACGTCCAGCCGGAAATATTCGACGGGATCGCTCCATACCAATGATTCGCCGCAGCCTGGTTGTTGAACGCCCGGTACAGCGGGGTTGTGCCGGGAGGGCAGACACCCCGTTCGCTTGGAAGGTAGACCTTGAACGCGTTCGACGTCTCCTGCAGCCACGACCCCGCAAATCGCTGCGCCACTTCCGCGCATTCCTCGCTCGACGCGGAGAAGAAGTGCGAGTCGAGCCCCGCTGACGGCAGGCCGTAGAAGCGGCACACCGGTACCGCGCCCACTTGCTGCGCTTCAGGCGGAAATGCCAGGAACACGGCGCCGCTGCGGAACCACTCCCATCCCTGGTCGAGCTTTGCCATCTCCTCTGGGTTGCCGGTCATGAAGTACTGCTGCTTGCGGGTCATCCACGTGGGTTGATAGCTCACGATGGGATACGTGGGGCGCCCGGAGCCCACGGGTGCGTTATGGACGATGAAGTACGCGTATTCCAGGAGTGGATTGACGCGCTGGATGTTCACCAGATACTGGAACGCACCCGCCAGGTCCGCGGAGGGCGCATCGAAGCTTGCGCGTCCGCTTTCATCGGTGGTGGCGTATGCGAGGAACCCGCCCTGGAAAGGATAGGCAAGATTGGGATTGCTGAGTTGATGAAGCGCCAGCGGAACGCCGGCAATCGGATGTCCGTGGCCGTCGTCCACTCTCACCCTCAATCCTTGCGGAAGCTTCTGCCCGACCGGCGTCGTCAGGAAGGAATCCCCTTCGACCACCACGCGTTCCGCGTCGCAGACCGGTGGCACTTCGACGACCTCGAAGGAGTGCGAGCCGTTGAAGGTTTCCGGACCCAGAGTGTCGGAAGCTGTCTGCATCCTGAGGTGCAGATTCACCCGGTACTGGCCCACGGGCAGTGCCGGAAGATCCAGGTACACCGTGCCCATGAGCTCGGGGAAGTAGGAGCCCGTGGCCTCCGCGACGACCTTGAAGGAGTCGCCGTTCCTCTCCAACGAAAGCGGCCGCGGATTGGGAAAACCATACGTACCATGGAACGCGACACGGATGCTGTCGGCGGGACTCGGGCATTGCGGGCTCAGGTACATGTCGACCGCGGGAGGGTCCGCTGCCATTGCGGCTGTGGATGCGCAAAACAAAAGCGCGGCCATCTTTGCGAGGCAGGTACGCATGGTCAATCTGAAAGCCCTTTGCTGGAAACGAACGTGCCGTTGCAGCGCTCGGATTCTCCAATTATAAGTTGTATTTCACCGGGATCGCATGTCAGGAGAATGACTATAATGTCGGAGCTCATAGGTTGTATTAATACCTCGTCTAAATGTCGCCATTCGACGACAAGTGTCATGCGTATGAGCTCTCTCGATGTTCGTCGCCATATGACGACACTAAAGCGCTGACGACGACCTGCTTCCGGCCACCCACATGCATATCGCTCTCCAGACCATTCGCGCTGCGGGCTTGCTCTGCTCGCTATTCCTCGTCTCCCAAGCCAGCGCCATCACTCCGGCCCTCGATCCTGCATTCGCCAATGGCCATCCCATAACCGAGCCCTTTCTCGAGATGGGCGGCGTGGCGACCACACCGCTCGTTCAGCGCGACGGCAAGATCGTCATGGGCGGCCTCTACGTGTACGGGTACGGAGGGCATTTCGGCGGCATTCCGCTGGGCCGGGGTGCGGTCGTCCGTTATCTTCCGGACGGGACGCTCGACACGACCTTCGGTGCCGGTGGCGTCGTCGATCCCGCTTCCAGCCTTCCCCAGCTGCTCCTGCGGAACGGACAGTTCATCGCACCCACCGCGCACGGCATTGCTCGGTTCAACACCGACTATTCGCCCGACATCTCGATGTCGACGAACGGGGCCGAGTCCATCGCGTGGTACGGCGGTACCGGGCAACTGCTCGAGCAACGCGATGGCAAGGTGCTCGTGGCCAGCAGCGTGGGCGGAGGCACCGCAGCGCTCACGCTCGCCCGCTTCGACCTCGACGGCACGCTCGACCCGTCGTTCAACTATGTCGGTGCCCTCATCGCACCGCGGGGGCCGAGCACGAACGACTACTTCGGCGGCGCCGTGCTGCAGCCGGATGGAAAGATCGTGGTGGCTGCGACCAGCACCGTGGGTGGCGTGTTGATGGCGTCGATCCTCCGCTTCCTGCCCGACGGCTCGCCTGATGCTTCGTTCGGCAGCAACGGTAGGGCGCTCATTCCCAATGCACCGAATGTCGGCTACGTGAACGTCTACGCGCTCGTGATGCAACCGGGTGGGCGATTCGTGGTGACAAGCGTCTATCGTGAGGACCTCCCCAACGATGTTCACAACGTTTCGCTGATGATCACCCGCGTGACGGCCTCCGGAGCGCTCGACACGACATTTGGAACGGGCGGACGGTTCGTCTACGGCCCACCGGTGGACGGCCTTGTCGGTACGCCGCGGATGATCGTGCAGCCCGATGGCAAGCTCCTGACGCTGTTCGTGCCGAACTCCGGGCCCCTGGCGCAGCGGCCGGTGTTCCTGCGCCTCACGGCCGACGGCGATCCGGACGCGTCATTCGGTGCGAACGGGGTATGGTCGCCAAGCGACCTTCTCGATGTGCGCGGAATGGCGTTGGATGCGAACGGTCAACTCGTTTTGGCCGGAGGTGCGAGAGTGGGCAACAGGTTCGGAGACTTCGCCACCGCGCGCTACACGATCGGCGCATCGCCCATCGTCGAGTATTACAACGCCGCTCTGGACCACTACTTCCTCACGCCCAATCCAATGGAGGCGGCCGATCTCGATGGCGGTGTCCATTCAGGCTGGTCGCGCACCGGCAACACGTTCCCGGCGTTCGGTGCGGCATCGGCGGCACCTGACGGCTTCGTTCCTGTGTGCCGTTTCTACATTCCGCCCGCCCACGGCGACTCGCATTTCTTCACGGCATCCGCCAGCGAGTGCGCCGAAGTGCAATCGAAGGTGCAGACGGATCCCAACTACAGCGACTACGTGTTCGAGTCACCCAATGCGTTTTACGCAGCGCTGCCGGATACGGCGACCGGCGTATGCCCAGACGCGACCGTGCCGGTCTATCGCCTGTGGAACCAGAGGGCCGACTCCAACCATCGTTATGTCACCGATCCGGCACTGAAGGCGCAGATGATCGCAAAGGGCTACCTTGGGGAGGGCTATGGTCCCGACGGCGTCGCGATGTGCGCTGGACGATGAGTATCGCCAGGCTGTGACTGTGCACTGGAAGTACCGAAGGAACTTGAAATGATCAGAAGCGTCAGCATGCGCGCGGCACTCCTCGCCATTGCGTTGGCGTGTGCCGTCAACGGCGTGATGGCGCAAACGCCCATCGACGAGCTCAGCGTGTCGCCAGGCACTCCCGCGGCTGGCGACCGAGTGTCGATCTCGGTCCCCGCACTGGCATGCTTCAACTCGCAGCCGGTTCCGATCGTCGAATCGGCCAACGCCATCGTGCGCGGGACGACGATCGACATCGAGGTCGTTCAACCAGGCTGGACGTGCTTTTCCGCAGGCGATCCCCCGGTCGACAAGCCGCTCAGCGTGGACGTTGGCACATTGCCCGCCGGGTCGTACTGCGTGAACTACACGCGACGCATGCACAGCGTGAACATGGTGCGGCAGCTCGCGTTTGCGGTGGGGATTCCCTTCACTGCGGAAGCCGCGTGCTCCAACCTGATCGCGGCGCACGGCGAGGGAAGAACGCTTTCGGCCATCTCGACTGCGTCGTCCGCTGCGCGTCTTCGCATTCCCCTTCCCGACGGGATGTCTCCCACCCTCCATGGTGAGGTGGGGCCCAACGGCGATGTTGCGTACATCACGGCGTCTGGGGGACCCCTCTCCGGCGCGAGTCCTCCCGGCCGTGCGCTGCTCGTGGTGGACCTTCACTCCGCGACCGTTCGCCAGCAAATCGAGTTACCCGATTACGCCGAGGTCCTGGCCGTTTCGCCTGACGGCCAAAGGGCTTTCGTCACGGCAATCGGCGGTCTCGCGGTAGTCTCGATCCCCGAGGGCCGCGTCGTGCAACAAGGACTCTCCATTGGCGGACGCATGCTCTTCAGCCCGGGCGGCAAGTATCTGTACACGCTGGGTACGGATCTTCGCATCTACGACGCGGAGACCCTGAACCTCCTGGGCACGTATTCCGTCTCGGGTACGCGCTTCGCGTTGAGTCCCGACGGAACGGCACTGTTCGTGGCCACCAGGATCAATTCGCAGGCCGGTATCGTCCGCTTCTCCACCATCGACAAGCGCGTCGAATGGAGCGTGACGATCCCGACCACGGCCGAGGCGAGCGTGCTGACGACAGATCCCGACGGGGACAAGATCTACGTCGTGTATCCCGCGGAGCACGCATTGGCCGAAGTGGATGCGCGTGCGGGAGCCTATCGCGGAGCCTTCTACATCGAGAAGGCGGGAGACGGAGCGCTGAACTGGCCGGAGGGGATATCCGTGTCCAGCGATGGCAAGCGTCTTTTCATACAGGGCAATGTCGCAGGCACGCCCCGAACGAATGTGATGTCCACCGAATCCCACGAGATCGTGGCCACCATCCCCGGCCACGGCCAGATGTTCGGCAACAACCTGCTTGGACCGCGCCGGCTATCCCTGCCGGTGGCCGTCGAGTACTTTCATTCGGAGTTCGGTCACTACTTCATGACGAGCAATGCCGCGGAGATCGAGAAGCTCGACCACGGCGTGTTCACCGGCTGGAAGCGTACGGGGCAGTCGTTCAAGGTCTTTCCGGTACGCGAGCCGTCGACCTTCCCGGTCATTCGCTTTTTCTCCAGTAGTTTCGCGCCGAAGAGCTCGCACTTCTACACGCTGAGAACGATGGGATTCGACGTCACGCCGCCGCCGGTATGGCAATACGAAGGCGAGCCGTTCTACATGGCGTCGCCGGGCGTGAGCGGCATCTGTCCCGAGAACACGGTACCGATCTACCGGTATTTCAACCGGGGGCAAGGCGGTGCGCCCAATCACCGCTTCGTTGCCGACCCCTCGGTTCGCGCGGCGATGCTGGCAGCAGGCTGGATTCCGGAAGGGTACGGCGTGGGCGTCGCGATGTGTGGTCCCGTGTAGGCCTTCCGAGCTTTGCTTTGTCCGTAATCCATGGATTACAATGAACGGGTGCTCATCATTCGGCAGACAGACGAGTTCCACCGTTGGCTGGATGAGCTAAACGACAGTATGGCGCGCCTTCGCATTGCGGCACGCCTGCGGATCGTTGAGCAGGGCAGCCTTGGTGATTGGAAGTCCGTCGGGGGTGGTGTCAGCGAGCTGAGAGTGAACTACGGCCCCGGTTATCGCTTGTACTTCACGCGCCATGGCGAAGAAGTGATCGTGCTCCTCGCCGGTGGTGACAAGCGGACTCAGGCAGCGGACATCAAGCGCGCCAAGGCAATGGCTACAGCCTTATGAGAGATTCGAACATGACGAAAGCAAAGCTGAAAACCACCCGATGGGATGTCACCGAGCATCTGAAGGACGATGCGGACGTGGCCAGCTACTTGCAGGCGATGATCGACGAATCCGGGAACGATCCGAAGCTTATCGCCGTCGCGTTGGGCGATATTGCTCGGGCCAAGGGCATGACGCAGGTCGCCCGCGATGCCGGCATTTCCCGCGAGGCGCTGTATCGTGCCCTATCGCCCGACGGCAATCCCGAGTTTGCAACGATCGTCAAAGTGCTCGACGCGTTACACCTGCAAATCTCGGTACAACCGACGGCAGCATAAGCAGGGGCTCGAAGACGCGCGTCGCGGGCTGGAAGAAGGTCGACTCGACGTCAGGGCCGCGGTGGCCTGCTTCAGCGCTTCCCGATGGGCTGCTTGCATGGTTTGGCGTCGCTGCGGATCTTGCCCGCCCGGGGCGTCCGGATGAGGCGGATACTTACGCGGCGGCCCAGCCCCTCGGCTATGCCGACCAACGCATCGAGCGAGAAATTCGAGATCCGTCCGCGCAGCAGGTCATTCATCCTGGGCTGGGAAATCCCCGCGCGCGCTGCGCCTTCCGCCTGCGCCCATCTGGCGCGCTCGACCACCTTCGCGATGCTGCGCATGAGCTCGGCGCGGGCGGCGAGATTGGCAGCCTGGGCCGGCGAGTCGGCGATCGCGTCCCATACGCTTACGAACCGCTCGACCTTCGCAGTCGCAACAACTCCACGTACCATGTTCAAGGCTCCTCCACGCCCGTGATCTTCGGGCACACCCCGCTATCGTCTCGTGCCCGACGCGTCAGCCTCCATCAACCCTGCGCCGCCACTGAAGCCCACGCTCATGGAAGCGTTCACCGGCGCGACCGACGCGATGCGCAACCGTGAAGGATGACGGCATGCGCGCCACGCGTCGTGCGCTCCTCAGGCTCGCCGCCGCAGCTCCGGCGCTCCTCGCCATGAAGGCACACACGCAAGCGCCCTCCACCAGGGCCGATGTCCGGTTCGATCTCGCCGAAGCCACCGTGGCCGACCTGCAGGCAGCGATGCGCTCGGGCGAGCGCACGTCGGAGTCGATCGCGCAGGCCTATCTCGTACGCATGGATGCGGTGGATCGCGCCGGTCCCGCCATCAATGCGGTGATCGAGCGCAATCCCGATGCCCTCGCGATCGCGCAGCACCTCGATCGCGAGCGGCGCGAGAAGGACGCGCGCGGACCGCTGCACGGCGTCCCGGTGCTCCTGAAGGACAACATCGACACCGCCGATCGCATGCACACCACCGCGGGATCGCTCGCACTCGCCGACCACATCGCGAAGCAGGACGCCTTCGTGGTGGCGAGGCTGCGCGCCGCGGGTTGCGTGATCCTCGGCAAGACCAATCTGTCCGAGTGGGCCAACTTCCGCAGCACGCGCTCGACCTCCGGCTGGAGCGCACGCGGCGGGCAGACGCGCAATCCCTACGCGCTCGATCGCAACACGAGCGGCTCGAGCTCGGGCTCCGCGGCGGCGGCCGCTGCGAACCTCGCCGCCATCACGGTCGGCACCGAGACCGACGGCTCGATCGTGAGCCCGGCCTCGATCTGCGGCCTCGTGGGCATCAAGCCCACGGTCGGCCGCGTGAGCCGCAGCGGCATCATTCCCATTGCGGCAAGCCAGGACACCGCGGGTCCGATCGCGCGCAGTGTCGCCGATGCCGCGCTGCTGCTCTCCGCCATGTCGGGCGTGGATCCGCAGGACAGCGTCACCCGGAGCGGCCGCGCCCGATCCGCCGACTACACGAAGGCCCTCGACCGCAACGGCCTGCGCGGCGCGCGCATCGGCATCGCGCGCGACTTCTTCGGTGGCGACGCGCGCGTGGATGGCGTGATCGAGGCGGCGATCGTCGCCATGCGCGACGCGGGCGCGATCATCGTCGATCCCGTGGCCCTTCCCACGCACGACAAGCTGGGTGAGGATGAATACGAGGTCCTGCTCTACGAATTCAAGGCGTATCTCGACGCCTACCTGCGCTCCCTCCCGCCGGCGGCACCGGTGCACTCGCTCGCGGACGTGATCGCCTGGAACGAGCGCAATGCCACGCTCGAGATGCCGCACTTCGGCCAGGAGCACATGATCGCAGCCCAGGCCAAGGGGCCGCTCACCGACGCGGCCTATCTCAATGCGCGCCAGCGCAACGCGCGCATGTCGCGCGCCGAAGGCCTCGATGCCGCGATCGCCAGGCACCGCCTCCACGCGCTGGTGGCGCCCACCGGCTCCATCGCGTGGCGCACCGACTACGTCAACGGCGACCAGCCCGGCGGCAGCTGCTCGCAAATGCCGGCCGTGGCGGGCTATCCTCACATCACGGTGCCGGCCGGATTCGTACAGGGGCTGCCGGTGGGCGTATCGTTCTTCGGTGCGGCCTGGAGCGAGCCCACGCTGATCCGCATCGCCTACGCCTACGAGCAGTCCACGAAAGCGCGCCGCCCGCCCACCTTCGCCGCCACCGCCTGAACATGCTCAAGCCTTCGCCGATCGATCGCACCATCACGCTCGTGGTGCTCGCCGTGCTCGTGCTCGGCGTGTTCCTCGTGCTGAAGCCCTTCCTCTCGGCCATCGCATGGGCGGCGATCCTCGCCGCGACCACGCGCCCGATGTTCGACTGGATGGTCGCGCGCGCGGGGCGGCCCACGGCGGCCGCGACGGTGATGACGCTGGTGATCCTCACAGTGGTGGTCGCGCCCTTCGTGATCGTGGGCGCGACGCTCGCCGAGAATGCGGATCGCCTGTCCGCCTTCACCAAGGAATTCGTCGACAGTGGCCCGCCCGATCCACCCGCCTGGGTGGCGGGCATTCCGGTCGTGGGGGCGAGCATCGCCGACTACTGGTCGTCCTTCGCGCACGACAGCGCCGGCCTCGTGTCGGAGCTCGCGCGTTTTCTCGAGCCCATGCGCACGTTCGCCTTCCGCGCGGGCGCTGTCGTGGGCGATGGCCTCCTCCAGCTCACGCTGTCGGTGTTCATCGCCTTCTTCTTCTATCGCGATGGCGAGGCGATCATGGCGCGGCTGCGCGCGGCCGTGAGTCGTATCGCGCCTGCGCGGGGCCTGCACATGCTGGAGGTGGCGGGGGCGACCACGCGCGCGGTCGTGTACGGCATCCTGGGGACCGCGCTCGCGCAGGGCGTGCTGATGGCAGTGGGCCTCTACATCGTGGGCATCAAGGCCGCGCCGCTGCTGGGCCTCGTCACGTTCTTCCTCTCGCCGGTGCCGGTGGGGCCGCCGCTGGTGTGGATCCCGGCGGGGCTGTGGCTCATCTTCTCGCAGGGCGAGACCGCATGGGGGATCTTCCTCCTCGCGTGGGGCGCGCTCGTGGTCTCGTCGGTCGACAACGTGCTGAAGCCGATGATCATCAGCCGCGGCTCCGACCTGCCGTTCATCCTCGTGCTGCTCGGCGTGTTCGGCGGCGTGGTGGCCTTCGGCTTCATCGGCGTGTTCCTGGGGCCGGTGCTGCTGGCCCTGGGCTTCGCGCTCGTGAAGGAGTGGGCTCACCCGCACGATGCCCCGCTGCCGCGGGACGACGCGGATATCTAGGCGGCCACGCTAGACCGGCGAGCAGAACGACACGGCGTCGGCACCCTTTCCTTCGGCCGTCCATGCGCGATTGTTCATCGCGCGGCGCACCGAGAGGTCCAGCGAGTAGCGATGGCTGGCATCGCGCCGGTTGTTGAAGAAGCGATAGACCGGCAGCGTGCCCGCGGGGCAGCGGCCGGCCCCGTCGGGCACCAGCACGTAGAACGCGCTCGCCGTCTCGAGCTGCCACACGCCGGGCCACCGGAGCAGCACGGTCAGGCACTCGTTGAAGTCGGCCGAGTAGTAGTGCGAATCGATGAACACGCTCGCGTCGGCATAGAAGCGGCACACGGGACGCGCGCCATCGGGCGCCCGCAGCGGATCGGTCCAGCCGTAGAAGTAAAGGCCGGTGCGCTGGAAGGTGGGATTCGCATCCACGCTCGCGATTTCCGCGGGGTCGGCGGTGATGAAGTAGTGGTCGAGATCCGCGCGGTAGTACTCGATCACCGGCACGGCCCCCTCCGGCGGCGAGCCGCCCCCCGGCAGGAGGCTTCCCACCGCCGCTCCCGCGTCGAGCATGCCGGCGCCGCACACGCCGGGCACGATGCATTGCGAGGTGTCGGGCCAGTCGCGCGCGGTGCCCACCAGGATGTCGTGCACGCGCCCGCTCGTGACGAGGCTGTCGCGCGCGATGAGCATGGCCGCGGCGCCGGCGACCAGCGGCGCGGCGAAGCTCGTGCCCGCGCTGTAGTGATACGAGGGCTCGGCCGGCACCGTGGTGCCGTCGTTGCCCAGGCCCCAGATGAGGTCGGTGAGGGGCTGGTCGCCCCCGGGTGCGGTGAGGTCGACGCGCGGGCCGAAGTTGGAGTAGCTCGTGAGGCCGCCTTGCGCGGAATGCGCGCCCACCGCGATCACGCCGCTGCAGTTGGCGGGGATCACGTCGGAGGTCTCGATCGATTCGTTGCCGGCGGCGGCCACGATCACCGCGCCTTGCGCCATTGCGGCATCGATCGCCTCCTGCAGCGACTGGTCGCAGGGGCCGACGCCGCCCAGGCTCAGGTTGATCACCTTGGCCGGGTGCCGGTTGTCGGGCACGCCGGCGATGGGGATGCCCGCGGCCCACATCACGCCTTCGAGGATGTCCTCGAACGTGCCGCCGCACTTGCCGAGCACGCGCACGGGCAGGATCCTGGCGTCGCCTGCGAGGCCGGCGATACCGATGCCGTTGTTCGTCTTCGCCGCGATGATCCCCGCCACGAACGTGCCGTGGAAGGAGCTGCCGTAGTGGGCGCCGAAGCAGTCGCCGGCGCTCCAGTCGCCCTCGTCGCGCGGGTCGGGGTCGCGGGCATTGCCGTCGCGTGCGCGGCCGGGGTCGGAGATGAAGTCGTAGCCGGGCAGCACGCGTCCGTCGAGGTCGGGATGCGGCAGGATGCCGGAGTCGACCACCGCCACGGTCAGGTCGTGCGTGGACGGCTGCAGGGTCCACGCCGTTTCCGCATTCACGCCCGCCGTGGGACTGAAGAGGCCCCACTGCAGCGGGAACATGGGATCGTTGGGGACGGCGAAGGCCGTCGCGCGGCGCACGGGATCCGCGTATTTCACTTCGGGTTGCGTCTGCAGGAGCTCCGCCATCGCACGGATGGTGCCCACCGACTGGTCGGAGATGGTCTCGAGCACGTACACGCTGGCGATCTGGCGGACCACGCTCAACTGCGTGCCCACGAGCATCGACATGCGGTCGAGGAAGTTGGGCGTCATCGCCGCGCCATCGTTGAGGCGCACGAGGAGGCGGCGCGCGGGATCGTTGTCGGCGGCCTTGGCGCGCGCGGAGCGGGCGGCGGGCGCGCGCACGATGGCTTCGGCCCACAGCACGCTGCGGTCCACGCGAAGCTTCCGGACCATTGCCCTGGCGGCCGTGTCGCTCACCGGGCCGGGCAGCGCCAGCTCCAGCGCGCCGGTGCGCGTGGTGCCGGTGAGCGTCAGCGTGGTGCCGGCGGTCGTCTCGAGCTGCGCCCTGGCCGCCGCGGGCAACTCGCCCGGTGCCGCGGCATAGGGATGCAGCATGACGCGCAGCGTGGCCACCGTCGCGGCATGGGCAGGCAGCGCGCCCAGCGCGAGGGTCAGGAAGGCGGCGGCGAGGGCGGCCGTGCGGATCGATCTCGACATCGGTGTGACTCCTGCGGCAAGGGACTTTGGCATCCCGATCGGGCCGTTTGCAGCCTCTTCGAGCAAGGGTGATGCCAAAACAGCGTTTCTTATGCCTCAAGCATACGATGCGGACATGGTGGCTGGCCAGAGGAATGGCCGGCGGGACCGCGGCGTCCGCCAGGCGGTGCTCCGCGAGGCCGCTTGCCTGGGCCCGGACCGGGCGGCGTCGGCGCGCGACGCGACCGGCAAGGCGCGCACCAGGAGGAAGATCAGGCGGGCTTGCCCGCCACCATCACGGGGCGGAAGGGGGCGAGGGTGGTCACCATCTGGGCAAAGATCTTGGGATTCGCGGCGATCACCTGGCCGCCGTGGAGATAGTTGTCGTCACCGGCGAGGTCGCCGATGAGGCCGCCGGCCTCGAGCACGAGGAGGCTGCCGGCGGCGACGTCCCAGGGATTGAGCCCCACCTCCCAGAAGCCGTCGTAGAAGCCGGCGGCGACGTAGGCCAGGTCGAGCGCGGCGGCGCCGGGACGGCGCAGGCCGGCGGTCTGCTGGATCATCGCCTTCATCATCGCGAGGTACTGGTCGAGGAAGCTGCCATCGCGGAAGGGGAAGCCGGTACCGATCAGGCAATCGCGCAGATGCGTGCGCTTGGACACGCGCATGCGGCGGTCGTTGAGGAAGGCGCCGCGGCCGCGGGTGGCGGTGAAGAGGTCGTTGCGCACCGGATCGTAGATCACGCCCTGCTGCACCACGCCCTTGTGCGCGAGCGCGATCGACACGCAGTACTGCGGGAAGCCGTGCAGGAAGTTGGTGGTGCCGTCGAGCGGATCGATGATCCACACGTACTCGGCGTCGGGGTTGTCGCCCTTCTTCGTGCCTTCCTCGGCGAGGATCGCGTGGTCGGGGTAGGTGGTGAGCAGCGTCTCGACGATCGCGGCTTCCGCGCCCTTGTCGATCTCGCTCACGAAGTCCTTGGGGCCCTTGGCCGTGACGGTCAGCAGGTCGAGGTCGCGCGCGCCGCGGTTGATGATGTTGCCGGCGCGGCGTGCGGCCTTCACGGCCGTCGTGAGCATGGGGTGCATGGCGAATTGGGCAAGAGCGCGGCGCGGTACGCCGAATGACGGTATTTTAACCGCTTCGCCCCGAACGACTTTCCGCCTTGGTCCCGACCGGCAGCGCCCCTTCCGATCCCGTGCTCGCGCGCATCCGCGTGGTGCTCGTGCACACCACGCATCCGGGCAACATCGGCGCGGCGGCGCGCGCGATGCTCACCATGGGGCTCGCGCGGCTCGTGCTGGTGGCGCCGCTGCACTTTCCGCATGCCGAGGCCACCGCACTCGCCGCGGGCGCCACGCGCGTGCTCGCCGCGGCCGTGGTGGTCCCCACCTTGGCCGAGGCGCTCGCCGGCTGCGCACTCGCCGTGGGCCTGTCGGGACGACCGCGCGCATTTGCCGGGCGCGTGCTGCCGGTGCGCGAGGCGGCACGCGAGGCCATCGCCGCCACGGCCCGCGGCGACGTCGCCTTCGTGTTCGGTACCGAGATGTCGGGCCTGTCCAACGACGAGCTCGCGCAGTGCGCGCTCGCCGCTGCCATTCCCGCCCATCCGGACTACCCATCGCTCAACCTGGCCGCGGCCGTGCAGGTGACGGCCTACGAAGCGCGCATGGCCGCGGGCGCGGCCGACGTGTGGCGCGCGCCGCGCTTTCCTCCCGCGAGCCACGGCGAGGTGGAGGCGCTCTTCGCGCATGCACAGGCGACGCTCGCCGCGATGCGCTTCCTCGATCCGGCGCGTCCGCGCCTGCTGCTGCCGCGCTTGCGCCGGCTCTTCGGGCGCGCGGGGCTCGAGCGCGAGGAGGTGAACATCCTGCGCGGCATCCTGGCGCGCATCGACCAGCTGCTGGAAAGGGTCAGCGACCGCGCCCGGCGAGACGGGTGAATACGAGCGCGACCACGCCCACGGCCATCACGCCGAGGCTCACGTGGATGGCGCTGCGGCTCATCGCATAGCCGATGCTCGAATAGCACAGGTACGCGCACACGGCGATGAAGACGACCGGCGTCACGGGATACAGCGGCACGCGGAACGCGGTCGCGCGTCGTGCCATTGCCGTGGAGCCGCGTGAAGGCGCAGGCCCCGCATCGCGCCGGCGCAGCACGATGAGCGCGATCCCCACCAGCGTGAGAAAGCCCCAGAACACCGGTGCCGTGAACTCGACCATCGCCTCGAAGCCGTCCTTCTGCGCGGCGCCGAAGGCCACGAGCGCGAGCGCGATCGCGCCCTGCAGGAGGAAGGCGCGCGTGGGCACGCCGCGCGTCTCGTTCCAGCGCGCCATGTGGCGCAGCGCGGCCCAGTCGGCCGCGAGCGCGTAGTTGGTGCGCGCGCCCACCAGCATCGTCGCATTGATCGACGTGATCGTGGCCACGGCGACGAGCGCCGCGAGCACGTTGGCCGCGGTGTTGCCGAAAGCGCGCGCCACGAGGTCGGCGGGTGCGGCCTTGCTCTCCTTGAGCTCCGCGAAGCCCAGGCCCGACAGCAGCGCCACGTTCACCGCGACGTAGAGCGCGGTGATGATGGCGATGCTCGTGACGAGCGTGCCGACCACCGCGCGCGCGCCGCCGCGAAGCTCCGCCGAAAGATAGGCCGCCTCGTTCCAGCCGCCGTAGGTGAGGAGCACGAACACCATCGCGAGGCCGGCGGCGCCCAGCACAGGGGTGCTCGCAAATGCGCTGGCCGTAGCCGGCGCGGCCGGCGACGCGAAGGCCCCCGCCACGATCACCAGCACGAGTCCCCCGACTTCGCACACCGTGAGCCAGTTCTGCGCCCGCGCGGACGCCGCGAGGCTCGCCACGTTGACCGCGGTGAGCGCCACCACGGCGAGCGCCGCCCACAGCGCCGTCGACTGCGCGCCCAGGTCCACGATGCGCGTCAGGTAGTCGCCGAAGACGAAGGCCAGCAGCGCGATCGAGCCCGTGTTGATCACCGTCGCGCGTGCCCATGCGTAGAGGAAGCTCGCGTGGCGTCCGTAGGCGCGGGTGAGGAAGTGGTAGTCGCCGCCCGCGTGCGGATAGGCGCTCGCGAGCTCCGCGTAGCACAGCGCGCCCACGAGCGAGATCACGCCTCCCGCGATCCACGCCACGATGGTCCAGCCCGGATCGCCGGTCACGGAGGCCACGAGCGGCGGCGTGCGGAAGATGCCGGCGCCGATCACGATGCCCACGATGATGGCCACGGCATCGCGGTTGCGCAGGAGCGGGCGCGGCACGCCGGCGGTGGCGGCTTCCGGGGCGCTCATGGCGCTCGCCTGCGCGCTCGCGCGCGGCGCTGCCGGTCCGCGCGCCTGGCGGCCCCTCGTGCGCTCGTCATGACCGCGGTGGCACGACGTACAGATAGAGCGCGGTGCTGCGCCGTCCCGTGTAGTCGATCTTCTCCGGCACGTCGAGGGCCACGACGCGCTGCGGCAGCCACGAGCGGAACGGATAGTCGTGCGACACCACGCGCGTGCCGGGCGCGAGCTCGGCCTGGAGCTTGCGCTGCAGGCGCTCCATCGCGATCGGCAGGAGATACACCGTCACCACCGTGGCCTTGCTGATGTCCGTCTCGAAGAGGTCGCGCTCGAAGAACTGCGCGCGGTCGAAGAGGCCGTCGGCGCGGGCCTTGCGGTTGGCGTAGTCGACCAGGGTCGGATCGATGTCGACGCCGAATCCGCCGCGCGCAGCGAAGGTGCCCACGGCAGCCAGCACGAGGCGGCCATCGCCGGAGCCCAGGTCGATCACGAAGTCGGACGGACCCACGGCGGCGAGCCGCAGCATCTCGTCGACCACCCACATGGGCGTGGCGGCGAACGGCGCCACCGCCTTGCCGTCGTCGACGGCGCGCGCACCCGGCGCCGCCACGAGCGCCACGCACGACGCGAGCACAGTCAGTATCCTACGCATGCCATGACGTCCACGAATCGCGACGCCGCAGTGTACCGTCCGGATCCGGCCCCCGACACCTGCCGCAACTGCGGCGCGCATGCGCCGGGCCACTTCTGTGGCAATTGCGGACAGGAAACGCGCGTCGCGCTGCCCACGTTCAACGCCTTCATGCGCGAGGCGGCGGGGCGTTACTTCGCCCTGGACGGGCGCTTCTGGCGCACCCTGGCGGCGCTCGTCGCGCGGCCGGGCTTCCTCACGCAGGAGTACCTGCGCGGCCGCCGCAAGCGCTACATCCGTCCCGCGCGGCTCTTCCTCGTGCTCTACCTCGTGCTCTTCGCCGCGATCGGCCTGCTGCAGTCGCCCGGTACCTTCTCCGACGAGGTCGTGTTCGTGGACGGCCGTGCGCGTCCGTCCGCCGTCGAAGGCGTGGAGGGTGGCAGCGGCTCGATCTTCGGCATCGACAAGGAGGGCAATTTCACCCTGCGCGTGGGCAGCGAGCAGATCTGGTTGCCCGCGCAGGTGCGCCAGCGCTGGGACCACTTCAAGACGCTGCCGGAAGCGGAGAAGGCGGAGCGGATCTACGCGGGCATGCTGCGCTACGGACCCTATGCGGTGGTGGCGCTGCTGCCGGCCTTCGCGCTGTTGCTGAAGCTCGCCTACCTCGGTCGTGGCCGCGCGTATCCCGGGCGTCCGCAGCGCTATGCCGAGCACCTCGTGTACAGCGCGCACCTGCACGCCTTCGCGGCGGTGATGCTGCTCGCGATGATGCTGCTGCCGTTCGCCCTCACGCGCTACGTCATCGCTGCCTGGATCGTCTTCTACGTGATGCGCGCGCGGCAGGGCGTATACGGCGGCCGCTGGTGGGCGGGCGCGCTACGCGCGTTGGTGGTCGGGCTCGTTTATCTCGTGCTGCTCGGTTTCGCGATGGCGGGGCTCGTGGTCGTGGCGGTGATGCTGCGCTGAGGAGGGTGGACGGCGATTCCCG